>CADEFD010000035.1 GCA_902826515.1 uncultured Acidobacteriota bacterium
CCGCAGATGGCGATCCAGCCGCGCATCGCGCCGAACAAGACCGCCAACACGCTGACCGTGCGGGCGGCCGCGCCGGTGATGGAGATCATCGAGCAGGTCATCAAGATCAACGACAAGCCGCGCGCGGAAGTGATCGTGGACGTGCAGATCCTGGAGGTCAGCCGCGAACGCGCCAAACGTTTCGGCCTGAACCTGACCGACTACGCGCTCGGCGGCATCTTCTCGCCCGAACAGGCGCCCGGCGGCAGCACCACGAGCACCGGCACCGGCGGCACCGGCACGACCACGACGAGCGGCAGCGCCACGGCGCCCTCGAACGTCGGCTCACCACCCGTCTTCAACGCCAACACGATCTCCACCGGCATCAGCGCGGCCGACTTCTACCTGGCCGTGCCGGCCGCCATCGTGCGGTTCCTCGAAAGTGACTCGCAGACCAAGACCGTGGCCAAGCCGCAGCTGCGCGGCACGGAAGGCCAGAAGGTCACGCTGAACCTCGGCGAAGAAGTGCCGGTGCCCAGCACGACGTTCACGCCGCTCGCACAGGGCGGCGCCAACGCCAATCCGCTCACGTCGTTCACGTATCGTCCGATCGGCGTCATCGTCGAGATGACCCCGCGCGTGACCTACGAGGGCGACATCGTGATGGACCTGACGCTCGAGAACAGCGCGCGCGGCCAGGACTCGAACATCGCCGGCCAGGCGCTGCCGGCCTTCGCCTCGCGGAAGGTCACGACGCGGCTGCGGCTGCGCGACGGCGAGTCGAACCTGCTGGCCGGCCTGCTGCGCGAAGACGAGCGGCGGTCGCTGCGCGGCTTCCCGGGCATCATGCGGCTGCCGCTCCTGCAGCAGCTCTTCGCCGACAACGACTCGAACATCCGGCAGACCGACATCGTGATGCTGCTCACGCCGCGCATCGTGCGCTCGCACCAGCTCACGGCCTCGGATCTGAGCCCGATTTACATCGGCACCCAGGCCAACATGGCCGTGGGCGGCCCGCCGCCGGTCTTCGGCGGCAGCGGCGCCGCCGCGCCGCCCCCCGCGCCGCCGCAGGGCGCCCCGGCCGTGGTGCCTGGCGCCGCGCCGGCGGGGCAGCAGGTGCCACCCGGCAGTTCCGCCACGCCCGGCTTCACGTCCACGCCTGGCGCGCCCACGACGCCGCCCGGCCAGCAGTTGCCCGCGGGCACGGCGAACACGCCCGGCTTCACCGCCGTGCCGCAGCCGGCACCCGTAGCCCCGGCCGCGCCCGCGCAGACGCCGCCGAACCCGTTCCAGTTCCCGACGCCCGCGCCCACAACACCGGCGCCGGCCACCGATCCGACGACCGCGCCTGCCGCCCCGGCCGTGCCGCTGCCGCCTCCGCCGCAGCAGGCCGGCGGCCAGCCGGCGCCGGTCAACCCGTTCGCGCCGCCCGCCGCGCAGACGGCGGCGACGGTGCTCGTGAGTCCGCCGGGCACGGAGTTCCGCACCGGCGGCGGTCCGTATCTGGTGCCGATTTCGATCTCGAACGCCTCGCGGCTTTCCACCGTGTCGATTTCGCTCTCGTACAATCCGGCCGTGCTGCGCGTGCGCACGGTGCAGGAAGGGAATCTCATGCGGCAGGGCGGCGCGCAGGCGGCCTTCACGCAGAAGATCGATGCCGCCGCCGGACGCGTGGACATCGCCATCGTGCGGCCGGGCGACGTGCTCGGCGCGTCTGGCACTGGTGTCGTCGGCGCGGTGCTGTTCGAGGCAATCGGGGCGGGGCAGTCGCCGCTGTCGCTCTCGGGCGTGGGCACGCTCGCTGCCGGGGGCGGCGCGGCGCCGTTCCAGTTCCAGCCGGTCACGGTGACGGTCAAGTAGGAGACAGCGACGTGGGTACCTGGATCCGGCGCGCCGAGCGCGGCTACAGCTTCATCGAGCTGCTCATCGTCACGACGATCCTGCTCATCCTGGCGGCGGGCATCCAGCCGCTGGCGCGCGTCACGATCCAGCGCCAGAAGGAAAGTGAGCTGCGCCACAACCTGCGCGACATCCGCGAGGCGATCGACTCGTACTACGACCTGGTGGCGACCGGCCGTGTGCCGTCCACCGAACTCAAGCCCGGCAACGAAGGGTATCCGCCGGATCTCGAGACGCTCGTCGAAGGCATCACGCTCGCCGGCGACGCCACGGGCCGCAAGGTGAAGCTGCTGCGCAGAATTCCCGTCGATCCGATGATCGGCGAGGCCGAGTGGGCGCTGCGTTCGTATCAGGACAAACCCGACGCCACGCGGTGGGGCGGGCAGAACGTCTACGACATCCGGTCGACGAGCGGCGGCACCGCGCTCGACGGCACGAAATACAGTGACTGGTGAGCCGCGAGGACCGCGATGAGACTGATACGGAGACGGCCGACGCTCGCCGACGGCTTCACGCTGATCGAGCTGCTGATCGTGATGTCGCTCATCGTCGTGTTGTCGTCGGTGGCGCTCGTCGGCTACCAGAACAGCGTCGTGCGGGCCCGCGAGGCCACGCTCATGGACGACCTGCACAAGCTGCGCGAGGCCATCGATCAGTATTACGCCGACAAGCAGAAGTGGCCGGCGGCGCTGCAGGACCTGGTGACCGACGGCTACGTGCGCAGGATTCCGGACGACCCGATGACCAACTCGGCCGACACCTGGCAGACGGTGCCCGCCGAATCGGATCCGGCCAACCCCACCGCCGAACCGGGCATCTTCGACGTGAAGAGCGGGTCGGACAAGACCTCGCTCGACGGCAAACCCTACGCGGAGTGGTGAGTCCGGCGAGCGCCGCCTAGAAGCGGATCGTCGCCTCGCCGTACCCTTCCTGGCCGGTGGTCGTGACCACGCGCACGCGCACGATGTAGGTGCCCGCGTTCGCATAGCGGTGCGACGTCTGCGGGCCGGTGGTGGTCGTGCCGGTGCCGTCGCCAAAGTCCCAGTCGTAAGTGCGGATCGAGCCCGAGATGGTGCCGCTCGTGCTCACGCTGAAGGTGACGAGGCCGCTGATGTTCGACAGCACCTGCACCGTCACGCCCACCGTGCCTCGATCGTTCACCACAACCGCCAGGGTGGTGGTGCCCGAGAAGCCGAACGCGTCGGTAGCCGTGACCGTCACGATATACGTGCCGGCGCGCGTGTAGACGTGGGAGCGCGAGATCGCGGCCGGCATGGCGCCGAGGTTCTCGCTCTGTCCGTCGCCGTAGTCGATACGGGCCGAGCGGATGCCGGCGTTGGCCGGCGGCGTGAGCGTGAAGATGATGGGCAGGCCGGTTTCGGTGGTGTTCGTGCCGCCGAGCGAACTCGTGGCCGTGACCGCGATGGCCGGCAGGTCGCGCGCCGTGATCGTGATTTTCGCCGTCTGCGCCGTGGTGCTGCCGCCGACGGTGGCCGTCACGTCGGAGTTGGTGCTGGTCGTGATCTCGACGCGGGCTTCGCCGGCATCGTTCGAGAGCGCGGTGCTCGCCGACAACTGACCGGCGGTGGACGAGAAGCCGACGGGCACGCCGCGCAGCGGATTCCCGCCCTTGTCGATCACCTGGGCGATGATGCCGGTGGTGCCGCCCGTGCTCGGCACGAAGGCCGTCTCGGCGCGAATCGACACTGCGCCGACGGCGGCCGCGCCGACCAGGATTTCGACGTCTTCGGACTTGCTGCCGCCCGAGAACGCCCCGACCTTGGCCGAGCCCGACTGGCTGCCGGCGACGAAGCGTACCGTCACCTGGCCGTTCTGCGTGCGCGCCTCTCGCGGCTCGACCGTGCCGAGCGACGAGGTGAAGGTCACGACCGTGCCGTTCTGCACCGGGGTGCCGGCGGATTCGATGACCACGGCCACGATCTCGGTGCTGCCGGCAACCGGCAGCACGCCAAGCCCGGCGGTCAGACGGATCGTCGTATTGGTGGGCGCAAGCAGGGGCACCTTGTCGCACGCCGAGGCGGCCAGCGCCGCCAGAAGGAAGCCGACGAACGAGGTGCGGGAGATGAGTGACATGTGGCGGGTCGCTAACGATAATAGTTACGTGCAGTTACGGGGTCAAGGCGCGCGGACCTCTGGTCCCGCCGGTGAACGCGGTTACGCGATGGCGGCCCTGCTCGTGGGGCTGAGCGTGATGGCCGTGCTCATGGGCGTGGCGCTGCCCGTGTGGAACAAGCAGGCCCAGCGCGAACGGGAAGAGGAATATCTCTTCCGCGCCCACGAGTACGCCCGCGGCATCCTGAAGTTCCAGCGCAAGGCGGGCCCGGGCACGCTGCCGCCGACGCTCGACGTGCTGGTCGAACAGCGGTTCGTGCGGCGCAAGTACAAGGACCCGTTGAACGGTCAAGATTTCCAGCCTGTCTATCAGACGGCGGCGCCCATCGGAGGGTCGGGTGGCGCGGCGGGTGGTTTTGGCACCACGCCCCCCGGGGGCACGGGCACCGGCGGCGGCACGCCGCCCTCGGGCTTCGGCGGCACCTCCACCCAGCAGACCGGCGGCACGTCCACCACGGGACAGACGGCGGCGATGCCGGGCGCCCCTGTCATCGGCGTGGTGTCGAAGAGCAAGGCCACGAGCATCAAGATCTGGAACGGGCGCACGCGCTACGACCAGTGGGCGGTGACGTACCAGGACGTGCGGCCCGGCAAGGGCCTGCCGCCGGACATCCTGCAGGCGATCAATCAGGCGGGTGCGCAGCAGGGACAGCCCGGAGCCGCCGGAGGCTTCGGCCAGCCGGTGCCGGCCGGCCAGAATCCGTTCGGACAGCCAGGCGGCGCCGGCAATCCCTTCGCGCAGCCCGGGGGCGGCAATCCATTCGGTCAGCCGACGGGCCAGCCCGGCGCGAACCCGTTCGGGGCGCCCGGCACGAATCCCTTCCAGCCGCAGGGAGGCAGCAGGTTCACGCCCACGCTGCCGCCGCCGCCGGGGCAGACTCCGGTGTCGCCCTTCGGTGCGCCGCCGCCGAAGAAGCAGTAGCGCTCAGCGCGCCGCCCCGTCCCACGACTCCACGACCGCGTCGTGCAGCGCGATGCGCAGCCGGCGGATGCCGTCGGCGTCGTCTGATGCGTGCACGCGGTTCGTCAGGCACACCACGTAGAGGTCGCGCGCCGGATCGATCCAGAGCGACGTGCCCGTGAAACCGGTGTGGCCGAACGCCCGCGGTGACATGCGCGCGCCGCACGACGAGGTCGGGACCATCGTGTCCCAGCCGAGACCGCGCGAACTTCCCGGCACCGCGCCGCGCGAGACGGCGCGCGTGGCGAGCACCACGGAGATGCCGTGCGTCGGCCCGCTCGCGTCCGTCAGCCGCGCCATCCACCAGCGCGCGATCGCGCCCACCGCCGCGGCCGTGCCGAAGAGGCCCGCGTGTCCGGCGACGCCGCCAAGCGCTGCGGCGTTGCTGTCGTGCACGCGGCCGGCGACCATCACGCCGCGCCAGGGGTCGAGGCCGCTCGGCGCGACGCGCCCGCGCCACTCGGGCCGCACGCCGTAGGCCAGTTCGGCGCCGGGCGCGATGTCGCGCACGAGGCGCGTGAACTGCGCATCGAGCCCGACGCCGGCGGCGTCTTCGAGCAGCAGGCCGAGCAGCATGAAGCCGAGGTCCGTGTAGATGTGCGTCGTGCGCGGCGTGTAGGCCGCGGGTTCCGCGCCGATGCGCGCGAGATACCCGGCGCGTCCGGCCACGGCACGGAAGTACGGACGGTGCGCCGGAAACCCCGCCGCGTGTTCGAGGAGATCCTGCAGGGTGAGATCCGGCCGGTCGTCGAAGCCTGGAAGACGTGCAGAGAGCCGCGTCTCGAGCGGCAGCGTGCCGGCGGCGTGTGCGCCGAGTGCGAGGGGCGTCGTCGCCAGCACCTTCGTGAGGGAGGCGAGATCGTAGACGGTACCGGGCGTGACCGGCGCCGCGTCCGCCGCGTAGGTGACGTGCCCGGCGGTCACGACGCACCGAGGGCCGGCGCCGCTGCCTGCTTCAACGACGCCGCCCGGCGTGACCCGCGCGGCGATCGCGCGGGCGAGCACGTCATGCACCCGCTCGGGAAGGGCGACTGACGTCATCCGCGCACAGGCGCCACGCGCGAGAGCACCCACGCCGTGGCCACGGTGGTCGTGGCGCCGATGAAGACGTACCACGTGAAGGCGGTGGCCGTGAGCCCCCACACCGCGGTCATCACCGCGAGACCGGCCACCATGCCGAAGAAGGCGTCGCGTTCACCCACCGAAGGCATACGGGTCGCGAGCAGGAAGGCGCCGAGCACCGAACCCGAGGCGAACGACAGCACCGCGAGGCCGGCGTCGAGCACGGAACGGTCCATCAGCTGCGCTCCGAGCGCCACGGCCACCTGCACCACGCCCCAGCCGATCGTGATCCGCCGCGAGAGGCGGAGCAGCGCCGTCTCGTCGAGATCGCGGTGCGTGCGCGGCTTGTAGAAGTCGTTGATGGTCGTCGCCGCCATCGCGTTGAGCGACGGCGAGAGTGCGGCGGCCACGATCGCCGCCACGATGAAGCCGGCGATGCCGGACGGCAGGTAGTTGACGACGAAGTGGGGCAGCACCTGGTCGGTGCGGGCGAGCGGGGCGTCGAGCGGCACGTGCTGGTGGAACGTGAACAGCATGATGCCGATGAGCAGGAACAGGATGAACTGCCCGAAGACCACGACGCCGCTCAGCACGAGGCCGGTGGCCGCGGCCCGGGCGCTCGTCGCGGCCAGCAGGCGCTGCACGAGGAACTGATCGGTGCCGTGCGTGGACAGGGTCAGCGCGACGCCGCCGAGCAGGCCAGTCCAGATGGTGTAGACGGCCGTCGGATCCGTCGACGCATCGAAGAACGTGAACTTGCCGGCCGCCGTGCCGGCGCGCACCACCTCGTCCCAGCCGCCCGGAATGTGTCCGAGGAGCGCCACGGCCACGAGGCCCGCACCAGCCGCGTAGATGAACATCTGCACGACGTCGGTCCAGATGACCGCCGCGGCGCCGCCGCGCACCGTGTAGACGATCATGATGAGGCCGACGATGAGCGTGGACCACGCCGTGGGCACGCCGGTGACGACGGCGATGACGATCGACGTCGCGAACAGGCGGATGCCGTCGGCGAGCGACCGCGTCACGAGGAACAGTCCGGCCGAGAGTGTGGTCACGCGCCGGCCGAACCGCCGCTGCAGCAGCTCATACGACGTGACGAGGTCGCCGCGGAAGTAGGCCGGAATGAAGAGCACACTGACGAGCAGGCGGCCGATGACGTAGCCGAGCGCCAGCTGCAGGAACGTCATGTTGCCGGTGTAGGCCGTGGCCGGGATGCCGATGAAGGTGAGCGTGCTCGTTTCGGTGGCGACCACCGTGCAGCAGACGGCCCACCACGGCACGGAATGCCCGCTCAGGAAGTAGTCGCGCGTCGTGTGCTGGAAGCGGCCGAACCACGACCCGAAGGCCGTGATGGCCACGAGATACGCGACGATGACGGCGTAGTCGAGCGGGGCGAGCACGCGCCAGTATAAGCTTCAGAGGTGCACGTACTCGGGATCGACGCGGGAGGGAGCAAGACCGTGGCCTGGCTGGCCGACGCCGAAGGCCGCGTGGTGGGCGAGGGGCGCGGCGGCGGCGCCAACCTGCACAGCGCCGGCGAACTGGCCACCGAGAAGGCCCTCTACGAGGTGATACACGCCGCGCTCGGCGACCACGACACGATGCCGGCGGCGGTCTGCGTGGGGATGGCCGGGATGGATCGGCCCGACGACGAAGCGATCGTCCGCGGCATCCTGCGGCGGCTCGGCTGCCGCGGGCAGATCGTGGCCGTGAACGACGCGCACATCGCGCTCGTCGCCGGCGCCGGTGACGAGCCCGGTGTCGTCGTCATCGCCGGTACCGGCTCGATCGCCTACGGCATCGGGCCCGCGCACACCGCGGCCCGGGCTGGCGGCTGGGGTGAGGTTTACGGCGATGAAGGCTCGGCGTTCTGGGTGGGCGCGAAAGCGCTCGCTGCCGTCGTGCGCGCGGCCGATCGCCGCGGACCGGCGACCGCGCTCTCGGCCCTCGTGCTGCGCCATGCCGACACCGACCGCATCGACGGGCTGGTGCGCCAGGTGCACACGCGGCCCGATCGCCGGCAGATGATCGCCGCGATGGCCGGCCTCGTGGCGAAGGCCGAGGCCGAGGGCGATGCCGTGGCCGGCGAGATCCTGCGCGCCGCCGCGACGGAACTGATGGTGGCCGCCCGCTCCGTCATCGAGCAGCTCGGCATGCGCGGCGAACGATTTCACGTGGTGCTCTCGGGCGGACTGTTCAAGATGGCGCCGGTCCTCGCCTCGATGCTCGAGGCGCTCGTCGCCGAAACCGCGCCGAAGGCGATCGTCGGCGTGCTCACCGACGAACCCGCCCTGGGCGCCGTGCGCCTTGCGCTCAGCGCGTCGCGCGGCCACCTGCGACTGCCGGTTTATGCCGGCGCACCTCCGGGACGGTCATGACCCTGCATCTCGTGGACGATCACGACGCCGCCACCGCGCGCGTCACAGCCCTCGTGTCGCACGTCATTCGCGAGACGCCGTCGCTCGTGCTCGGCCTGCCCACCGGGCGCACGCCGATGGCGCTCTACGCCGCGCTCGCGGCGGCGCGGCTCGACTGGTCGCGCGTGCGGACCTTCAATCTCGACGAATTTTCGACGCTCGCGCCCGAGCACCCCGGCTCGTTCCGCGCCTTCATGGACGAGCACCTCTTCCGGCACGTGAACCTGGCGCCGGCCTCGATCGGGTTCCTGCGGGGGGATGCCGCAGACCTTGCCGCCGAGTGCGGGCGCTACGAGGCGGCGATGGCCGACGCGGGCGGCATCGACCTGCTGCTCGTCGGCCTCGGCGGCAACGGGCACATCGGCTTCAACGAACCGGGCGAATTCCTGCACGCCGAGACCCACGTGGTGCCGCTGCACGAGTCCACCCGGCGCGCCAACGCGGAGCGCTTCGGCGGCGACTGGCGCGCCGTGCCGGCCTCGGCGCTCACGATGGGCATGCGTCAGGTGTTGTCGGCGCGGCGGGTCGTGATGATGGCGACGGGCGCGTCGAAGGCGGACGCCGTGGCGGCGATGCTCGACGGGCCGCTCACCACCCGCTGCCCGGCGTCGTGGCTGCAGGCGCACCCCGACGTGACGTTCGTCATCGATCGTGCGGCCAGCGCCCGCCGCCCAGGCTAGCTCTTCGATGCGCCGTCGAGCAGCGCGCGAAGGCGCGGCTCGATGTCTTCGCCGATGGCGTCGCGCAGGCGGTCGTGCGCCTTGCGCAGGCGGCTCAGCGCCTTCTGGTAGGGCAGGCCGGTCTTCTGCATCACGATGGCCGCCTTCACGTTCCAGTGCGCGCGCTTGAGCAGCGCGTCGGTGGCCTCGATCTCGAGGCCGGTCACGATGTGCACCATGCGGCGGGCGCGATCACGCAGCTTGTCGGAGCCGGTGCGCACGTCCACCATCAGGTTGCCGTAGGTCTTGCCGATGAGCACCATCGCCGACGTCGTGAGCGTGTTCAGCACGAGCTTGGTGGCCGTGCCGGCCTTGAGGCGCGTCGAGCCGGCAATCACTTCGGGGCCGACCGCCGGCGCAATCGTGAGGTCCACGAAACTCTGGAGCTCGGTGCGCGGGTCGCAGGTGACGAAGATGATGCGGGCGCCGGCGCCGCGGGCGCTCGTGAGGGCGCCGCGCACGAAGGGCGTCATGCCGCTCGCCGACACGCCGACGACGACGTCGCGTTTGCCGGGCGTGAGGCGCTTGGTGGCGCGGGCGCCTTCCTCGTAGTCGTCTTCGGCGCCTTCCTTCGCCCGCAGGATCGCCGACTTGCCGCCGGCCATGATCGCCTGCACGAGTTCGGGATCGGTGCCGAAGGTGGGCGGCATCTCGGCGGCTTCGACCACGCCGAGACGGCCGCTCGTGCCGGCGCCCACGAAGATGACCCGGCCGCCCTTGCTGAGGGCCTTGGCCAGCATGTCCGCGCCGACGGCGATGCGGTCGCGTTCGCGCTGCACCGCGGCGAGCACCTTGCGATCCTCCGCGAGCATGAGATCGACGACACCGGTGGCCGGCTGCTTGTCGATCGCGAGCGTGGAGGGGTTGATGGCTTCCGTCGGCAGCGACTGCCACTTCGAGGATTGGGACATGGGGTACTCGGCGCGTCGAACGCCAACCCCGCATGCTAGTCCCGCCCTTGGACGGGTGTCAACGAAGGGGGAAGCGGCGCGTACAATACGGACAGTCGTGTCGTCCATCGATCGGTATCTGGCGCACCTCGAGCTCGAGCGCCGCGTCTCGCCGCACACCCGCGACGCGTACGCGCTCGACCTGGGCAAGCTCGTGGCCTTTGCCGCCGGCGAGGGCACGGCGGTCGAGCGCCTCACGCTCGACGGACTCGAACGCTTCGTGCGCACGCTCATGTCGGAGGGACGATCGCCGCGGTCGGTGGGCCGCCTGGTGGCGGCCGTGCGCGGCTACTTCCGCTTCACGTCGGCGGCGCAGGGCACGGAGAACCCGGCGTCGGACCTCCAGGCCCCGCGGGCCTGGAAGGCGCTGCCGAAGTATCTGACCGTGGACGAAGTGGATGCCCTGCTGCACGCGCCCGACGTGACGGAGCCGCGCGGGCTGCGCGACCGCGCGCTGCTCGAACTGCTGTACGCGACGGGGCTGCGGGTGTCCGAACTGCTCGGCCTCACGCTGGCGCAGGTCGACCTCGACGGCGGCGTCGTGACGACGATGGGGAAGGGCCGCAAGGAGCGGGTGGTGCCGATCGGCGACGAGGCGGTGCGGTGGATCCGCCGCTACGCCGCCGAGGCCAGGCCGGCGCTCGCCGCCGGACGTCCGCAGCCGCGGCTCTTCGTCAACTCCCGGGGCGGGCCGCTCTCGCGTATGGGGTTCTGGAAGATCCTGCGCGCCTACGGTGTGACCGCCGGCCTGAGCCGCGCCATCTCGCCGCACGTGCTGCGGCATTCCTTCGCCACCCATCTGCTCGAACGCGGCGCCGACCTGCGCGCGATCCAGATGATGCTCGGCCACGCCGATCTGTCCACCACGCAGATCTACACGCACGTGCTCGACGAGCGGCTGCGCGCCGTCTACGAGCGGTTCCACCCGCGCGCATGACCTCACGGCGTCGGAGCGTCATGCGCGGCACGGCCATCGTGCTCGCGGCCCTCGCGGCGCTCGTCGCGTGGCGTGTCAACCGCCTGCCGGCGGAGGTGACGGTCACGGCGGGAGCGACCGCGGCGGACGTGCGTGTCGTCTTCCACGTGCACACGACGCGCTCCGATGGCACGGGCACGCCCGACGAGGTGGCTGCGGCCGGTCGCGAGGCCGGTGTGGACGTGGTGATCCTGACCGACCACGGCGATGGCACACGCGTGCCCGATCCGCCGCGCCGCGTGAACGGCGTGCTCGTCATCGACGCGGCAGAGGTCAGCACGTGGGCCGGCCACTACGTCGCGCTCGGCGCCCGGCCGTCGCCGTACCCGCTCGGCGGCCTCCCGGAATCGGTCGTCGAGGACGTGGCGCGCCTGGGCGGCATGGGCGTCGTGGCGCATCCCGGATCCGCGAAGGACGATCTCAAGTGGCGCGACTGGGACACCGCGTTCCCGGCCATCGAGTGGCTCAACGCCGACAGCGAGTGGCGCGATCGCCCGGGCCGGTTGTGGGACGCGGTCGCGACCTACCCGTGGGCGCCGGTTCCCACCATCACGGCACTTCTCGATCGTCCGGCCTTCGAACTGCGCGCCTGGGATCGGCAGGCGGCGCTGCGCCCGGTCGTCGGCCTCGCCGCGCATGACGCGCACGCGCGGATCGGCCTGCGCGGAGTGGGTGAGCCGTACGATGGCGCCGTCGCCGTGCGCGCCCCGGGCTACGCCACCATGTTCCGCGCGTTCTCGAACGTGGTGCCGGTGGACCGCGCGGCCTGGGGCCGCGACGTTGCCGCGGATGCCGCGGCGATTCTTGGTGCCCTGCAGGCCGGGCGCGTGTACGCCGTCATCGGCGGGCGCGGCCCGGGCCGTATCACGAGCTTCACGGCAAGCTCCGGCGGCGCCACCGCGGGCATGGGCGGCCATCTGACGCCGCGCGGACCGGTCACGATTGCCGCCACGTCGAATGCCCCGGCGACGGCGGTGTCCACGCTCGTCTGCGACGGGCGTCCCGTGGCCTCCGCGCGCGGCGGCACGCTCTCGTGGACGACAGCCGGTGCGCCCGGGGCGTGCCGACTCGAGGTGACGCTCGACGCCGCCGGCAGCACGCGGGCGCCGTGGATGGTGACGAATCCCGTGTACGTGCGCGACACTCTGGAGCGCGCCGTGCCGCCGAGCGTCCCGCCGGCGCAGGTGACGGTGCCGCTCTCCGGCGCGGCCGAGCCGGCACGCTGGGCCGCGGAGACATCGCCTGGTTCCTCGGCGGTGATGCGGCCGGGCGGTGCGGTGGCCGGGCGCGTCATCTACGACTGGGAACTCGCCGCCGCCGGCCGCGAGCAGTTCGCGGCCCTGCGCCTCGACACGCCCGCCGATCTCGCCAGCTTCGACCGGATCGTGGTGCGGGCATCAGCCGACCACCCGATGCGCGTGTGGCTGCAGCTGCGGACGCCGGCCGATGGCGGGCACCGCTGGGGCACGTCCGTCCATCTCGACGCGACGCCTCGCGAGGTGACGCTGCCGTTCTCGCGGTTCCTGTCCATCGACCGCCGCGCCGGCGCCACCGTGCCGCTCGACCGCGTGACCGCGCTGCTGCTCGTGAGCGACACCGTGCACGCGCGCCCTGGTGACCGCGGCACCGTGCGACTCGACGCGCTGTGGCTGGCGCGCTGAGCGGCTACGTGCGGACGGTCAGCAACAGATAGACGGCGCCGGCGCCGAAGAGCAGGTTCGGCGCCCACGCCGCCAGCAGCGTCGGCATGGCGCCGCCGGCCCCGAAGGCCGCGAACACGCTGATGAGCGTCCAGTAGGTGAGGGCCAGCACGATGCCCACGCCCACGCCGTACATCGCGCCGCGGCGGCCTGTCGTCACCGCGAAGGGCACGCCGATGAGCGTCATCACCAGGGTGACGAAGGGGAAGGCGAGCTTGCGGTAGAGCGCCACTTCGTCTTCGCGCACGTCGTAGCCGCTGGCCCGCAGTTCCTCGACGTACCGGCGCAACTGCACGTAGTTCATCTGCGACGGCGGCGGCACCTCGGTGATGAAGGTGTCGGGCGCTTCGAGCGTGAGGTCCTGCGTGTCGAACGGGTGATAGGCGGTCACGGTGGCGCCGTCGCCGAACGCGCGCGTCCAGCCCTTGCGCGCCTGCCACGTGGTGGCGGCCGCGTCCGGCGCGATGGCGACCGCGGCATAGACCCGCTCTCGCACGACGCCGTCGTCGCCGTCGGCGAAGTCGAGCACGGTGAGCCCGTTCAGCTCGCGCTGCTTCGGGTCGTAGAATTGGTAGTGGTAGAGGCGGCCGTCTTCGCCGGTCAGCCACTTGCGGTTCAGCACGTCGAAGGTGCGCGGCGTCTGCCCGCGGATGATGTAGTTGAGCCGCGCCGCGTTCTTGTTGGCCGGGCCGAGGATGAATTCTTCCAGTCCGAAGAGGGCGCCCGAGGCGAGCAGCGCCGACACCAGCAGCGGCACCGACGTGCGGTACAGGCTGATGCCGCAGGCGCGCATGACGATGAGTTCGCTCGACTTGGTGAGCGCGCCGATCGTGACCACCGCCGCCATCAGCACCGCCAGCGCGATGATGTAGTAGAGGAACTGCGGCGTCGCCCACCAGAAGTACTCGAGCAGGAGGGCTGTCGTGGCGGTGCCCTTGAACAGCTTGTCCGACAGGTCGATGAACGTGGAGATGTAGAAGAGGCTGGCCATGCCGATGAGGCAGAGCGCCAGCACCCGCAGGTACATCATGCCGACGTAGAGGTCGAGCAGCGTCGGCCGCAGCCACGACAGGTTCGGCACGCGCGACACGAGCGAGCCCCGCGTGGAGTTCCAGACGCCGGCGAAACGGCGGGTGAGGGCGGCCGGCAGCAGGGCGCCGGTCCGCCGGGCCGGTCTCAGCCGCCGCCACAGCGCCACCACCCCGGCCAGCCCGAGCACGATGTTGGGCAGCCAGCGGGCGAGCCACGGGTCGAGGTAGCGGCCCTTGGCCATCGACTCGCCGAGCCACATCACCGCGTAGTAGATGAAGATGACGGCCAGGCCGAGCACGAAGCTCGCCAGCCGCCCGTCCTTGCGGTCGGTGGCGCCGAGGGCCACGCCGAGCAGCACGAACACGAAGCAGGCGGCGGGGATCGAGAACTTCTTGTGGATCTCGAGCCACTGGCCGTGCGACGAGTCGCCGCGCCCTTCGAGTTCGGCGGCTCGCGTCAGCAGCTCGTTGATCGACATCTCGCGTTCGCCGCGTGCCGGCCCCTGGCGCGGGAAGACGCTCTCGGGGTCGAGCGGCACGATCGTCTCGGCGAAGGTGCTGATCTCGTAGCCGTTGGGATCGCGGTCCGAGGTGCTGTGGCGGCTGCCCTCGGTGAGCACCATCTGGATCGTGCGTTTCCCGCGGTCCACCAGCATGCGCCCGTGTTTCGCGACATAGAGCACCGGGTGCTGCGGCGAGCGGGTGTCGGCGGCGACCACACCGGTCCAGCCGCCCGTCTCGGGCACTTCCCGGACGTAAACGACGAAGCCGGGGAAGTCCTCGAAGAAGACGCGCGGTTTGACCTCGCCTTCGGCCCGGTCGGCCACGAGGCGGGTCGTGATCTCGCGGAACGTCTGGTTGGCGTCCGGGATCGCCGAGATGAGCACCCACGAGGTGACCGCCCAGCCGAGCACGCCGACGAGGAGGGCCGGGCGGAGCAGGCGCAGCGGGCTCAGGCCGCAGGCCTGCATGGCGACGACCTCACGGTCGCCCGACAGCCGGCCGAGGGCGACGAGCAGCCCCACGAGCAGGGCCATGGGAATCGTCAGGCCCAGGGCCTGCGGCACGAGCGTCACCATGACCCGCGCCACGGTCAGCCAGGGCACCCCCTTGGCGATCATCGTCTCGGCTTGCGCGATGATGAAGGGGATAATCAGGATGAACGTGAGAACGAGCAACGCCAGCGCGAAGGGCGCCAACACTTCGCGAATCACGTACCGGTCGAGCGTGCGCATGCGCGGCTGACCCGATTGTACCAGCAGCATGCCGTCACCTCCCGTCAGGCTCGCCCTTCTCTGGCACATGCACCAGCCGTACTACCTCGACCCGGAGACGGGCGAGTCGGTGCTGCCGTGGGTGCGGCTGCACGCCCTCAAGGACTACTGGGGCATGGTGGCGCTCGTCGACGAGTGCCCCGGCATGCGGGCCACGTTCAACCTCGTGCCGTCGCTCGTCGAGCAGGTCGAGGCCTACGCGCAGGAGCGGACGTGGGATCGGCAGCTCGTGCTGGGCCTGCGCGAGGCCGACGCGCTCGACCGCGCCGAGGCGGAGTGGTTCGTGCGTGAAGGGTTCCACGCACACCCGCCGACGATGGTCGACCCGTATCCGCGCTATGCCGAACTCTGGCGCCTGCAGGCGGGCGAGCGGCCCTTCGATCTCGCGGCGCTGCGCGACCTGCAGGTCTGGCAGAAGCTGGCCTGGGTGGACCCCGACATCGCCGCCACCGACCCGCGGGTGCAGCGCCTGCTCGCCAAGGGGCGCGATTTCGACGAACACGACAAACACACGCTGCGGGCGGTCGAGCTCGAGGTGCTGCGGCGGATCGTGCCGGCCTGGCGCGCCGCCGCGGCGCGCGGCCAGGTGGAGCTCTCGTGTTCGCCGTACTTCCACCCGATCCTGCCGCTCCTCTGTGATTCGGCCGCCCACCACGACGCCCATCCGGGGGCGCCGCTCCCGGAGCCACCGTTCATCTGGCCGGCGGACGCCGATGCCCAGCTGGCTCGCGCCATCCACGCGCACACCGCGTGGTTCGGCCAGCCGCCGCGCGGGGTCTGGCCCTCGGAAGGCAGCGTGTCGCCGGCCGCGGCCGAGGCGATTGCCCGCGCCGGATTCCGCTGGATGGCCACCGACGAAGACATCCTGAAGCGCTCGCGGGCCCTGGCCGGACAGTCCACCCCCGACGTGCTGAAGTTCCGGGCGCACGCGTTCCCGACGCCGCACGGCGACGTCCGGATGGTGTTCCGGGACCACGGCTTGTCGGACGCCATCGGCTTCGTGTACCAGAGCTGGCCGGCTGATGCCGCCGTGGACGACTTCGTGGGCAAGTTGCGCGCGATCGGCGCGCACTGCGCGGCGGTGGACGGCCGGCAGGCCGTCGTGCCGATCATCCTCGACGGCGAGAACGCGTGGGAGCACTACGCCGGCGGCGGCCGGCCGTTCCTGCGAGCCCTCTATCGGCGTCTCGCGGAGGCGCCCGACATCGAGCCGGTGACGATGCACGAGGCGACGAGCGGGGAAGTCACACCCCTGACTCGCCTCTTCGCCGGCTCCTGGATCCACGCCGACTTCGGCATCTGGATTGGCCACGCCGACGACCGCCGCGCCTGGGTCCAGCTCGGCCAGGCGCGCGCCCGGTTCGAGGCCCGCCGATCGGACCTCACGGCCGAGGTGGCCGCCGAGGCCATGGACGCGCTCCAGGCCGCCGAAGGCAGCGACTGGTTCTGGTGGTACGGCGACGATCATTCGTCGGCACACGACCGCGAGTTCGACGCCTTGTTCCGCCGGCACCTGCGCCGCGCCTGGCGCGCCATGGGGCTCGAGCCGCCCGAGGACCTGCACCGCACCAACATCACGACCGCCGTGGCGGGCGACGACGTCCTGCGCCTGCGTCCCGGCTCCGGCGATGCTTCGACGCTCTCGAGCTACTTCGACCGGCTGGGTGCCGTGCCGCTCGAACGGAGCGCCGGCTCCATGCACCGTGTCGGGCGGTCGGCCATCACGCGCTGTGATGCCGGGGCAACCGACGACGGGCTCGTGCTCTGGGTCGAGGTGACCGACGGCGTGAGCCTCGCGGTCGAGTCGGTGTCGCTCGAGTCCGGCGCCGCGCCGGTCATGCGCGACATCCCGAGCGGCCGCGTGGACATTCCGTGGGCCGCCCTCGGCGCCGGGCCTGGCACGGTCGTGCGCCTTCGGGTCGTGGCCCGAGATGCGGCCCGGCGGATCGTGGAAACGGTGCCGGCCGATGGGCTGGCGCGCCGCGTCGAACTGCCGGCGGCCAGCGCGAACGCGGCCGTCTGGACGGCCTGAGCCGTCTCCGCGGACCGTCCGGTCCGTCGTCGCCGCCGGCTCGCGTCCCGGCAGGGCAAACCACCCACAAACCATCAACAGCCATGTTTCAGGCCGTATTGTACTAAGGTCTGATAATATATCTTATGTAAACTTAACCAGCGAAAGAGGCTCCACGGAACACTCGCGGAGTGCGTTTCCGGGCCTGCGACTATGACCGTTACTGGGTTCTGCGCCACGGCTTCGCGCGATTCCGTACCGGGAGCCCTGTGGACGTGGCCGCATGTTCGCGGGCGTCCGCGAATTACAACCTGAAGCTTGTGGCGGGTATTTCGGCGCGCCCCGAATCGCGGACCGCTTGGCCGCAATTCGGGACGCCTCGGGCGGGATCCGGACGTGGCGTCCGGGACTTACTGCTGGTGCCGCAGGTCGTCGATGATGGCTTCGAGGGCGCTGATGACTTCGTCCTTCGACGCCTGCTTCTTGGTGAACGTCAGGCGCAGATTGAACGCCTTCGTCGGCGGACGGAAGCTGAAGACGAACGCCTTCGGGCGTCCTGGGCCGGGCTTCGGTTTTTCCTGTTCCTTACGGAGCTGCTCGCGGGTCACGCCCTGGGTGGCGATCTTCTCGACGAGCGCCGCCATCTTCTTGGGGTCGCCCTGGCGGGCCACCTGCAAGAGGATCGACTTGCTCGAGATGTCCGCCAGGCGGCACACCTTGCGCACTTCAGGCGGGATGGTCGTGAGCGACAGCGACTCGGTGATTGACGTCCGCGACTTCCCCAGCCGCTTCGCCAGATCCTCGTGCGTGTAGCCGCACTTGGTGCTCAGGCTGTGCAGGGCCTCGGCCTCTTCGAAAGCCGTCAGGTCCTTGCGCTGGATGTTCTCGACGAGCGCGAGTTCCAGCATCTCGGTGTCGTCGACGTCTCGCACGACCACCGGCAGCTCGACGATCCCGGCCCGGATGGCGGCCTGGTAGCGGCGTTCTCCGGCGATGATCTGATAGCGCTCACCGCGCTGCCGGACGATCAGGGGCTCGATGATCCCCTTCTCGGTCAGCGACGAGACCAGGTCCGACAGGTCCCCCATGGCCTGGCGAGGCTGATCGGGGTTCGGATCGACCTTGTCGATCGGCACCATGCGGCCCACGGGCGTGGCCGCCGAAGCCGCGAGAGTGTCGACGTAATGCGCGTCGTGGCGCATCTGGAGAGCGACTGGAAGACCGCGTGGTTTAGGCACGTTCGATGACCTCTTCGCACAGGCTGTAGTACTCGCTCGCCCCGGATGACTCGGGCGCGAACGTGAAGATGGACTCCCGATACGCCGGACTTTCCTCGAGCCGAACGCTCTTGCTGATGACCGTCTTGAACACCTTTTCTCCGAACACCTTGCGGATCTGCGCGAGGATGTCCCGCCCGAGGGCCGTCCTCTTGTCGTGCATCGTGATGACGACGCCGAGAATCTTCAGCCCGGGGTTGGGCCGCTGACGGACTTTCTCGATCGTCTCGAGGAGGTCGTCGGTGCCTTCGAGCGCGAAGTACGACGACTGGATGGGAATCAGCAGGTGCGTCGCCGCGACGAGGGCGTTGACGGTCAGCAGGCCCAGGGCCGGCGGGCAGTCGATGACGACGTGCGTGTAGGCGGCCAGCTTGGCGAGCTGGTCCTTCAGGCGGAACGGGGCGTCGAGTTCGCCGACGAGCCGCGACTCGAGCTTGGCGAGCGAGATGCGCGCCGGGGCCACCGAGAGGTTCGGTACCGCGGTCGCCTTGATGACTTCCTGCATGTCGAGGGCGGGGTCGACGAAGACGTCGTACATCCCACGTTCGACCTCGCGTAAATCGAGGTACGACATGCTGCTGTTGGCCTGAGGGTCGAGGTCGATGAGGAGCGTCGACTTGCCTCGCAGCGCCAGCGCGGCCGCCAGGTTGAGGGCGGTCGTGGTCTTGCCGACGCCGCCTTTCTGATTCGCGATGGCGAGGATCATTGATGACGGATGTGACTGCAGCGGTATGGGAAATCCGAACCACCCGGGGGGACCGAGTGCGGTCATTCTAGGAGTGCGTGTGCAACGGCGTCAAGGCGCGGCCGTTGCCGGATCGTATGTCGGCGGGAAATTGCGCGCCCTAAGTGCCTTGAAACGTGCAGGTTAGGGAAATTGTCGGCCGGCCGACAATTGATCGACGGCACCCGGGGCCAGGTGCCGGACGAGCTACATCTTGTACTTGCCGAGGTCCTCGGGGTCGAGGCTCTCGAGCCACTGATGGAGGCGTTCGCCGTCCACCTTGGCCGTGCTGGCGTCGATGGTTTTGGCGCTGTCGATGACCGACTCCTCCACCCAGATTGGCGAGCGGGTGCGCAGCGCCAGGGCGATGGCGTCGCTCGGACGGGCATCGACCGCGACCTTCCCGGCCGGGGTGTCGAGGTGGATGTGCGCGAAGAAGGTGTTGTCCTTCACGTCCGAAACGACGATGCGTTCGACGCTCGCCTGCAGGTCGTGGATGACGTTCCGCAGGAGGTCGTGGGTCATCGGCCTCGGCGTGTGCACGTTCTCGATCTGGAGCGCGATGGCGTTCGCTTCGAACACGCCCACCCAGATCGGGAGGATGCGCCGGTCCTGGTCGTCGTGCAGGATGACGATGGGCATGTTCGTCACGGGGTCGACCGTGAGGCCCTTGATCGTCATTTCAATCAGCACGTGGTGGCCTCGGCCGCTGCCGCTGCGGAGGTGACAGGTTGGCCCCAGACGCCGAAGGCGCCGGCGCGTTCGATTCGGACGGGCACGAAGGTGCCGAGCCACGCGGCATCACCCGGAAAGTTCACGACGGTGTTGCCCGACGTGCGGCCGGCCAGTTCCCAGGCGCGGCGCCTGCTCGTCGTATCGACCAGCACTTCCACGATGCGTCCGACGGACGCCTCGTGGAGCGCCGCCTGAATCCCCTTCTGCAGCGCCTGGAGTTCCATGATGCGACGGGTCTTCTCCGCCTCCGGCACGTCGTCGGGCATCCGCTGGGCCGCCAGGGTGTTCGGACGCGGTGAGTACTTGAACGAGAACATGCTGTGGTATCCGACGGCTTCGGTGAGTGACAACGTCTCGCGAAAGTCGTCGTCGGTCTCTCCCGGGAACCCAACGATCATATCGGTCGAGAGCTGGAGGTCCGGGAGGGCCGCTTTCAGTTTTTCGACGAGCGTCAGGTACTCCTCGCGGGAGTGCCGGCGGCGCATCGCCTTGAGCACGCGCGTCGAGCCCGACTGCACCGGCAGGTGCAGATGCCGGCAGACCTTGGAGAGGTCGCGCATTGCCGCGATGAGGCGGTCTGAGCAGTGCCGCGGATGCGGGCTCGCGAAGCGGATGCGCTCGATGCCGCGCACCTCCTGCACCGCTTCGAGCAGTCCGGCGAAATCACAGGCGGGGTCGTCGGGTGCCTGGTAGTGATTCACGATCTGCCCGAGCAGTTGCACCTCGCGGCGGCCGGCCGCCGCCAACTCCTCCACCTCGCGGATGATCTCGGCCTTGGCGCGCATACGTTCGTGGCCGCGGGTGTACGGCACCACACAGTAGGAGCAATAGTCGTTGCAGCCTTCGACGATGGTGACGAAACCCTTCACGGGATCGTCGCGGCGCGTGAGCCCGAGCGGGAACGTCGGCTCGTCGTAGGGCGTAGAGACGTCCACGAGCGGCTGAGTGGCGGCTTCGGCCTGGGCCACGAGCACGGGCAGCATCTTCACGCGCTGCGTGCCGATGACGATGTCCACGAGCTTCGACTTGGCGAGGACCGCCGCGCCTTCCTGTTGCGCGACGCACCCGGTCACCGCCACCATCGGCGCGCGGCCCGTGCGGCCGGCCAGCCCCTTGATGTGGCCGAGGCGTGTGTACAGCTGTTCCTCGGCGCGCTCGCGGACCGAGCAGGTGTTGATGACGACCAGATCGGCGTCGTCGTCGGCGTCCGTGGCCTCGAAACCGGCCTGTTCGAGGAGGCCGGCCATACGCTCCGAGTCATGGACGTTCATCTGACAGCCGTAGGTCTCGATCAGGTATTTCCTGGCCATTATTTCCGCACTTTCGCTTTCGCCCCTCGAGGGCCTTCGCCTTTCGCTTTCGCCTCGGGCGACACTTTCGCTTTCGCCTGGAGCAGCGTGCGGGCGGCCGAGAGGACGTCGTTCGAGAGCGCGCTCTCCCCCGCCATCATGCGGGCGATTTCGTGCTCGCGGGCGACCTCGTCGAGGCGGGTCACGGAGGTCACCGTGCGCGGCCCCTTCACCGCCTTGTCGATGCAGTAGTGGGTCGAGGCCATGGCCGCGATCTGGGGCAGGTGGGTGATGCACAACACCTGAGTGCGCTGCCCGAGCGAGCGCAGCTTCTCGCCCACCACGGACGCGGCGCGTCCGCCGATGCCGGCGTCGACTTCATCGAAGATGAGCGTGCGCGAGGGGTGCTCCCCTGCCGACAGCGTCTTGAAGGCGAGCATGATGCGCGACAGTTCGCCCCCCGAGGCGATGCGGGCGAGCGGTCGCGGGTCCTCGCCGGGGTTGGCAGCCAGGAAGAACTCCGCCGTGTCGATGCCGCCGCCGTGCCAGCCCTGCGGGGTCTCGCTCGTGACGATCCGCACCTCGAAGCGGGCGCGGGCCATGCCGAGCTCGGCCATGCCGGCTTCGACCGCCGTGCCGAGTGCCTTCGCCGCGCCATGCCTGGCCTTCGAAAGGGTGCGGGCCACGGCGAGGAACGCGGCGCGGGCCTGGTCGAGCGCGGCGCGGGCGGTGTCCTTGTGCTGGGCGCCGCCGGTCAGCGCGTCGAGCTCACGCTCGAGGGCCGCGGTTTTCGCGCGCACCTCGTCGAGGGTCGGGCCGTGCTTGCGCTTCAGGCGTTCGAGCAGGGCGAGGCGGTCTTCGACTTCCTGCAGGCGGCCGGGCGAGGCGTCGAGGCCGTCGGCGTAGTCGCGGAGCGTGAGCGCCAGGTCGTCGAGCTGGGCCTTGACACCCTCGCGGGCGGCGACGTGCGGGGCGAACGTCGCGTCGATCGACGACAGCTCGCTCACCCGCTTCCATACCTGCGCCAGCGTGCCGAGCGCCGCGTGCTCCTGTTCGTAGAGCAGGCCGTAGGCTTCGGTGCAGAGCGTCTGGAGGCGGCCGGCATGGCGCAGCACGTCGCGGGTGCGCTCGAGCGCTTCATCTTCCCCTTCGGCCACGGCGGCCTTGCGCAGTTCGCTCAGGTGGAACTCGACCAGCTCGAGGCGGCTCGCCCGTTCGCCGGCATCGAGTTCGGCGCGCGCCAGTGCCTGTTCGGCTTCGCTCACGACCGACCACGCGGCGGTGACAGCGGCGGTCTGCTCGCCAAGGTGCGCCCAGGCGTCGAGCATCGGCAGGTGCGTGGCGGGATCGAGCAGGGCCTGGTGTTCGTGCTGGCCGTGCAGTTCGACGAGGTCGCTGACGAGGGCGCGCAGCGCCGCGGCGTTCACGAGCTGGCCGTTGACGAAGGCGCGGGAGCGTCCCTGGGCGGTGATCTCGCGGCGCACGACGAGGTCGCGGCCGTCAGGGGTTTCGAGCTGGGCTTCGACGCTGGCGGTGTCTTCGCCGGTGCGCACGAGATCCGAGGACGCGCGCCCGCCGAGGAGAAGCCCCACGGCCTCGACCAGCATCGACTTTCCGGCGCCGGTCTCGCCCGTCAGGACGTTGAACGAGCGTTCAAATTCGACGGCGGCCGACTCGATGACCGCAAGGTGCTTGATCGCCAGATACCGGATCATCGACGGGTCGCCAGGGGTCGGCCACGCGCGTAGCACGGTGGAGACGGAAGTGCCATCGTATCATGGGTTTGACAGAATTTCTCACGGCGTGTTACGTTTGCACACCCGCGCTGTTCCCAGCGGCGCATCTCTCCCCTCACAGTGGAGGTGTCGTTGCGCACGTCTGGTTTGTTATTCCTGGCCCTGCAGGCGCCGGAGGCCGAAGCGCCCGTTCGCGGGTCGCTCAGCATCCTGCAGCTCGTGGCGGATGCCAGCCTCGTCTCCAAGGTCGCGCTCGGGGTGCTCGTCATCTTCTCGATCGTGTCGTGGGGCATCATCCTCTCGAAATCGATGGCGCTGCGCCGGGCGCGGCAGCAATCGAAGTCGTTCATCGACGTCTTCCGCAGGAGCGCCAAGTTCTCCGAGGTGCAGGGCGTCTGCAAGTCGCTCGAACATTCCCCGCTCGTCGGCCTCTTCCAGGCCGGCTACGCCGAGCTGAACCTGCAGCTGCGGGCCGACCCCAGGGCCACACCGGCCAGTCCGGGCGCACCGGCGGCGCGTCCAACCCTCAAGAGCCTCGCCGCGGTGGATCGCGCGCTGCTCCGGGCATCGTCCGTCGAGGTGAACAAACTGGAGCAGCAGGTCACCTTCCTCGCCACCACCGCCAGCCTGGCGCCGTTCGTCGGGCTGTTCGGCACCGTGTGGGGCATCATGTCGGCCTTCGCGGGCATCGGCGCCCAGGGCTCGACCGATCTGGCCGTCGTCGCCGGCCCGATTGCCGAGGCGCTCGTCGCCACGGCCGTCGGCCTCTTCGCGGCCATGCCGGCCGTCTACTTCTACAACCACTTCACGTCGACCGTGAAAGTCATGGCTTCCGAGATGGACGACTTCGCGCTGGAGTTCCTGAACATCTCGGAGCGGAACTTTACCTAACGCCATGCCGAAGGTAATGGCGTCCTCGCCGGGCAGCGGCGGCCGGTCGCGCGGGCGGCGGGTCACGACCTCGCTTGCCGAGATCAACGTGATTCCGCTCGTCGACGTGATGCTCGTGCTGCTCATCGTGTTCATGGTCGCCGCGCCGATGCTGCAGAAGGGCATCGAGGTGAACCTGCCGGTGGCGGCGCGCGCCACCAAGCTGCCCGAAGAGCGGCTCTACGTGACCGTGCCCGCGTCGTACCGCCGCGACAAGCGCGTGCAGATCGGCGATGACCGCGGCGGCATTCCCCTCACGGCCCTGCGCGAACGGATGCGGCAGGCCATGGGCGAACGGGATCAGAAGGAAGTGTTCCTGCGCGGTGACGCCACGGTGCAGCTCCAGGAACTCACCGAAGTGATGGACGCGCTCAAGAACGGCGGCGTCGAACGGGTGGGCATCCTCACCGCCACGCCGCCAGGACGTCGATGACGATGGACGCGGTCTCGCAGGTCATCGCCGCCCGCTACGAGGTCGACAAGGCCGCGCCGATGTTCGGCGTGTCGGCGCTGGCGCACGTGGCGCTTGCCGTGGCGGTGTTCCTCGTGCCGGCCGCCTGGATGGGCATCACGGTCGCGCCGGACGAACCGGTGATGACGGTGAGTCTGCAGGGCAACGTCGGGCCGCAGACCGGCGGCCGTCAGCTCGAGAGCCGCCAGGCCACGCAGGCCGTCGCGCCGCCCGCCGCGCGTCCGGAGCCGGTAACCCCGCCCGCGGCGAAAACGCCGGAGATGGTCGAACCCACCAAGGCGCCGCCGCGGAAGACTCCCCCGCCCAAGGTGGCGCAGGCTCCGAAGGAGGCCGCGCCCCGCACGGCGCCTTCGACGGGCACGCAGGTGCAGACGGGAGACGCCATCGCCAACACCGGCTCGACGAGCCGCGTGCCGTTCGGCGGCCTCGCTTCCGGCGGCGGCGGCACCGGCGCCCGCGTGGACGTCGGCAACTTCTGCTGCCCGCAGTATCTGGCCACGATGCAGGAGCGCATCCTGCGCAACTGGGAGAGCAAACAGGCCTCGCTCGGCACGACGATCCTGGTCTTCAAGGTGCAGCGTGATGGCACGCTCACCGATGTCGCCGTCGAGAAGTCGAGCGGCAACACCTCGCTCGACTTCATCGCCACGCGCGCGCTGCGGCTGACGCAGAAGATTCCGCCGCTGCCGCCGGAATACACCAACGCGTCGCTCACCGTCCATCTGACCTTCGAGTACCAGCGATGACACCGACCGTTCGCACCTTCGTCTTCCTCGCCGCGGCCGCGAGCGCCGTCGCCGCCGGCCGCGCGCAGACGCCGGCCCCGGCGCAGCCGCCGCAGCAGCCCTCCGAAGTCAACACGAAGATCACCGGCGACTCGGGCGCTCCGCCCCGGATTGCCGTGCCCGACTTCCTCGTCGCCGGCGGCGACAAGGACACCGCCGACATCGCGAAGCTGCTGGCGCAGGTGCTTTACGACGACCTGACGTTCGAGGCCGAATTCGATCTGATTCCGCGTGACACCTACGCGTCCATTCCCGTGGCGCGCTCGCTCTCGGAAGCGCCGTTCGATCGCTGGCGCGAACTGGGCGCCGATGGCCTGCTCATGGGCACGGTGAGCAAGAGCGGCCAGACCATCAAGGTCGAGATGCGGCTCTTCGACGTGCGCACGCGCCGCCAGCTCCTCGGCCGCGAGTACAGCGGTGCGGCCGGCAACCCCAGGCTCTACGCCCACACGATGGCCGACGAGGTGCACCTCACGCAGGCGAACCTGAAGGGGGTGGCCCGCACCAAGCTCACCTTCTCGTCCGACCGCGTGCGCGATCGCGCCACCAACACGATCGAGCAGCGCAATGTGAAGGAGATCTTCATCGCCGACTACGACGGCTTCAACCAGCGCCGTGTCACGGTGAACCGCCAGCTCAACGTGTTTCCGTCGTGGTCGCCCGACGGCCGCGCCATCGCCTACACGTCCTATCGCCGCGGCTATCCCGACATCTTCATCTCGCTCATCTATCAGGGCACGATGGAGACGCCCACGAACGGCACCGGGCAGAACTGGCTGCCGGCGTTCTCGCCCGACGGGACGCGCATCGCGTTCACCTCGAACCGCGACGGCAACTCCGAGATCTACGTGATGAACCGCGACGGGTCCGGCCTGCGGCGGCTCACGACGCACCCGGCCATCGACTCGACCCCCACGTGGTCGCCGTCGGGCGCGCAGGTCGCCTTCACGTCCGATCGCACGGGCGCCCCGCAGATCTGGGTGGTGAGTGCGGACGGCCTGAACCTGCGCCGCCTCACCTCGGAGTCGTACGCCGACCGTCCTACCTGGTCGCCGGCGCCGTACAACGAGATTGCGTTCTCGGTCCGCACCGGCTCGCGCTTCGACATCAAGATTTATCAGGTGGACAACGGCGCCACGCGGCAGATCACCTTCGGAGAAGGCACCAACGAAAGCCCGGCGTGGGCGCCGAACGGCAAACATCTGGCGTTCATGTCGACGCGCACCGGGCGCGCCAGTCAGATTTTCATCGCGCGGCGGGATGGCAAGGACGTGCGGCAGGTGACGCGCGAGGGCAACAACTTCACGCCGAACTGGTCCCCGTCGCAGTAGCGGCGGGTGCACGGCACGACGACAGACACGGGAACGACAGGAGTCAGATGATGCAGCGCATGCGCACGTGGACGATGGTGGTGGCAGTGGTGATGGTGGCCGTGGTCGGCGCGTCCTGCGCGAAGAAGCAGCCGCCCGTCGTCCGGCCCGCGCCGCCGCCGGCTTCGACGGCCGATACCGGCATGGGGTCGACCCCCGAACCGCCCGCGCCGCCGCCGCCGGTCCGCGACGAGCCGGTGTCGGTGCCGCTGGCGCCGCCGGATCCGGCGATCGGCAGCAAGAACCTCGACGAGCTCAACCGTGAGTCGCCGCTTGCCCCGGTCTACTTCGCGCTCGACAGCTATGAGCTGTCGGCCGAGGCGCGCACCCAGCTCCAGGGCAGCGCCCTGGTACTCAAGACCAACGCCACCTGGCAGGTCACCGTGGAAGGCCACTGCGACGAGCGCGGCACGGCGGAATACAACCTGTCGCTCGGCGAACGCCGCGCGCTGGCCGCCAAGGCCTATCTGGTGTCGCTCGGTGTCGCCGCCGACCGGCTCCGCACGGTCAGCTACGGCAAGGAATTCCCGTTCGATCCGGGCCACGACGACGCCGCCTGGGCGAAGAACCGCCGCGCCCATTTCGTCATCACGGGCAAGTGAGACGGGCGCGGCCGTGCTTTCTCGATCAAGTATGCTGACAACAGGTGCACCATGACCGTGACTGCCCTCCGCATGGCCCTCGTGGCCGGCTTCGTGGCGTGCGCTGTCTCTCCGGCTTCCGCCCAGCGGCGTGAGCTGCAGCAGATGGCGGCCGACATCCGCATCCTGCAGGAACAGACGCAGCTGCTCCAGAACGCCCTCTCCGGCCTCACCGACGCGCTCAAGGCCGTCAATCAGCGCATCGACGAGCAGACCGGCGTGACGCGGAAGACCTTCGCCGACGCGAAGCTGCAGTCGGAGACGATGGGCAGCGACATCCGCGTCGTGCGCGAGCGGGTGGACGACACGAACGTCCGCATCACCTCGCTCTCGCAGGAGGTGGAATCGCTGCGCGATGCCATCGCCGCGATGCCCGTGCCGTCGCCGACGACCGACCCCGCGCTGGCGGGCGCTCCGGGTGTGCCCGCCGATCCGACGGCGCCGGCGACCGGCGCCACGTCGCCCGTGGCGGGCGGTGTGCCAGCCCCGGGTTCGGCGCCTGCGGCTCCCCCGCCGGCCGCGGGGCCGAATGCGATGTCGCCGAGCCGGCTCTACGATCTGGCCTGGGCCGACTACACCGCCGGCAACTACGACCTCGCCGTCGAGGGGTTCTCGAGCTACGTGCGGTCGTTCCCGAAGAGCGAGTTCGCCGACAACGCGCAGTACTACATCGGCGAGAGTTACTATCAGCGCGGCAAGCTGGCCGAGGCCGTCGATGCCTTCGGCCGCCTCATCTCGACCTACCCGCGCAGTGACGTGGCCGGGCAGGCGTACTACAAGCGCGGCCTCGTCTACGAACGCATGAACCAGCCGGATCGCGCGCGCGAAGCCTACGACTATCTCGTCAAGACGCTCGGCGACACCGACGCCGGACGCCTGGCCAAGCAGCGGCTCGACGCGCTCAATCGCGCCCGGCCTCAGTAACGACCCGGCGCCCGCGGGCGCCTCAACGCCTTTCTCCTCGAGGACATCGACACATGGGCAGCGTGAACAAAGTGATTCTGGTGGGCAACCTGGGACGCGACGCCGAGCTGCGCGCCACGCCGAGCGGCGCGTCGGTGGCGAACTTCAGCATCGCCACCACTGAAAACTGGACCGGCAAGGACGGCCAGAAGCAGGAAAAGACCGAGTGGCACAAGATCGTCCTGTGGGGCAAGACGGCCGACACGCTGCAGCCGTACCTCACGAAGGGCAAGCAGATCTACCTCGAAGGTCGGCTCGAGACGCGCATGTGGGAAAAAGACGGCCAGAAGCACTACACCACCGAGGTCAAGGCCGATAAGGTGGTGCTGCTCGGCGGCGGCGCCGGACGCGGCGGCGAGCGTGGCGACCGCGGTGACGGCGGCGGCTACAACGAGCCGATGGGCCAGCCGGCCGGCGCGATCACCGACGACGATATTCCGTTCTAAAGGACAGGGACCAGGGAACAGGGAACAGGGACTTCGGGTCCTGAGTCCCTTGCTCCCTGGTCCCAGGTCCCTGCCCTTAGGTGCCCTGCCGGCCGTAGCGGTCCTCGAGGCGCACGACGTCGTCGGTCTCGGCCGTCGAAACTTCGAAGATGTCGCTGTCTTCGAGCGCCGTCATCCGATGCACGGTCGGCGGCGTGACGTGCACGGCGTCGCCCTTCACGAGCTCGCGTCCGACGAGCTGCTCCCCTTCCTGGCGTTCGAAGAGAATCTTCCCCGACCAGACGAAGATCGTCTCGTCCTTGCGGTTGTGATACTGCAGGCTGAGCGCGTGGCCCTTGTTCACGTGGATCACCTTGCCGACGTACTTGTCGGTCACGGCCCACCACAGTTCGTAGCCCCACGGCTTCTCTACCCGCTTGAGCGGCTCGGTCACGATGCGAATCTCCTTCTCGTCCTGATTGTCACACGGCCGCGCTCATCGCGGCACGGACCCGCGGCTGGCCGCCGCCAGCGCGTCGAAGAGGTGCTGCTCGATGTCGGCCGCCGTGGCCAGGCGGAGCACTTCGCCGGCCGTGCGGCGGGCATCGGCGGCGCGGACGTCCTGAATGAGCCGCCGGGCCACGGGAATCGCCGACGGCGTCATGCTGAACTCGCGGAAGCCGAGCCCGATGAGCAGGCCGATCATGGCCGGATCCGACGCCATCTCACCGCACACCGAGGCGTCGATCTTCGAGCGCGTGGCGGCGCGGCGCACGAGGCGCAGCAGCCGCACCACGGCCGGGTGGAGCGGCTCGTAGAGATCCGAGACGCGTTCGTCGGTGCGATCGACGGCCAGCGTGTACTGGATGAGATCGTTCGTGCCGACCGTGAAGAAGGCGGACTCACGGGCCAGCAGATCCGCCGCCAGCGCCGCCGACGGCACTTCCACCATCGCGCCCACCGGCACGGCGCCGGGCCGCCCGAGTTCGTCGGCCACCTCGCGCACGACGGCCGTGGCCATCCGCATTTCCTCGACCGAGGTGACGAACGGGAACATCACGCGGAGCTGGCCGAGCGGCGCGGCACGCAGCAGCGCGCGCAGCTGCGTGCGCAGCACGTCGGGATGCGCCAGGCCGAGGCGCAGGCCGCGGCGGCCGGGGCGCGTGTCGCGGCGATCGCGGCCGGCCCAGCGCGACAGCTGGCGCTCGTCGAGGTCGAAGGTGCGCACGGTGACGCGACGCGGCGCCACCGACGTCAGCAGCTCGCGGTAGATCTCGTACTGGCGCTCCTCGGTGAGCCGCTCGGGCGAGCGCTCGGCGAGCAGGAACTCCGACCGGAAGAGGCCGATGCCCTCGGCGCCCGCTTCGAGCAGCGCCGGCACGTCCTCGAGGCGTTCGAGGTTGGCTTCGAGGCGGATGGCGATGCCGTCCGCGGTGAGGGTGGGCGCAGGCACGGAGGCGGCCGAAGGGCCGGCGCCGGTGGACGCCCGCCGGCGTGCCGGTGCCTGCCGCCGCGCGTCGTCGATGTCGGCGGGAGACGGATCGAGCGTGACGGTGCCGGCCGTGCCGTCGATGACGACCGCCGTGCCGGGACTGACCCGCCGGCTCAGATCGCGCAGGCCGACGACCGCCGGCACTTTCAGCGATCGCGCCAGGATGGCGGTGTGGTGGGTGCGGCCGCCGGCGTCGGTGGCGAAGCCGAGCACGCGCGACCAGTCCATCTGCGCGGCGAGCGAGGCCGTGAGTTCGTCGGCGATGAGCACCGCCGGCCCGTCCACGTCGCGCAGCAGGTCAGCCGCCCAGCCGCCGGCGCGGCGCAGGTTCATGCGGATGCGGCCGGCGACGTCGGCGAGGTCGCTGTCGCGTTCGCGCAGGTAAGGATCCTCGACGGTGGCGAAGACGGCGCACAGCTCCTCGTAGGCGCGGTGCACCGCCCACGCCGCGTTCACGCGCTCGTGGCGCACGATGTCGCGGGCGCGGCCCATGAACATCGAGTCGTCGAGGATGAGCAGCTGGGCGTCGAAGAGCGGCGCGAGATCGTGGCCGGGGCCGCTCGCGAGCCGGGCCCGGATCTCCTCCAGCTGGGCGTGCGACCGGGCCCGCGCCTGATCGAGCTGTTCGAGCTCGTGTTCGACGCGATCGGGCGGAATCGGGAACCGGACCACGTCGGCGTGGCCGGTGAGCACCACGGCCCGCCCGACGACCACGCCGGGTGAGACGGGGATGCCCGTCAGTCGCTGCACGTATCCTCTCCGAAGCCCGTGCGCACGAGTGCCGCCAGCGACTGCAGGGCGTCGGCCTCGTCAATCCCATCAGCGCTGATGGAGATGACGGCCCCCTTGGCCGCGGCGAGCAGCAGGATGCCCATGATGCTCTTGCCGTCCACCTGACGGCCGTCGCGGGTCACCCGCACTTTCGAGCGGAAGCGGCCGGCGAGCTGCACGAAGCGGGCGGCCGCGCGGGCGTGCAGGCCCAGGGCGTTCACGATGGTCACGTCTTCACGTATCACGCGCTCGTTCCTCCGGCACCGCTCAACAGGTCGGAAGCGACCCAGATGGCGTTGCGTCCGTGCTCGCGGATCTGCCGCGCCGCGTCGAGGACGTTCGACGTGTCGCGCAGTCCGGCCAGCTTGATGAGCATGGGCAGGTTCACCCCCGTCACCACTTCGATCTTTCCGGTCTCGAGGAAAGTGATTCCGAGATTGGCCGGCGTGCCGCCGAACATGTCGGTGGCGATGATGACGCCCTCGGGGCTCGACACGGCGTCGATGGCCGACGCGATCTCCTGCCGGGCATCCTGCACGTCTTCGTGCCAGCCGATCGAGACGGCTTTCATCTGCGGCAGATCGCCGACGATGGTCTCTGCGGCGCTCACGAGTTCCGCGGCGAGCTGGCCGTGGGTGACGACGACGACCCCGATCATGCGCCCGTCCTTTCGCGGCCGAGATCCCGGTGCCGCACGCGGGCGGTCACGCCGCGCACGCCGCCGAGCGCCCGCCGCAGCGCCTCGGCGATGTAGACCGAACGGTGGCGCCCGCCGGTGCAGCCGATGGCCACGGTGAGGTAACTCTTCCCTTCCGCGATGTACTGCGGCACGAGGAACTTGAGGAGCGAGGTGAGGCGCTTCAGCAGCTGCCCCGCCGCCGCCTGCTTCTCGAGGAACGCGGCCACCGGACGGTCGCGCCCGGTCTGCGGCCGCAGCGCCGGGATGAAGTGCGGATTGGGCAGGAACCGCACGTCGAACACCAGGTCGGCGCCGAGGGGCAGGCCGTGCTTGAAGCCGAAACTTTCGAAGGTGAGCACGAGCGTGGCGCGCTGCTTGCGATCGCGCGACATGTCGAGGAAGACGTGGCGCAGCTCGTGCACCGTCAGGTCCGACGTGTCGACGATCTCGTCGGCCATGGCGCGGATGCGGCCCATCTTGCGGCGTTCGAGCGCGATGGCGTCGGCGATCGGTTCGTCGGGCGCGATCGGATGCGGGCGGCGCGTCTCGCTGAAGCGCCGGTGCAATACGGCCGGGCTCGCCTCGAGGAAGATGAGCGACGGAGCGACGTCGGCGGCGGCGCGCAGCCGCGCGTAGACGGCCGGGAACGCCGAGAGGAACCGCTTCTCGCGGATGTCGACGACCACCGCGACGCGGGCCAGCGCGTCGTCGGTGCGATGCAGCGCATGCAGCTCCGGCAGCAGCTCCACCGGCAGATTGTCCACGCAGTAGTAGCCGAGGTCCTCGACGGCGTGAATCGCCTGCGACTTGCCGGCGCCCGAGAGGCCGGTGATGACGAGGAAGTCGGCGCGCGACGGCCGCGCGGTGAGTTTCGGCGGACGTTTGCTCATGCGGCGCCTCCGGCCTCGAGTTCGTCGGAGTCGTCGGGATCGTCGTGACCGCTCGCCATGCGGGCGAGCCGGGCGTCGAGGGCGCTCACGAAGTCGCGCGCCGTGTGGATGCCGCGGGCGCGCAGCAGCTGGTTGCGGGCCGCCACCTCGACGAGCGTCGCCACCGTGCGGCCGGGCGCCACCGGCATCGTCACCTTGGGCACGCGCAGGCCGAGCAGGTCATGGTGGATGTCGTCGAGCCCGAGGCGATCGTAGTTCCGGGCGGTGTCCCACCGTTCGAGTTCGACGACGAACTCGACGCGCTTCGAGGTGCGGGTGGACGCCACGCCGAAGAGATCGCGCACGTTGACGAGGCCGAGGCCGCGGATCTCCATCACGTAGCGCGTGGCGGCGGGCGCCGTGCCGATGATGACCGTCTCGGCGCGGCGGCGGATTTCCACGGTGTCGTCGGCGACCAGGCGGTGGCCGCGGCCGATGAGGTCGAGCGCGCACTCGCTCTTGCCGATGCCGCTCTCGCCGATGAGCAGTACGCCCAGGCCGAGCACGTCCATCAGCACGCCGTGCACGACCTCGCGCGAGGCCAGCCGGTCTTCGAGCATCGACATCAGCTTGCCGATGGCGAGCGGCGTCGAGATGGCCGTGCGCAGCAGCGGCACGCCGGCGGCATCGGCGGTCGCGGCGATCTCCGGCGGCAGCGTCAGATCGGTCGAGATGAGCACGCACGGCACGCCGGCGGCGAACGAGCGCGTGAGGGCGTCGGTGCGGGCCTCGGACGTCAGGCTCATCAGATAGCGGATCTCACTGTCGCCATAGATGAGCACGCGGCCCGGGCGCAGGTACTCGTGGTACCCGGCAAGGGCGAGGCCGGTCTTCTGGATGTAGGGGCTCGTGATCGATCGGTCGAGCCCGTTGGCGCCCGCGATGAGTTCCAGGCCGAGCCCGTAGGCGTCGGCGCGGCCGCGCAGCAGATGTCCCACCGTGACGACGGGCGGAGGCGGCATGACTCGTGGGGGCGGTTAGTACAGGACCTTGCGCTGGTTCGAGGTGGGGATGCGAAGCTCTTCGCGGTACTTCGCGATGGTGCGGCGCGCCAGCACGAGACCTTCCCGCTGCAGGATGCTGACGATCTTCGAATCGCTGAGCGGCTTCCTGGGGTCTTCGGCCTCGATGATCTTCTTGATGCGCTGCTTGATCGTGACCGACGACACCGCGTCGCCGTAGGAGCTGCTGATGCCGCTGTGGAAGAAGTACTTCATCTCGAACACGCCCTGGGGCGTGTGCATGTACTTGTTCGTGACGACGCGGCTCACCGTGGATTCGTGCATCCCGATGTCGTTGGCGACGTCGCGCAGCACGAGCGGCCGCAGGTGTTCGATGCCGTGGTCGAGGAAGTCGCGCTGGAAGTTGATGATGCTCGTGGCGACCTTCTGGATGGTCTTCTGCCGTTGCTCGACCGACTTCAGCAGCCAGCGCGCGGCGTTGAAGCGCTCCTTCACGTAGGAGCGGGTGTCGGCGTCGGCCTGGTCCTTGTCGAGCAGGCGCTTGTACGACGAGCTGATGCGCAGCTGCGGCAGGCCGTCGTCGTTCAGCACGGCCACGTACTGGTCCTCCACCTTGAGGATATAGACGTCCGGCATGACGTACTCGGGCTGGCGCGCGTTGTAGCGGGCACCCGGTTTCGGGTCGAGGTGGCGGATGACCTCGATGTGCTCGCGCAGGTCGTCGATGCTCATGCCCATCTTGCGCGAGAGCTCGGGAATCTGGTGGTTCTGCAGGAGCCGCAGGTGGTCGGTGACGATGCGTTCGGTGGGCGTGCCTTCGAGGCCGAGGGCGCGCAGCTGCAGGGTCAGGCACTCCTGCAGGTCGCGGGCGGCGACGCCGGTCGGGTCGAAGCCCTGCACGAGGCGCAGCACCTGCTCCACCGTGTCGATCGGCCACGGGCCCATCTGGGCGATCTCGCTGACCGAGGCGACGAGTTCGCCGTTGTCGTCGAGGTTGCCGATGATGGCCGAGCCGATGGCCCGCTCCGTCGGGTCGTCCGACTTGAGCGAGAGCTGCCATTCGAGGTGGTCGGTCAGTGACGACCCCGTCGAGAGCGTGTTTTCGATGGGCGGCAACTCCTTCACCTCCGTGGGCACCCGCGAGCGGTAGCCGTCGTCGAGGTATTCGCTGAAGAAGTACTCGTAGTCGTTGTCTTCCCAGTTGTCGGCCTTGCCCTCGGCGCGCTGGGCGTCCTGCTCGTCGGCCTTGTCGGTCGCCGGCTGGGCCTCGGCAGCCTGGAGGTCCTCGCTGGAGATCTCTTCGAGGAGGGGGTTTTCGACCACCTCCTGATTGAGCATGTCCGCGAGCTCGAGCGTCGACATCGGCAGCAGCTTGATCGCCTGCTGGAGCGACGGCGTCAGGATGAGCTTTTGCGAGAGCTTCGCTTGGAGCTTCTGGTGAATGGCCATGGACGTTGCCGGGGAGCCCAGACAGGGGCTCCCAAGGCCCGAACTGAGATTCTAGCAGCCCTTTGCAAGAATCGTGACAGGCAAAACGACTGGCTCAGGCGAGACGGAAGTCCTGCCCGAGGTAGATTCGCCGGACCTCGTCATCCGAAGCCAGCGCCTGGGGGGTGCCGGCCTTGAAGATCGTGCCGTCGGTCACGATGTAGGCCCGGTCGGTAATCCGCAGCGTCTCGCGCACGTTGTGGTCGGTGATGAGCACGCCAATCCCGCGCGCCTTCAGCTGGAAGATGATCTGCTGGATGTCGGAGATGGCGATGGGGTCGATGCCGGCGAAGGGCTCGTCGAGCAGGATGAACCGCGGCGACATCACGAGCGCGCGGGTGATCTCGGCGCGCCGCCGCTCGCCGCCCGAGAGCGTGTAGGCGGCGGATTTCGCCAGGTGCGTCAGCCCCAGTTCGGCGAGCAGATCGGCCAGGCGCCGCCGGCGCTCGGCGGCGGAAATCGGCAATGTTTCGAGGATGGCGAGCAGGTTCTGTTCGACCGTCAGCCCGCGGAAGATCGACGGCTCCTGCGGCAGGTAGCCGACGCCCTTGCGGGCGCGGACGTACATCGGGTCGTCGGTGACGTCGTGTTCGTCGAGCAGCACACGTCCGCTGTCCGGCGCGACGAGGCCAACCGTCATGTAGAACGTCGTCGTCTTGCCGGCGCCGTTCGGGCCGAGCAGGCCCACCACTTCCCCGGCGGAGATCTCGAGGCTGACGCCGCGCACGACGGTGCGCCCGTTGTAACTCTTCGTGAGGGCGTCCGTGCGCAGCGTGGCCATCGTGGCGGCAGGTGGCGTGGCGGTGGCGGGACCGGGGGACGGGAGTGGGGTCACGGCGGTGGCGGCTCGCAGGCGCCGCCGCCCGTGGTCACGGTGCGGGCCGCTTCGTTGCCGTCGACGATGAGCTTACCGGCCGTGCCGAAGAAGGTCAACGTCCGGCCCGTGGTGACGCGGCACGCCTCGGTGAAGCGTACCGGCGCCCCGGTGAGCACATACCGCTCATCCGCTGCGTGGTAGACGAGCTTCGCGCCGCGGGCATCGCGCGCGGCGACCCGGGCCTCGACCGCGCCGTCGCCGTCGATGCGCTCGAGCGTGCGGCTGGCCGAGGCCAGCACGAGCACGATGCGATCGGCCTTGAGGTCCCCCTGCGGCCCGCTCATCTGGGCGTTGGTGGTGTAGGTGGCCGTGCGGGCGGCATCGTCGTAGCGCAACGTCTGGCCCCGCGCGATGGTGCCGCGGGCCGGCGTGCCGGTGCCGGCCGCAGCGGCGAGGTTGAGCGTGGAGGTGACGCCGCCCGAGGCGGTCAGATCGCCGCGCTGCTCGTCGAGGGCCACCGACTCGGCGCGGATGTCGGTTGCCCCCTGCCACAGGCGCGCCCGGCCGGTGTAGGTGGCCTTGCGCGTCTGGCTGTCGTATTCGAGCGCCGCGGCGCTCGCAAAGAGCGGCTGGTCGTCGGCGAGCAGCGCCGGCGTGCGGGCGGTGCCGCTGCCGGCGCGGGTCGCGGCCGGCTGCATCACGCTCGAGACCGCGCCCGTGGCCGAGACGGCGTTGGTGGCGAGCCCGATCGCGATGTCGGTGGCTTCCACCTGCAGCCCGGTGTCGGTCACGCGCGGCGCGGCGCCAGGCTTGCCCACGAGCACCAGGCGATCTTCGGCCATGAGGTAGCGCGCCTCGGCGGCCGTCGCCTTGAGCGAGCCGTCCTCGAAGACCGTATCGCCGCCGAAGTTCGCGCGTTCGGCGGCGCCGGCGGCCGAGAGCGCGAGTGTCAGCGTGGAGGACTTCGCGAGCCGTGTCGGCGGCGTGCGGCTCGTGCCGCCCTCGCGGAAATCCACGTGGCCGCTGAAGCGCATCGCGGTCAGGCCGGCACCGGCCGCGCCGTCGCCGGTCAGTTCGTCGGCGCGAATCGTGCGGGCCGGCACCGTGCCGGCCGACGGCAGCGACACCTGCAGGCGTTCGCGGGCGACCAGATTGGTAATGGCGCCGTCCGGGCCGAGGGCGAGATCCACGAACTCGGCCGCCAGGCGCTGTCCGGGCTGCCCTGGCGCGGCGCCGGCAAGCGTGATGCTCGCGTTCCCGGACAGCGTCACGTGCTGCACCGTGCGGCCATCGTCGGCGTAATCGAGGTTGATGTCGCGCGCCTCCATGGCGCGCAGGCTGCCGAAGCCGGTACCGCCGGTGATGCGGGCGCTGCCGCGCAGTTCCATCGCGTCGGGCTCGTCGCGATCGGGCAGCAGGTAGACCATCATGTCGTCGGCGGCGAAGGTCTGGCCGGGCCGCGTCACGCGCGCCTGCCGCTCGAGGCGCATGTAGCGGTCGCGGCGCGCTTCGCCGAAGGCGCCGGCGGTGACATCCATGTCGCCGGTGGTGTCGTTGCCGGCGACGTGCGCCACGGCCTGATCGAGCACCCACATGGTGTCGCGCTGTTTGTCGTAGGTGAAGCCCACGCCCTTGCCGTGGGTCTTGCCCCGCTCGAAGGTCACCGGCCCCGGCGCCCGGAGGATGCCCTCACCCTTCGAGTAGCTGGCGGTCGGCGTCTTCGCCACGAGGCCGTCGGCGGAGGTCAGCCGCACGTCGCCCTGCATGTCGATCGACCCCTGCCCGGGGCCGACCGTGCCCTCCTTCGCCGTGATGACGAAGCGGCGGTTGCCGGGCCGGGTGACGGTCGCGGTCATGTCGTGCGCGACCGACCGGCCGTCGGAGTACTGCACCTGCTCGCGGAACTCGAGCGCGAAGTCCTGGCGCTGGCCGCTCGTCTGCTCGGCCTCGCCGGACGTGACCCGCGCCGTGACCGTGGGCGCGAGCGGCGTCACCGGCGGCGCCGGCGGCGGCGTGCGGCGGCCACTCGTGAGCCAATAGGCGCTCACCGCGACCCCTAGGGCCACGGCTCCCGCAATCAGGCGCCCTCGGCGTTGCCATGACGTCACGACACGTGTCCTCGACTCATGGTGACGGATAGGCGGGAGGGGCGCAAGCCGCGCGCCTCGGGGCCGGCGGCCCGGCGGGCGGAGCCGCGGTTCACCCGCGGCGCGCGTCCGACAGCCGCAGTTCCGTGTAGGTGTTGCCGTTGAACTCGTTCTGTTCGAGCGCGTAGGCCACTTCGAGGCCGCTCCCGGCGCCGGCAATCACACTTTCCTTCTCGACCGCATTCCAGGCGATGGCGCGGAAAGTTTTGCCGCGCTGGCGCAGCGACATCTTGAGATGGCGCTCCTTGAGGCGGCGCGGTCCGTCCACCACCTCGACACCGGCCGCGGTGAAGAGCGGCTTCGGATTGGCGAGGCCGAACGGCGCCATCGCCATGAGATCGCTCACAACTTTCGGCGTGAGCGCGTCGAAGTCGAGCGGCCCGTCGAGCGACAGATTCGGGCGCAGATCGTCGGGCCCGAGCATGGCGTGCGCGAAGTCGTTCACCGCGCGGCGGAATTCCGGAATGCGCGCGGCGTCGAGCTGCAGGCCCGCCGCCTGTTTGTGCCCGCCGAAACGCTGCAGCATCGGCGCGCACGATTCGAGCGCGGCCAGCACGTCGAAACCGGGGATGCTGCGGCACGAGCCGTGCGCCACGCCGTGTTCCACCGAGAGCACGATGGCCGGCCGGTAGTAGGCGTCCACGAGCTTCGAGGCGACGATGCCGATGACGCCGCGGTGCCAGCCCTCGCCGCCGACCACGAGCACGGTGTGGGCGCCGATGTCGGGGTCGGTCTCGACCGCCTTCTTCGCCGCGGTCACGATGTCGAGTTCCTCGCTGCGGCGTTTCGTGTTCTCGGCGTCGAGCTGCTGGGCGAGCGCCTGCGCTTCACCGGCGAGCGCCTCGTCCGAGGCGAGCAGCAGCCGGGTGGCGATGTCGGCGCTGGCCATGCGGCCGGCCGCGTTCACGCGCGGCGCGACCATGAAGGCGATGTGGTAGGCGTCGATGGTCTTGCCGGCGAGCCCCGAGACGTCGAGCAGCGCACGCAGGCCGACCTTGTGCGGACCGCGCGTGAGCTGCTCCAGCCCGAGCTTGGCGATGACGCGATTCTCGCCGACGAGCGGCACGACGTCGGCCAGCGTGCCGATGGCGGCGATCTTCACGAAGGCGTTCAGCCAGCCGTCCTTGCCGGCCTTCTGGCAGAGCCCCTGCACGAGCTTCAGCGCCACGCCGACGCCGGCCAGGTTCTTGTCGGGATACCGGCAGTCGGCGCGCTTCGGATTCACGACCGCGACGGCCTTCGGCAGTTCGGTGTCGGGTTCGTGATGGTCGGTGATGATGAGGTCGATGCCGAGTTCGGTGGCGCGCCGCGCCGCCTCGGGCGCGCGGATGCCGCAGTCGACCGACACGATCACCCTGGCGCCCTCGGCGTGCAGGCGCTCGATCGACGCCGGCTGCAGGCCGTACCCATCGCGCAGCCGTTCGGGGATGAAGTGCGTGACGTCGGCGCCCAGCAGCTCGAGGGCGCGGCGCAGGATCACCGTGGAAGTCACGCCGTCCACGTCGTAGTCGCCGTGCACGACGATCCGCTCGCGACGGGCCGCCGCGGCGAGCAGCCGGTCGACGGCCGGGGCGAGATCCGTCATGAGCCACGGGTCGTGCAGGTGCGAGAGCGCCGGGCGCAGGAACCGATCGGCGAGTTCGGGTTCGCAGTGGCCGCGAATGGCCAGCAGCCGCGCGACCACGGGCGACAGGCCCAGCTCGCGCTCGAGCCGCGTCGCGGCGGCCTCGTCGCAGGGCCGTGGCTTCCAGACGAGCGGAGGGGCCACCTGCTAGCAGCCCGTGGAGCAAGTCCCGGCGAGCACCGAGACCGATGAGGCGCGCCGATCGCGAGGCGCGACAACTGAGAATACCGGCCTGTATTCGAAGGCGGAGCAACGAAGCGCGCGGTGATGCATCATCGGTCGAATGCCGTCGGGACTTGCTCCACGGGCTGCTAGGCCTCGATGATGCCGACGCGGCCCATCGTGCGGAACTTCTGGTAGCGCCGCTCCAGCCGCTCGTCGGAGCCGAGCGCGCCGATGTCGGCCAGGGCTTTCGTGAGGGCGGCGTCGAGGAACTGGCCCGCCGCGGCCGGATCGGTGTGGGCGCCGCCGGCCGGCTCCTTCACGATCTCGTCGATGATGCCGAGGCCGATGAGATCGGGCGCCGTGATCTTGAGCGCCTCCGCGGCCTGGATCTTCCGGTTGGTGTCGCGCCAGAGGAGTGCCGCGCAGCCCTCCGGCGGAATCACGCTGTAGACCGCGAACTGGTGCATGAGGATGCGGTCGCCCACGGCGATGCCGAGCGCGCCGCCGCTGCCGCCCTCGCCGTGCACGACGACGATGATCGGCACGTCGAGCACGGCCATCTCGCGCAGGTTCACGGCAATCGCCTCGGCGACGCCGCGTTCCTCCGACTCGATGCCGGGATACGCCGCCGGGGTGTCGACGAAACACACGATCGGGCGGCCGAATTTCTCGGCGAGCTGCATCGCGCGCAGCGCCTTGCGGTAGCCCTCGGGCCGCGCGTAGCCGAAGTTCCGGTAGATCTTCTGCTTGGTGTCGCTGCCCTTCTGGTGCCCGACCACCATCACCGGCCGGCCGTGATACACGGCCGGGCCGGCCACGATGGCGTGGTCGTCGGCGAAGCGGCGGTCGCCGCGGATCTCGACGAAATCGGTGAAGAGCTGCTCCACGTAGTCGAGGGTCGTCGGCCGCGCCGGGTGGCGGGCCACGAGCACGCGCTGCCACGGCGTGAGCGACTCGTAGAGTTCCGAACGGATGGACTGGATGCGGTCGCGCAGCCGGGCGATGTCGCGCTGCCGGTCGAGCGTCGAGGGCAGCATCGACAGCGCCTCGATTTCCTTCTGCAGGACGCCGATCGGTTCTTCGAAGTCGAGGAGGTCAGCCATCGGTCCGCTCTAGTCTATTGCAGCACGACGGAGCCGGCGCCGCAGACGCGCTCGACCGCCGTGATGAGCTGTTCGGACGGCTTCACCCGGATCTGCGGCGTGACGTTGGCCTTCACGCGCAGCCGCCGGGTGTCGTTGGCCACGTCCAGTTCGAGGACGATGGGCCGATCCCCCTGGTGCTGTGCCAGGACGTCCCACAGCGCTTCGAGCGTGGACCGCGACGCGCTGGCATTCAGGTGGATGCTGACCGACCGGGCCATGCGCTCGCGCAGCCCTTCGAGGGGCGCGAGCTCGTTGGCCTGGAAGCGGGTGGAGTCTTCGTCGCGCTCGAACTTGCCCTTCACGAGCAGCAGCGCGCCGGTGTCGATGAGGTGCCGGAAGCGACCGTAGGTCTCCGGGAAGACCACCGTTTCGATCGAGCCCTGGGCGTCTTCGAGTGTGAGGACGGCCATCGGGTCGCCCTTCTTTGTCTTGAGGGCGCGCACGGCCGCCACGACGCCGCCCACGGCCACGTCTTCGAGCAGGAGGCGGCCGGGCTGCCCTTCTTCGGCCTCCGGAACTTCGAGGCCCAGGAGATCCCCCACGGTGCGGGCGCCGAAGGCCCGCAGGTCGGGCGTATGGCGATCCACCGGGTGGCCGCTCAGGTAGAGGCCCAGGGCCTCCTTCTCGTTGGCGAGCCACTCCATCTCGGTCCACGGCGGCCCCTCGGGCACGGCGCCGTCTGGCGCCCCGGGGGACGACGGCACGGCCTCGCCAAAGAGGTTCGCCTGGCCCTGTTCGCGATCGCGCTGCACGCGGGCGCCGTGTTCGAGCGCGAGGTCGAGGCCGCGCATCAGGCGGGCGCGCCCCACGGCCGGCGCCACGCGGGCGCCGTCGGCCCCGGGCGGCACGAGGCTGTCGCAGGCGCCGCTCTTCACCAGCGCTTCGAAGACGCGCCGGTTGGCGACGCGCAGGTCGAGTTCCTCCGCGAGCTGGTGCAGGGCGGAAATCCGTCCGGTGCGCGTGCGCACGTCGAGGATGGCCTGGATGGCGCCTTCCCCGAGGCCTTTGATGGCCGTGAGGCCGAAGCGCACGCCCTCGGGCACGACCGAGAAGTGCATCTGGCTCTCGTTGACGTCGGGCGGCAGCACGGCGATGCCGCGGTCGCGGGATTCGGTGATGTAGAGCGCCAGCTTGTCGGTGTTCGCGGCTTCGATCGTGAGCAGCGCGGCCGCGAAATGGCGCGGGTAGTTGGCCTTGAGATAGGCCGTCTGATAGGCGAGGAACGCGTAGGCGGTCGAGTGCGACTTGTTGAAGCCGTAGCCCGCGAAGTACTCCATCAGTTCGAAGATCTTCGTGGCCTTCTTCTCGCTGATGCCCTTCTTCTTCGTCCCCTCCAGGAAGGCCTCGCGCTGCTTGGCCATGACCTTGGGGTCCTTCTTGCCCATGGCCTTGCGCAGCACGTCCGACTGCCCGAGGGTGAAGCCGGCGAGCACCGCCGCGATCCGCATCACCTGTTCCTGGTAGGCGATGACGCCGTAGGTGTCGGCGAGGATCGGCTCGAGCGC
>CADEFD010000036.1 GCA_902826515.1 uncultured Acidobacteriota bacterium
TCTCGTAGGTGCCCTGCACGATGCCCTGGCTGCCGATGTAGATCCAGGAGCCGGCCGTCATCTGCCCGTACATCATCAGGCCGAGCCGATCGAGTGCGTGGAAGTGTTCCCACGTGGCCCAGTGCGGCACCAGGTTCGAGTTGGCGATGAGCACACGCGGCGCGTCACGATGTGTGCGGAAGACGCCGACGGGTTTGCCCGACTGCACGAGCAGCGTCTCGTCGTCCTCGAGCGCCGTGAGCGTCTCGACGATGCGCTCGAAGGCCGGCCAGTTGCGCGCCGCTTTGCCGATGCCGCCGTAGACCACCAGATCCTCGGGCCGCTCGGCCACGTCGGGATCGAGGTTGTTCATCAGCATGCGCAGCGGCGCTTCGGTCAGCCAGCTCTTTGCGGTGCGCGTCGTGCCCCTCGGGGCGCGGATCACTCGACTCATAGGACCCCTGTGTCTGGCGGCGACGCCTCCGGACCCTCGACAGCCCAGGACACGATGCCTTCGAGCACGCCGGTGAGCGTGGAGCGCAGGCGCGCCGCCCGCGCCTCGACATACGGTGACGGCCAGTTCGCTTCGTGCACCTCGGCCGGTTCGTCCATGTAGCCGCGACAGGCGAGCTCCATCTGGAGCGCATGCACGCCGGCCTCGGGACGCCCCAAGTGGCGCGTGATGTAGCCGCCCTTGAAGCGCCCGTTCGTGACGCGCGACATCGCGGCGCGGTCGCACACCCGCTCGACCGCGCGCGTGAGCGTCCAGTCGCAGCTCGCGCCGTCGTTCGTGCCGATGTTGAACTGCGGCAGCTGGCCCTCGAAGAGCCGCGGCACCACCGAGCGGATCGAGTGGCAGTCGTAGAGCACGATGCGCGGATGCCGGCCCATGAGCCGGGTGATCTGCGCATCGAGCGCCGCGTGATACGGCGCGAAGTATCGGCGCCGGCGTTCGGCCAGGTCGCGCACCGTGGGTGCATCTCCCTCGGCGTAGAGCGGCTCGCCGTCGAAGGTCTCGGTGGGACACAGCCCGGTCGTATTCCGGCCCGGGTAGAGGGAGACGCCGCTCGGATCGCGGTTCACGTCGATCGCGGTGCGCGAGATGGCGGTGTGGACGATGGTGGCGTCGAGGTCGGCCGCAAACGCGTAGAGCCGGTCGATCCACCAGTCGGCGTCCTTGCGGGCGAGCCACGGCGACACGACGCGGGCCTCTACCTCTGGCGGCAGCACGGTTCCGGTGTGGGGCAGGCTCACGATGAGCGGCGCCGCACCGGGCGTGACCGTGAGCCAGTCGGGCGCCATCATCCACGCGCTCCTCGGCTGTCGTCCGGATCGACCGTCGGCAGGTCCGCCGTGCCGGCGGCCTCGGCCAGACGGCCCGAGGTGACGAGCGCCGCCGCGAAGCGCAGATCGTCTGCCAGATACCGGTCGTGGCCGAGCGGCGCGACGCCCGTACGCAGGAGCGCCACGGCGCGTTCGAGCCGGTCGCTCGACACGAGTGGCGCGTGGAAACCGCACCCCTGCGCGGCAGCGATGAGCTCGATGCCGATGACGGCGGCGGTGTTGGCGGCCATGCCGAGCAGGCGGCGCGCGCCGTGCGTCGCCATCGACACGTGGTCTTCCTGATTGGCCGACGTGGGAATCGAATCCACGCTGGCCGGATACGCGCGCTGCTTGTTCTCGCTCACGAGCGCGGCGGCGGTGACCTGCGCCATCATCAGGCCGGAGTTGAGCCCCGGCGACGGCGTGAGGAACGCCGGCAGCCCCGACAGCGCCGGATCGACGATCATCGCGACGCGGCGTTCGGCGATCGAACCGATCTCGCAGAGCGCGAGCGCGATCATGTCGGCGGCGAACGCCACCGGCTCGGCGTGGAAGTTGCCGCCCGAGATGACTTCCCCCGTCTCGGTGAACACGAGCGGGTTGTCGGAGACGCCGTTCGCCTCGATGGCGAGGGTGCGCGCCGACTGCCGCAGCAGATCGAGACACGCCCCCATCACCTGCGGCTGACAGCGCACGCAGTACGGATCCTGCACGCGCGTGTCGCCCACGAGATGCGACTGGCGGATCGCGCTGCCCTTCATGAGCGCGGCGAGCGCCGCCGCGGCGTCGATCTGCCCCGGCTGCCCGCGCAGCGCCTGGATGCGCGGATCGAACGGCCCGTCCGAACCTTTGGCTGCGTCGGTCGTGAGCGCGCCGGTCACGAGCGCGGCCTGGAAGACGCGCTCGGTCTCGAACAACGCGGCAAGCGCCAGCGCCGTCGAGGCCTGCGTGCCGTTGAGGAGCGCCAGCCCTTCCTTCGGCCCGAGCACGACCGGCGCCAGACCGGCCGCGGCGAGCGCCTCGGCCGCCGGCACCCGCGCGCCGCGCACGTCGAACTCACCCACGCCGATGAGCGCGGCCGCCATGTGCGCCAGCGGCGCGAGATCACCGGACGCGCCGACCGACCCCTGGGCCGGTACCACCGGCACGAGGTCCTGCGCCAGACACGCGCCGAGCGCCTCGAGCGTGGACCAGCGGATGCCGCTCGCTCCCTGCGCGAGGCTCGCCAGCTTCAGCGCCATCATCAGGCGCGCGACCGGCACCGGCAGCGGCTCGCCCACGCCGACACAGTGCGACAGCACGATGTTGCGCTGGAGCGTCGTGAGGTCGTGAGCGTCGATGCGCACCGACGCCAGCTTGCCGAAGCCGGTGTTCACGCCGTAGACGGGCGCTCCGGCCGCGACCACCTGATCGATGACGCGGGCACCGGCCTCGACGCGCGGCTTCGCCGCCGGGTCGAGCGCCGCGCCGGCTCCGAAATAGATGGCCCGCCAGGTGGCCAGGGACGTGGAGCCGGCCGACAGAGTCTCGATGCGCACGAAACGGCCTCTCAAACGCGGGGAAGGCGTGTGGGGCGGGCGACATGGCGCCCGCGCGCCGGAATTCTACCGTGAAGGCGCTGGCCGCGGGGGGTGAGATATGCTTGACGCCGATGCTTCCCGCCCTCGACGCCCTCATCGCCCTGCAGGACCTGGACACGCGGGCGGAGGCGGCGCGCCGCCGGCTCTCCGACGCGCCGGTGAAGGTGGCGGCCCTCGATGCCACACTGGCCGGCGCCACGCTGGCGCTCGAGACGGCGAAGGCCGCACTCGCCGAATCGCAGACCGCCCGCCGCGAACTCGAAAAGGAAGCCGCCGTCGCCCAGCAGCGCGTCTCGAAGTACAAAGAGCAGCTGATGCAGGCGAAGGACAACAAGCAGTTCCACGCCCTGCAGCACGAGATTGCGACCTTCTCCGCCGAAGTGCAGCGCGTCGAGGAGCTCGAGATCGGACGGATGCTCGAGGTGGACGAACGCACTGCCGTGATGAAGGCGGCGGAAGCGACGCTCGCCACCGAGAAGAAGCGCGTCACGGCCGAGAAGAGCGCCATCGAGGCCGACGCGGCCACCGTCGCTGCCGAGCTGGCCACGCTGCAGGCGGCCCGCGGCGACCTGGCGAAGACGATCGACGCCCGCCTGCTCACGACCTACGAGACCGTCGCGAAGCAGCGCAAGGGCACCGGCATCTCGCGCGTGGTCGACGGCCTGTGCGAGGCGTGCCGCGTGCGCCTGCGGCCGCATCTCTACAACCAGTTGCGCGCTGGCGATCAGATCATCCAGTGCGAGAGCTGCGTGCGGATCCTCTACTGGATCGCGCCGCCCAAGGCCGAGGACGCGCCGGCCGAGCCGCCCCCGGCGTCGTAAGCGCTCCCCGGTTCACCCGCTTACGCGCGCGCCGGCGCGACGATGAGCGCCGCCATCCGTCCCGCCTGGTCTCCGTCCGCGCGGAACGACTCGAACACCTCGCGATGGGTCTGCGTGCAGAGGGCCGCCACATGGATGTGCTCGGCCTTCACGCCTGACTGCTGCAGCAGATCGCGATTCGCCGTCCACAGATCGAGGACGAGTCGCGTGTCGTCGTCGCGGAACCAGCGATTCGTGAGCGCCGGGGGATGGCCGGCCTCTGCGAACGCGGTGCGCAGTTCCGGTCCCACGGCGTAACAACACGGGCCGATGCTCGGGCCGATCGCGGCCACGAGCGACGCCGGGTCCACGCCCCATTCGCGCGTGAGTGTCGCCACGGTGGCGCCGACGATGTTGGCGGCCGTGCCGCGCCAGCCGGCATGCACCGCGGCAACGGCGCCGGTCACCGGGTCGGCCAGCAGCACCGGCACGCAGTCGGCCGCCACGACCGCCACGGCGGTGCCGGGGTCGCGCGTCACGGCGGCATCGGCATCCGGCGCGGGCTGGTCGAGTTCGCCGGCGCGCACCACGCGCACGACGGCCCCGTGCACCTGGCGCACGCGGCCGATGCGGGGCACCGCGCAGCCCACCGACGCCGCGGCCTCCGTCCACGCGTCCCCGGCGCGTTCGCCGGGGCGCAACCGCAGTTGCCGCGAGGTGAACCCGTGTTGCGCGAGTCCGTCGAGCGCGCGGCAGCGCAGCATCGGTCCCCAGGGCTCCGTGGTCCAGTGGAAATCAGGCGGCGGCGTGGGCAGGGTCATCGGTGGGTCAAGGCGGAACGGCGCGCGCGTGCGGCAACCGCGGTTGACGACGGCGCCGGCCCGCGCAGCCGCCAGTCGCCCGGGTCTCGAAGGATTATCGCGGAAAAGCAGCGGGTGCGCTGCGTGGCACGGCGGTTGAACAGGCCCGGGGCACAGCCGCTCCACACATTTCGCGAGCGGCGGGAGCACACAACATGCTGGTCAAGATCTCGCCAAACGACAAGGGCAGCCCGGTCGGCAAACTCGCCGACGCCGAACTCCACTTCACCGAGGGGCCGCTGGCCGGCCTGAAACTCCTCGGTTTCGCCGTCTGGGAACGCCGCAACGGCTCGGGCCGCAACGTCACGTTCCCGTCGCGGCAGTACTCGGTGAACGGCGAGCGCCGCACCTACGCCCTGCTGCGGCCGATGACCGAGGTGAAGGCCCAGGATCACATCCGCGACCTGGTGCTGAGCGCCTACGCGAAGTTCGAGGCGGAGGCGGTCGACGATCAGGCGTCCGACGCCGCCGATGAGGCGGCGCCGCCGCCCTGGTAAGACGCTCCCGCTACGAGAGGATCGGCAGCAGGCGCGCGTTCTCCTGCTGCCGCTTCGGCGGCAGCGTCCACTCGGCGCGCTGGCCCTTGGCGAACTCGTTGCGGAAGAACGCGTCCTTCATGCCGCCGTCGATGATGTCCCACGGCAGCATCTTGTCGTTCGTGCGATCGCGGTAGATGTAGAACTCGGCGTCCACGCCCGATTCCTGCACCGCGGCGCGCCACTGGCCGCCGTTGCGTTCGGCGGCTTCGATGGCCGGCGCCACCCGCCGGTCGCCGAGCGACATGAGCGCCTGATAGTACGAGTGCCGCTCGCTTTTGATGTTGAAGTACACGTGCTCGAGGTTGTCCACGAGGGCGTGCAGGCGCTTCATCTTGCGCTCGATCTCGCGGGTGTCGGTCATCGGCAGCCACTGATAACTCGTGCCCGGCTTCGGCACGAGCGGGTTCACGCTGCCGATGATCCGGCCCGCGTGGCCGCGCCCGCGGGCGTACTTCAGCATGATGTCCCGCAGCTGCACCGTCTGGTCGCGCATCGCCTCGAGATCCTCGTCGGTCTCGGTGGGCAGGCCGATCATGTAGTAGAGCTTCAGGTTCTCGATGCCGCTCGCGAAGATGAGCTCCGCCTTCTCCAGGATCTCGTCGTTCGTGACCGTCTTGTTGATGACGCGCCGCAGCCGGTCGGAGCCGGTCTCCGGCGCGATCGTGAGCGTCCGCTCACCACTCCGCTGGAGCAGGCCGACGATTTCCGGCGTCAGGTCGTCGAGCCGGAGCGACGCCGGACTGATCGAATAGCCCATCGCCGCAAGGCTCGTGAGGATCCGCTCGATCTCGGGATGGTCGCAGAGCGCGATCGACACGAGCCCCACCCGGCTCGAGTGGGCGCGCGCCGCCTGCGCCAGTTCGAGGATGCGATCGGCCGGGAACGCCCGCACGGGCAGGTAGTTGTAGCCCGCCCAGCAGAACCGGCACAGGTTGGCGCAGCCGCGCACCACCTCGATGAGGAACCGCGAGCCGAACTCGGTGTCGGGTGTGAAGATCGACGTGCACGGCGGGTCCACCGCCTCGGTGGTCTTGAGGGCCGCCTTCTTCACGACCGGCGGGGCGCCGGTGCCGTCCTTCGGCACGTAGGCGTCGATCGTGTTGTCGTCGCGGTAGTGCACGTCGTAGAACGAGGGGATGTAGAACCCGCGCCGCGCGGCGAGCTTCTTCAGCAGGTCGTCGCGGGACGTGGCTTCGGACACCGCCGCGAGCAGCGACGGCACCAGCACCTCGCCTTCACCGGCGGCAATCACGTCGGCGAAGAGCGCGAGCGGCTCGGGGTTCACGAACGTGACCGCGCCGCCAATCACCACCAGCGGATGACGGTGGTTGCGGTCGGCCGCGCGCAGCGGCAGGCCGGCCAGCCGCAGCATCGTGAGCACGTTGGTGTAGTCCCATTCGAACGACACCGAGAAGGCGAGCACGTCGAGGTCGTTCAGCGGCGTCTGCGACTCGATGGTCACGAGGCGGGCGTTCTGCTGCACGAGCGCCGCCAGTTCCTGCTTGGGCGGCAGGAACACCCGTTCGCAGACGGTATCCGGATGGTCGTTGAACAGACGGTAAACCGTCTGGAAGCCGAGATTCGACATCCCGACGAAATAGGTATTCGGGAAGGCGAGGCCCACCCGCATCTTGTCCACGTGCGGCTTCTGCACGTAGCCGACTTCCTTCGAGAGGGTCAGGCGGGCGGCGGCGCGTTGGTCGATTGGGGGCATGGGCGGGGACGTCTGCCCCCGCCGCTAGTGTACTACCCGATTCCAGCTCGACCGTGGACTCGCCAGCGTGTCCACGCTCAGGACTACTCGTTCTGGCGCCGCAGGAACGCCGGCACGTCGAGCTCCATCGTGAGGTCCACTTCCCCGGGCTCGAGGTGGCTTTCCATGAGCGGCACGCCGCCCACGATCGCCCGCCCCTGCATCGGCATCTCGATCGACGGACGCCGCGAGATGTTCGGCCGCTGTCCCGCGGTGGCGTCGATGGCGTTGGCGCCGGCGCCGGCGCGCAGGTGCGCCGTGTAGTTCGACAGGTCCACCGGGGTGGTCGACGGCGCCGCCGGAATCGAGCGGCCGGCGCGCGCGTGTTCGAATCCGGTGGCAATCACCGTGATCTTCACCTTGCCGGCAAGCGTCGGGTCCACGACCGCGCCGAAGATGATGTTGGCGTCTTCGTGCGCCGCTTCCTGGATGATCGACAGCGCGTCGTTCACTTCCATGAGCGACATGTCGGGGCCGCCGGTCACGTTCACGATCACGCCGCGGGCGCCGTTCACGCTGGCGTCTTCGAGCAGCGGGCTCGACACCGCGCGATTGGCGGCATCGACGGCGCGCGTCGGGCCATCGCCCATCGCCGTGCCCATCATCGCCACGCCCATGCCCGACATGATCGTCTTCACGTCGGCGAAGTCGAGGTTGATGATGCCGGGCACGAGAATGAGGTCCGAGATGCCCTGGATGGCCTGGCGCAGCACGTCGTCGGCGGTGACGAACGCGTCGAGCATCGAGGTCTGGCGATCGATCACCGAGAGCAGCCGCTCGTTCGGAATCGTGATCACCGTGTCCACCGAATCGCGCAGCGCGTCGAGGCCGTGCGCGGCCTGCAGCAGTCGCTTCTTGCCCTCGAACTTGAACGGCTTGGTCACGACCGCGATCGTGAGCGCGCCGAGCTCGGTCGCGAGGCTGGCGATGACCGGCGCGGCGCCCGTGCCGGTGCCGCCGCCGAGGCCGGTGGTGACGAACACCATGTCGGCGCCGCTCAGCGCCGAGATGAGCGCGTCGGTGTCCTCGAGCGCGGCCTGGCGGCCCACGTTCGGGTCGGCGCCGGCGCCGAGGCCCTTCGTGAGCTTGCTGCCGATCTGGATCTTGACCGGCGCCGGGTTCGAGCGCAGCGCCTGGGCGTCGGTGTTGGCGACCATGAACTCGACGCCCGACAGCCCCGCCTGCACCATGCGCGACACGGCGTTGCCGCCGCCGCCGCCGACGCCCACGACCTTGATGCGCGCGCCGCTGCGGAGTTCCTCGTCCAGGGTGAGCCGAAGCGTGTCGGCCACATCGGCCATCGAGGCCTGAGGTTTCAACCATCCGTCCATCAGAAGAACTCCTTGAATACGGTTCGCAGCCGGCTGACCATGCGGGTAATGGCGCCGCCACCGACGCCTGCGGGTTCGTGCTGGCGATGGCGATGGGCGTACAACACGAGGCCCAGCGCCGACGCGCAAGCGGGGTTGCTGAGGTGGTCGGCGAGGCCGCCGACGCCGGCCGGCACGCCGCGCCGCATCGGCAGGTCGAAGATCTGCTCGGCGATCTCCGAGAGGCCGTCGAGCACGGCGCCGCCGCCGGTCAGCACGAGACCGGAGTTGAGCGACTTCTCGTAGCCGGCCTTGCTGATCTCGTCCCATGCGAGGTGGAAGAGCTCCTCGGCACGCGGCTGCAGAATGTCCGACAGGATGCGGCGCGCCATCACGCGCGGCCGCCGGCCGCCGACGCTCGCCACCTCGATCGTCTCGTCTTCGTCCACCATGCCCGAGAGCGCGCAGCCGGAGCGGCGCTTGACCTTCTCGGCTTCGGGAATCGGCGTGCGCAGCCCGACGGCGATGTCGTTCGTGAAGTGATCGCCGCCGACGCCGATGACGGCGGTGTGCCAGAGCGCGCCGCGCTCGAAGATCGCCAGATCCGCCGTGCCGCCGCCGATGTCGAGCAGCGCCACGCCGAGTTCCCGCTCGTCGGGCGTGAGCACGGCCTCGGCCGCGGCGAGCTGGCCGATGACCATGTCCTTCACTTCGATGCCGGCGCGGTTCACGCACGACACCAGGTTCTGCGTGGAGGTGGTGGCGCCGGTCACGATGTGGACGTTGACCTCGAGGCGGGCGCCGGTCATGCCCACGGGCGCGCCGATGCCGTCCTGGTCGTCGACGACGAAGTCCTGCGGCAGCACGTGCAGCACTTCGCGGCCGGCCGGCAGCGACACCGCCCGCGCGGCGTCGAGCGCGCGGCGCACGTCTTCGCGGGTGATCTCGCGGTTCTTGCCGGCCACGGCAACCACGCCGCGGCTGTTGAACCCCTTGATGTGCGGCCCGCTCACCGCCAGGTGGGCGGCGTCGATCTCGACGCCGGCCATGAGCTCCGCCTCCTCGACCGACTTCTTGATCGAGTCGACGGCGGCTTCGAGGTTGACGACGACACCGCGCTTGAGGCCCTTCGACTCGGCGACGCCGATGCCGATGACGTCAAGGCTGCCGTCGTCGGACACCTCGCCCACCACCGTGCACACCTTCGAGGTGCCGATGTCGAGTCCGACGATGTACCGCTCGCTTCGTGCCACTACTGTCCTCCCGACCGTCCTCCCGCATCACGTGATGCGGGAACCGCCCTGGCGTGGTCGTCACGACCGGGGCGCACGTACATCCGTTCACCGAAACGCAGGTCCACCGTGTCGATGGCCGACATGCGGTCCTTGAGCGCCGTGGCGACATCCAGGTAGTCCTGGAGGCGCGCGGCGAAATCGCGATCGCCGAGCCGCAGCATCACCGTGTCGCCGTCGAGCAGCACGACGGCGTCGCGCGCGTCGCGGACGTCGATCTGCGAGACGCGGGCGGCAATCTGCTGGTGCTGCGAGACGTCGTCGAGCAGGCGGGCGGCCAGCGCCGTGCGGCCCTGATCGACCACCGGCGCGCCCTCGCGCGGCGGCTGCGCCAGGCCGTCGATGACCGGCAGGTCGAGGTCGGCGTAGCTCGGGCCGAACTCGTCGATGACCGTGCCGTGGGCGTCGACCAGATAGAGGTCGCGGCCGATGCGCGCGATGCCCATCGGCGTGCGCTCGCGCACGACGACGTCGAGCGTGTTCGGCAGCACGCGCCGCACGACGGCGTCTTCCACCCACGGCGAGGTCATGAGCTTGTCGCGCCAGTCGTCGAGGCGGATCGCCAGGATGTTGCGGCCGCGCAGATCGCCGATGAGCGCCATCGCTTCGCCGCGCGACAGACGGTCGGTGCCGTGAATCGCGATGTGCGCCACGTTGAACGTCGGCGACCCGGTCACGAGCGTCACGACGCGCCAGAGCGCCAGGCCGGCCACGACCACGACGGCGAGCGACTTGGCGGCCAGCTGGGCGCGCCGCCACACGAGGCCACGGCGGCCGGTCGGGCGCACCTGGGCGCGGCGGAACCGTTTGTCGGCCGGGGCCGGCAGGCCGGGGGTCACGATCGCGCCTCCGTCTCCAGGCGGCGTTCGAGTTCGCGCGTGAGCGCGGCCGGCACGGTGCCGATCGACCCGGCGCCGAGCGTAATCACGAGGTCGCCGGGGCGCGCCAGGTCGGCCACGGCGCCGGCCACCTGGTCGAGCGCCTTCACCACGGTGACGGGACGGGCGCGGCGGCGGTTCACGGCCTCGGCCAGCGCTTCCACGGTCACGCCGGGAATCGGCGCTTCACTCGCGGCGTAGATGTCGGTCAGCACGATCTCGTCGGCCGGGGCGAGCGCGGCCGCGAAGTCGGGCAGGAGCTGGGCCGTGCGCGAGTAGCGGTGCGGCTGGAAGGCCACGACGATGCGGCTCGGCGCCGCCGCCCGCGCCGCCGCGAGCACCGCGGCGATTTCCGTCGGGTGGTGGCCGTAGTCGTCCACCACGGTGATGCCGCCGACGACGCCGCGGAACTCGAAGCGGCGTTCGGCGCCCACGAATTCCTCGAGCGCGCTGGCGATGACGTCGTACGGCACGCCGAGCTCGAGCCCCACGGCCACCGCGGCGAGCGCGTTCAGCACCGAGTGGCGGCCGGGCACCTGCAGGCGCAGCCGGCCGAGCGGCGCCGCCGGGGCGTGGCGGTCGTGCGGGTCGCGATGCACGACGGTGCAGGTGCTGCCGAACCCTTCGAGCGCGACATCGGTCGCACCGACCGTCACGTCGGCGGCGTCGATGCCGTACGTGGTGGCGCGGCGGGCCATCCGCGGCAGGATGCGCGCCAGCTCCGGGTCGTCGGCGCAGGCCACGACGGCGCCGTAGAACGGCACCTTGTTGGCGAAGTCCACGAACGCCTGCTGCAGGTCGTCGAAGCCGCCGTAGGCTTCCATGTGTTCGCGGTCGATGTTGGTGATGACGGCAAGCGTCGGCGACAGCTTCAGGAACGATCGGTCGCTCTCGTCGGCTTCGACCACCATGTGCTGGCCGTGGCCGAGGCGCGCGTTGCTGCCGAAAGCCCGCAGGCGGCCGCCGATGACGGCCGTCGGATCGAGTCCGGCGCGTTCGAGCACGAGGGCGATCATCGACGTCGTCGAGGTCTTGCCGTGCGCGCCGGCCACGGCGATGCCGATCCGCAGGCGCATGAGTTCAGCCAGCATCTCGGCGCGCGACACCACCGGGATGGCGCGGGCGCGCGCCTCGAGAATCTCGGGGTTGTCGGTCCTGATGGCCGACGAGAAGACCACGACGTCGGCCGGGCCGACGTGCGCGGCGGCGTGTCCGACGGCGGTGGCGACGCCCATGGACGTGAGCCGCTCGAGCGTGGCCGATGACGACTGGTCCGATCCCGACACCTCGTAGCCGAGGTTCACCAGCAGTTCGGCGATGCCGCTCATGCCGATGCCGCCGATGCCGACGAAATGGATGCGGCGGGTGCGTCCGAGCACCATGTCAGTGCCCCCCCGCGAGTGCGACGATGCGGTCGGCCACGCGGGCGGCCGCGTCGGGACGCCCCAGGCTGCGGGCCCGGTCCGCCATGGCGCGGCGGCGTGCCGGATCGGCGGCGAGCGCGGTGAGCACACCGGCCAGCGCGGCGCCCGACAGGTTCGGCTCGTCGATCACCTCGGCGGCGCCGGCCGCGGCGAGCACCCGCGCGTTCCTGCGCTGGTGGTCGTCGGCGGCGGTCGGCAGCGGCACGAGCACGGAGGCCCGGCCGAGCACCGTGAGTTCGGCGAGCGTCGAGGCGCCGGCGCGGGCCACGAGCACGTCGGCGGCGCGCATCCGCGCGTTCATGTCGTGGAAGAACGGCTCGACGGTGGCCGTGACGCCGGCCGCGGCATACCCGTCGCGCACCCGCGCCAGGTCGCGTTCGCCCGTCTGGTGCGTGAGCACCAGACCGCGGCCCGCGAGCAGCGGTGCGGCGGCGATCATCGCGTCGTTGATGGCGCGCGCGCCCTGCGATCCGCCGACGATCAACACGCGCACCCCGCCGTCATTTCCGGCCGCGTCATCGCCGGCCTCCAGCGCCTGCAGGAACTCGCGACGCACCGGGTTGCCGGTGACCACGCCCGTGCGGGGAAAGTACCGCAGCGTCTCCTCGTAACTGAGGGCCGCCGCGCGCACCCAGGGCGCGAGCCGCCGGTTCGTGAACCCGGGCGCCGTGTTCTGTTCCATGAGCAGCGTGGGCAGACCGCGCAGCGCCGCGAGCAGCAGCACCGGGCCCGAGCTGTAGCCGCCCACACCCACGACCACGTCCGGCCGGCGGGCCGAAAGCACGCGCCAGGCATCGAGCGCCGACAGCGGCAGCAGCGCCAGCCCGCGCAGCAGCCCCATGAGCGACTTCCCTTTCAGACCGGCGCTGCGGATGAGATCCAGCGGCAGGCCGAGCGCCGGCACGACACGGCTCTCCAGCCCGCGCGCCGTGCCCACGAACGACACGAGCGTCGCCGGATCGCGGCGGCGCAGTTCGTCGGCCACCGCGATGCCGGGGTACAGATGGCCCCCGGTGCCGCCGCCCGCGAAGAGGATACGCACGGATCACGCGGCTCCCGGCTCCACGGCCGCGCCGTCGTGCACCGCATGCTGCGAGATGTTCAGCAGCACACCGATGGCGGCGAGGTTGACGAGCAGCGACGAGCCGCCGCTGCTCACGAGCGGCAGCGAGATGCCCTTGGTCGGCACGAGGCCGAGCACGACGCTCAGGTTGATCATCGCCTGCGCCACCACCATCGTCGTGATGCCGATGGCGAGGAACGCGCCGAAGCGATCAGGCGCCGCCGTGGCGGCGCGCAGGCCGCGCCAGGCGATGACGCAGAAGCAGACCAGGACGAAGGTGGCGCCGATGAGGCCCATCTCCTCGGCGATGACCGCGAAGATGAAGTCGGTGTGCGGTTCGGGCAGGAAGAAGAGCTTCTGCATGCCGCCCATCAGGCCGCGGCCGAGCCAGCCGCCGCTGCCCACGGCGATGAGCGACTGGATGATCTGGTAGCCGGCGCCGTTGGGGTCGGCCCACGGGTCGAGGAAGGCCATGATGCGTTTGATGCGGTAGTCGGCCGACATCGCCGCCGCGGCGACGAGCGCCACTGCCAGCACGCCGGCGACGGCCACGTAGCCGTAGTGCAGTCCGGCGGCGAGCACCATCACGGCGACGACGAGGAACATGGCCACGGCCGTACCGAGATCGGGTTCCACGAAGATGAGCAGGCCGAGCGCGCCGACCACGACCGCAATAGGCAGGAGGGCGTACTTCACGTCGTCGATGCGGTGCATGCGCCGATCGAGCACGTATGCCGTGAAGAGAATCGCGGCGACCTTCGCCAGTTCGGAGGGTTGGATGCCGAAGCCGCCCACGCCGAACCACCGCCGTGACCCGTTGATCGGCCGCGCGAAGAGCACGGCCAGCAGCATGAAGCCGACGATGCCGACGAGCGTCCAGATGACCTGCTGGTTGCGGTAGGTGCGGTAGTCCACCCGCATCACGATCGACAGGACGGCCATGCCGAGCACGGCCCACATCAACTGCCGCGTCAGGTAGTGATAGGGCTGCTGGAACTTGTCGAGCGCCATCATGGCCGACGCGCTGTAGACCATGACCACGCTGACGCACACGAGCGCCAGGGTCGCCAGGAACAGCCACTTGTCAGACCGTAGTTTCCGCGCCATACTCTCCCGCCCTGAGGGCATTTGCCCTCGGGAAACACACCCCTAAAGTCCCGGAGGACACGAACCGAAACAATTGTCCGGACGCGAACTCTGCGCCCGGCCGCTCGGCGAACCACATGGCTCGCGAGCGGTCAGCAGTCATCAGCCAGATGGGGGACTGGGACACCAGCCTCGCAGACCAAGACGGCCTGCGCTCCCAGCGGCCAGCTCCCAATCGCCACCACCCGGCTGATGACTGCTCACCTCTCGCGCTCTTCCCCCGAGTCCCGGCCCCCGGGCCCCGAGCCCCGGATCCGTTCCACCGCCTCCTTGAACGCGCGGCCCCGCGCCGCGTAATCCGAAAACATGTCGAAGCTGGAGCAGGCCGGCGCCAGCAGCACCACGCTGCCCGGCCGGGCCATCTCCCGCGCCCTGGCCACGGCGTCGGCCATCGACCCGGCCTCCACCAGCGGCACGACGGCGCCGAGCGCCGCCCGCACGAGCGGACGCGCCTCGCCGATCGCCACGACCCCGCGGCCGCGGTGCGCGAGCGGCCCGATGAGGTCGGCGAAGTCCCCGCCCTTGTACTTGCCGCCAACGATGACGACGACGTCGTCGAAACTTTCGATGGCGCGTCCCGCGGCGTCGATGTTCGTGGCCTTCGAGTCGTTCACGTAACGCACGCCGTCGATCTCGCGCACGAACTCGAGCACGTGCTCGAGGCCCGCGAACGACTCGAGGGCGGCGGTCATGCCGGCCTGTGTTGCGCCGGCCAGATGGCTGATGGCGCAGGCGGCCACGACGTTCGAGGTCATGTGCCGGCCCGGCAGGCGCACGGCGCCGAGCGGGGCCAGCGGCACCTCACCGGTGTCGCCGCGCTGCCAGACCACGCCGTCCCGCACCGAGACGCCGCGGTCGAGCACGCGGGTGGACGAATACCGCACCTCGCGCGCCGGGGTGCCGGCGGCCAGCGCGAGCGTCTCGGGCTGGTCGGCGTTCAGCACCTTCCAGTCGGCCGCTGTCTGATTGGCGAAGATCCGCGCCTTGGCCGCCGCGTAGGACGCCTCGTCGGGATGGCGATCGAGATGATCGGCCGACAGGTTGAGCAGCGCCGCAATCGCCGGGTGGAACGTGTCGGTGGTCTCGAGCTGGAAGCTGCTCGCTTCGACGACGTGCCACGTCCCGGGCGTCGAGGTCTCGACGTGCGCGCTGAGCGGCACGCCGATGTTGCCGCCGACGAACACGCGCAGCCCGGAGGCCTCGAGCATCCGGCCGACGAGGGTCGTCGTCGTGGACTTGCCCTTGGTGCCGGTGATGGCGATGACCTTGCCGGCCAGCCACCGCGAGGCCAGTTCGAGTTCGCCGATGACCGGCACACCGGCCGCCCGCGCCGCCGCGAGCGGGGCCAGTTCGGGCGGCACGCCCGGACTGGTCACGATGAGATCGGCGCCGGTGAAGAGGGCCGCGTCGTGGCCGCCGAGATCGAGCGCCACGCCGAGGGCGCGCAGATGGTCTTCGCCGGGAATCGTCGCCGCGCGATCGGTCAGCGTGACCGACGCGCCGCGCGCGGCGAGCAACTCCGCCGCGGCCAGGCCGCTGCGCGCCGCGCCGACGACGAGCACGCGCTGGCCGCTCACCGTGAATGCCCGTCCCCGGGGCCCGAGAGGCGTCGTGGCAGCCATCATCGGAGCTTCAGCGTGGTGAGGCTCAGCAGGGCGAAGAGGATCGCCATGATGAGGAAGCGGGTGATGACCTTCGGCTCGCTCCAGCCGAGCAGCTCGAAGTGGTGATGCAGCGGCGCCATCCGGAAGATGCGCTTGCCGGTCAGCTTGAACGAGCCGACCTGCAGGATGACGGAGACGGCCTCCATCACGAAGACGCCGCCGACGATGCCGAGCAGGATCTCCTGCTTGATGAGGATGGCGACGGTGCCGAGCGCGCCGCCGAGGGCGAGCGAGCCGACATCGCCCATGAAAATCTCGGCGGGATAGCAGTTGTACCAGAGGAACCCGAGCGCGGCGCCGACGAGCGCGCCGCAGAACACCGTGAGTTCGGCGGTGGCGGGGATGCGCACGAGCAGCAGGTACTCGGCGAACACCGCATGGCCGGTCACGTAGGCGAGCGCCGTGAAACAGGCCGCCGCCACCGCGAAGGTGCTGATCGCGAGGCCGTCGAGACCATCCGTGAGGTTGACGGCATTCGACGCTCCGGTGAGCAGCAGCATCGCAAACGGCACGTAGCCCCAGCCGAGATCGGGGATGAGCTGCTTGAAGAACGGGAAGATGAGGCGCGTCGTGTACTGGTTCTGCGAGGCGAGATACAGCAGCGTCAGGCCGACGAGGCCGGCGACGATGAGCTGCAGCCCCATCTTGTAGCGCGCGGCGAGGCCGCCCGACGAGCGGCGGGTGATCTTGAGGTAGTCGTCGAGGAAGCCGATGGCGCCGAAGGCGGCCGTCGACAGCACGGCGATCCAGATGAAGACGTTGGTCAGGTCGGCCCAGAGAAGCGTCGGCACGATCGAGGCCGTGAGGATGAGCAGGCCGCCCATCGTCGGCGTGCCGGCCTTCGCGCGATGCGATTGCGGCCCTTCCTGGCGGATGACCTGCCCGATCTGGAAGTCGCGCAGCCGGCGGATGAGCCATGGCCCGAGCACGAGCGAGATGACGAGCGCCGAGATGCTGGCGACAGCCGTGCGGAACGTGATGTAGCGGGTCACGTTCAGCACGCCGAGCTGCGGGGCGAGCGGGAAGAGGAGGTGATACAGCATCACTTCCCTCCCGACATGAGGTGCGCCACGACCAGGTCGGTGCGGATGCCGCGCGAGCCCTTCACGAGCACGAGGTCACCGGCGGCGAGCTCCCGCGCGACGATCGCGGCGGCCTCGTCACTGGTCGCCGCATGGGCGACGGCAGCGGCGGGAAGTCCGGCGCCGACGGCGGCGGCGCCCAGGCGGCGGGCCGCGTCGCCACCCACGGTGACGAGACGCTGCACACCGGCCGCCACCGCCTGGCGTCCGCACGCGTCGTGCAGGGCCGCGGACTGGTCGCCCAGCTCGAGCATCTCGCCGAGCACCGCCACGCGGCGGCCGGCGGGCCGACTGGCGCCGAGCGCGTCGAGCGCGCGCATCAGCGCGGCGGGGCTGGAGTTGTAGCTGTCGTCGAGGATCGTCGCACCCGAGGGCGTCGTGAGCGTGACGCCGCGATGATCGGCCGGCGCCAGCAGCGCCAGTTCGCGGGCGATGGTCGCGGTGTCGATGCCGAGTTCGAGGCCCACGGCCGCGGCGGCGAGCGCGTTCAGCAGGTGGCCGTGACCGGGCAGCGCGATCGTGAGCGTGAAGGCGCCGGCGGCCGTCGCGACGGTGGCGGCGGTGCCGCCGATGCCGCGGTCGTCGATCCCGACCGCCCGTACGTCGGCGGCGGGCGACACGCCGAACGTCACGGTACGGCCGACGAATCCCGCGGCGCGGGCCATCACCAGCGGATCGTCGGCGTTGCAGACGAGCACCGACGAACGGGTGGCGGCCTCGAGGATCTCGGCCTTCGCGTCGGCAATCGCCTCGCGCGATCCGAAGTAACCGATGTGGGCGTCGCCGACGTTGGTCCAGACGCGGATGTCGGGTTCGGCCAGCCCGACGAGCACTCGAATCTCACCGGCGTGGTTCATGCCGAGTTCCATCACCGCCACGTCGGGGCAGCCGCGCATCTCGACGAGCGAGATCGGCAGGCCGAGGTGGTTGTTCAGGTTGCCGCGGTTCTTGACCACGCGGAACTTGGCGCCGACGACGGCGGCAATCGCATCCTTCGTCGTGGTCTTGCCGGCGCTGCCCGTGATGGCGACGACGCGGGCGCCCGAGGCGCGGCGCACGGCGCGGCCGAGCGACTGCAGGGCGGCGAGCGTGTCGGGCACCTCGACCACGACGGCGCCGGTATCCGTGGCGGGCGCCGCATCGGCCCGCTGCACGACGACGCCGGCCGCGCCGCTGGCGATGGCCGCCGGCACGAAGTCGTGGCCGTCGCGGGCGGCGACAATCGCGAAGAAGAGGTCGCCGGGCGCGATCGCGCGCGAGTCGATCGACACGTGGCCGAGGCGGCGCGTGGGCGCACCGGCCACCTGGCGGCCGCCGATGGCCGCCGCGAGGTCCGACGCGGAATAGGTGCCGTGGGCGAGCTGCATGGCTAGCCGGCCCTCGCGTGACGGCGCGCCAGGGCGGCGCGCGACACGTCGGCGTCGTCGAAAGCCAGCACGCGGTCGCCGATGTGCTGCGTCTTCTCGTGGCCCTTGCCGGCGATGAGCACGACGTCGCCGGGCTGCGCCATCGACACGGCCTTCTCGATGGCGGCGGCCCGATCGACGATGGCGGTGACGTCGGGCGCGCGGTCCGACGCGGCCTCACCGGCGGGAATGCCGCGGCGGATCTCGTCGATGATGGCGAGCGGATCCTCGCTGCGCGGGTTGTCGGAGGTGATGACGACGACGTCGCTCAACCGCGCCGCGACCATGCCCATGAGCGGACGTTTGGTGCGGTCGCGGTCGCCGCCGCAGCCGAAGAGCGTGATGACGCGGCCCGCGGTCAGGGGGCGCGCGGTTTCGATGAGGTTGCGGAGCGCGTCGTCGGTGTGCGCGTAGTCGACGACCACGGTCACGCCGTCGGCGGGGCTCGAGACCACCTCGAAGCGTCCGGGCACGCCGGTCTGGCTGGCCAGCCCCGCGGCGATGGCCTCGCGCGGAATGCCGAGCGCGCTCGCGGTCGCCACCGCCGCGAGCAGGTTGTAGACATTCGGCCGGCCCACGAGCGACGAACGGATGTCGACCGGACCCGCGGGTGTCGTCGCCGTGAAGCGCACGCCGGCGAGATCCATCACGAGACCTTCGGGGCGCACATCGGCCGGCTTCTGGATCCCGTAGGTCAGCGGACGGGCGCAGGTGGCGACGAGCGACGCGGCCCGCGGATCGTCGGCGTTGATGATGCCTGGGGCGTCGGGCCCGAGCATCTCGAAGAGCCGGCGTTTGGCCGCGAAGTACGACTCCATGTCGGCGTGGAAGTCGAGGTGATCGCGGGTCAGGTTGGTGAAGGCCCCGGCGGCGAAGCGCACGCCGTCCACGCGACGCAGCGCCAGCGCGTGTGACGACACCTCCATGACGCAGGAGCGATTGCCGGCATCGATCATCTGCCGCAGCAGCGCCTGCACGTCGGAGGCTTCCGGCGTGGTGCGCGCCGCAGCGCGCGCCTCCTGGCCGATCTTGTAGTGCACGGTGCCCATGACGCCGGCCGACTGTCCGGCCGCATCGAGCACCGCGGCGAGCAGATACGTCGTGGTGGTCTTGCCGTTCGTGCCGGTCACGCCGATGACCGGGATCTCGCGGCTCGGGTGCCCGTGCACCTCGGCGCCGATGAGCGCCAGCGCCAGCCGCCCATCGCGCACCACCACCCACGCGACGTCGAGGCCCTCCGGCCGGGGCGACTCGCTGACGACCAGGGCGGCGCCGCGCCGCAGCGCTTCGGGCACGAAGTCGAGCCCGTCGGCCTTGAGTCCCTTGAGGGCCACGAAGACTGCGCCGTCCGTCACGCGCCGCGAGTCGTAGGCCACGCCGGTGAGGGCGGGCGTACGAGCGCTCGCGGCCGCCGTCGTCGACACGACGAGGTCACCGAGCGCGGCGATGACGGCGGGCAACGTCACCGCTCGCCTCCGGCCATGGCGCGGGCGGCGCGCCCAGAGGCGCGGTCGAGCATGATCGTCGACGAACCACCGACGGCGACGCTTTCGCCCGCTTCGGGGTACTGCGCGACGACGACCCCGCTGCCCTGCATCTTGAGCGACACGCCGAGGCGCGCCATGCGGCGCAGCGCCTCGCGGGCGCTGAGGCCGACGAGGTCGGGCATCGCGCGACCGCCGGCATCATCCACGGTCACGACCACCGGCTCACCCGCCGGCGGCACGACCGCCTGCGCCTTGCGGTCCACGAGCACCGGCGGCGCCGGGAACACCGTGGGCGGGACGCCGACGTGACGCAGTGACGCATCGGCGATCTTCTGGAAGATCGGACCGGCCACCGAGCCGCCGTAGTAGAAGCCGTTGCGGGGCGTGTCCACCACGACGACGATGGCGAAACGCGGCGAGCGCGACGGCACGAAGCCGGTGAACGAGACGTTGTAGTCGGTGTGCGAGTAGGCGCCGGCGACGAGCTTCTGCGCGGTGCCCGTCTTGCCGGCCACGGTGTAGCCCTCGACGCTGGCCTGCGTGCCCGTGCCGCGCACGATGACGTCTTCCATGATCGTGGTGAGCTCGGCGGCCGTGCGCGGGCTGATGACGCGCCGCACCTCGACCACCTCGGTCGGCGTGCGCACGCCGTCGCGCACCACCGCCCGCACGATGCGCGGCTTGAGCAGGCGACCGCCGTTGGCCACGGCCGAGGTTGCCGTCACCATCTGCAGCGGGGTCACGCCCACCTGGTAGCCCATCGACACCGACGCCAGCGCGCTGTCGTCGAGGCGGGACGGATTCCAGACGATGCCGGGGCTCTCGCCGGGGAAGTCGCTCGACACGGCGCGGCCGAAACCGAAGGCGCTCACGTAGGCGCCGAGGCGCTCGGGGCCGAGCTTCCAGCCCACCTTGATCGCGCCGACGTTGCTCGATTTCACGAGCGCGTCGGCGAAGCTCAGCGTGCCGTAGTTGTGCGTGTCATCGATGCGGCGGTACTTGATCTTGATGTAGCCAGGCGCGGTATCGACCATATCCGCCGGGTGGATGACACCTTCCTCGAGCGCTGCCGACGCCGTGACGATCTTGAAGGTGCTGCCGGGCTCGTAGAGGTCCTGCACGGCGCGGTTCCGCCGCTGCTCGGGGGTGGCGTCGCGGAACGTGTTCGGGTTGTACGTCGGGTAGCTGGCCATGGCGAGGATCTCGCCGGTGGCCGGATCCATCACGACCGCCGTGCCGGTGGCGGCACGATGCGCCTTGACGCCGGCCTCGAGTTCGCGCTCGACGATGTGCTGCAGGTATTCGTCGATCGTCAGTTCGAGGTTGGCGCCGCTCGTCGGCAGCCGCTCGATGCGGCTGAAGGCGCGGCGGCGGGCATCGGTCTGCACGAGCACCGTGCCGGGCGTGCCGAGAATCGACTTGTTGTAGGCAGCCTCGAGGCCGCCGAGGCCGACATTGTCGGTGCCGACGTAGCCGAGCACCTGGCTGGCCAGTTCCTTGTTCGGGTAGAAGCGGCGGCTTTCCTTCATGAAGCCGACGCCCTCGAGGTCGAGCGCCTTCACGCGTTCGTAGGCCGCCTGCGACACGAACCGCTGCACGTAGGTGAACTGCGCCTTGCGGCCGAGCTTTTCCTGGAGCTCCGCGCGGTCGGCCGCCGTGCAGTCGTCGAGGGCGGCGCAGAGGTCGCGCGCCGCCTGCTTCGCGTCGGCGATTTCCGACGGCACCGCGTAGATGGTGTCGACGTCCACGCTGTAGGCCAGCACGCGGTTGTTGCGGTCGCGGATCTCGCCGCGCTTGGCCGGCGCGTGAATGGTGCGCTTCTGCTGCCCGTCGGCGCGGGCCATGAGGTCGGCGTGGCGGGCCACCTGCAGGTACAGGAGTCGGCTCTCGATGCCGGCCGTCCACAACGCCAGCAGCCCCCCCGCGATGAGGACGCGCTGCCGGACGGTGCGGCGCCAGGCGTTGGGACGTTCGTCAGTCATCGAGACTCCCCGGAAACCAGTCAGCGGGAGACGACGACCGAGCGCGCGGGCGGCTCGGCGGGAAGCACACGTTCGAGCACGATCGCGTCACCGGACTTCGGCGCCACCATGCCGAGGCGGGTCAGGGCGATGCGTTCGATGCGCTGCGGGGCGCGCAGCGTCTCGATCTCGAGCTTGAGGTGGCGGCGCACGTCGTCCTCGGCGGCCAGCGCCTTCTGCAGCGCGTCGATCTCGTAGCCGTGCCGGATGTGCTCGAAGTGCTGCCAGGCGTCGAACATCACGACCAGCACGAGCACGGCGCCGATGCCGAACATGCTCAGCAGCTCGCGCTGCTTGCGCTCGTCGACCTCGCGCACGATCGGGTTGTTCCTGACATCCTTGCGGATTGCGTATTCGAAGGTTTCCGCGTGTTCCACGTTGTCCTCCCCCCCGACTCACGCCAGACGTTCCGCGACGCGCAGCTTGGCGCTGCGGGCGCGGGGATTCAGTGCGATTTCCTGCTCCGACGCCACGAGCGGCCGGCCGGTGAGGACCCGGACGACGCCCGCTTCCCGATCGAGGCCGCGCAGCGTGTGCTTCACGACGCGGTCTTCCAGCGAGTGGAAGCTGATGACCGCCATCCGCCCGCCGGCGGCGAGCCGGACGGCGACGTGGCGGATGAACTCGTCGAGCCGATCGAGTTCGCCGTTGACCCAGATCCGCAGCGCCTGGAAGGTCCGCGTCGCCGGATCGATCCGCTGCCAGCCCGGGGCCGCGACCGCCCGGCGCACGATGGCCGCCAGCTGCCCGGTGGTCGTGATGGCTTCGCGTTCGCGCGCCATGACGACGGCCCGCGCCACGCGGCGCGACTTGCGCTCCTCGCCGAAGCGGTAAATCACGTCGGCGAGGTCGGTTTCGCTCACGGAGGCCAGCCGCTCGGCGGCCGTCTCTCCCTGCGACTGATCCATCCGCATGTCGAGCGGTTCGTCACGGCGGAAGGAGAAGCCGCGGCCGGGCGCATCGAACTGCATCGACGAGACCCCGAGGTCGGCCAGCGTGCCCTGCACCCGGTCGAATCCCTGACGGTCGAGCACCGCGTCGTAGTCGCGGTAGTCGGCGTGCACGAGACGCACGCGCGAGCCGAAGGGCTCGAGGGTGCGGGCGGCGGCTTCGAGCGCCGTCGGATCGCGGTCGATGCCGATGACGAGGTCGGCGCCGAGGTCGAGCAGGGCGCGGGTATGCCCGCCAAGCCCGAGCGTGCAGTCCACGAACGTGCCTCCGCGTTCCGGCTGCAGGAGCCGCGTGACTTCGTCCACCATGACCGGCAGGTGCTGGGGCTGGGTCACATCCGACACCGGGTTGAAGGCTCGCGGTTGCTAGAGCTCGAAGCCGGACAGGGCGACTTCGTCTTCCGTCGTCAGCGGGGACTTGACCCTCGCGCCGATGTTCTCGTCGTTCCACAGGACGAGATGGTCGAGGTTGCCGAGCACGGCCACCGGACCGTTGATTCGCGCCGACTCACGCAGGCGGGGCTGGATGAGGAGCCGCCCCTGAGAGTCGATTTCGGCGACCTGGCCGAAATAGCTGACGCGCTCGATGAACTTGCGCACGGCCGGGTGCGAGGGGGGGGCCTTGCGCAGTTTGGCTTCCTTTTCGAGCCAGACCGGCATCGGATACACAAGTACCGATTCGCCAGTCAGACTGGTGACGTAGACCTCGCTGCCGTATTCGCAGTTCTGGAACACGGCGCGATGGGCGTTCGGGATCTTGAGCCGGCCTTTGTCGTCGATCTTGGCCGGCTCGTTCCCTCGGAAGGATTTTTGCTCCACTCTGGTCCAGAAATTTCCACCGGAATGGTATGAAACCGAGGGGGCGGTGTCAACGGTAAGTTGTCGTGATTATTGGGCTTACGTATTTCGTTCGCCCCACTTTTTGTGGGTGGGGCGAAACGGAGAGCCACAAGCTGCGTCGCATTACTTTCGCCCTGCGGGGCGCGTGATACGATTGACGGTTCCATTTTTGCACAACTGATGGCCGTTCGCACCGTCCTTGTCTGCGAAACTCAGGTTCCATTCGTCCGCGGGGGCGCCGAGCTGCTCGTCCAGCAGCTCGTCGATGAACTGCGCCGGCGGGGCTTCGAGACCGACCGCGTGTCGGTCCCCTTCAAGTGGTACCCCAAGGACGAACTGCTGCCGCACGCCGCCGCATGGGGCCTGCTGGATCTGAGTGAGAGCAACGGCCGCCCGGTCGACCTGGTCATTGCCACCAAGTTCCCCACCTACCTCGCCCGCCATCCGCGCAAGGTGTGCTGGCTGGTGCATCAGCACCGCGCCGCCTACGAACTGGCCGACACGCCCTATTCCGACTTCGCGCACGAGGAACTCGACGTGGCCCTGCGCGATCGCCTGATGGCGATCGACGAACGCGCGCTCGGTGAGTGCGTGGGCCGCTATACGATCTCGCGCACGGTCACCGCCCGCCTGCAGCGCTACAACGGCCTTGACTCGACGCCGCTCTACCATCCGCCGCTGCTGGCGCGGCAGCTCACGCCGGGCGACTACGGGAACTACGTGCTCTCGGTCGCGCGTCTCGAACAGAACAAGCGTGTCGATCTGGCGGTGCGTTCGGTGGCGCACTGGCCGGAGCCGCTGCGCCTCGTCGTCGTGGGCGAAGGCAGCCAGCGCACGTTCGTCGAGCGCGCTGCCGAAGAGGCCGGCGTGAGCGCGCGTGTGTCGTTCCTCGGCGCGGTCAGTGACGACGCCCTGCCCGCGCTCTACCGCGATGCACTCGCCGTGATCTACGTGCCGTACGACGAAGACTACGGCCTGGTCACGCTCGAGGCCTTTCTTGCGGCCAAGCCGGTCATCACGGCGTCCGACTCCGGGGGGACGCTCGAGTTCGTGGACGACGGCGTGACGGGCGCCGTCACCGCACCGGAACCGGCGGCCCTCGGCGCCGCCGTGGCCGCCCTCCACGGCTCGCGGCCCCGCGCCGCCTCGCTCGGCGACGCCGGCCGCGCCCGCGCCGCGGCCATCACCTGGGACGACGTCATCGAACGCCTGGTATCACATGGCTGACACAACCGCATCCGGCGTGCTGCCCACGGCGCTCGTGCTGCTGCCGACGTACAACGAGCGGGAGAACCTGCCGACAATCGCGAGCCTGCTGCTCGCGCAGCCGAACCTGCGCGTGATGGTCATCGACGACGGCTCGCCCGACGGCACCGGCGCGCTCGCCGACGAGATCGCGGCGGCGAGCGGCGGCCGGCTGACCGTGATGCACCGCACGGGCAAACGCGGGCTCGGCCGCTCGTATCTCGACGGCATGCGGGCGGCGCTCGAGACCGACGCCGAGGTCGTCTTCCAGATGGACGCCGATCTCTCGCACGATCCGAAGTACGTGCCCGACCTCGTGCGCGCCTCGGCCAACCACGACATCGTCATCGGCTCGCGGTATCTGCAGGGCGTGAGCGTCGTGAACTGGCCGCTCCGCCGCCTGATTCTGAGCACGTTCGCCAACTGGTACGTGCGCACGGTCACCGGCATGGTGGTGCGCGACTGCACCGCCGGCTTCCGCTGCTGGCGCCGCGAGGCGATCGCGCGGATGCCGCTCGACACCATCACCTCCGACGGTTACTCCTTCCAGGTGGAGACGCTGTTCCTCGCCCTCGAAGCCGGCTGCACGGTGGGCGAAGTGCCGATCATCTTCGTCGAGCGGCGCGTCGGCGCCTCCAAGATCTCCGGCGGCGTCATCCGCGAGTCGTTCTTCACGCCGTGGCGCCTGCTGCTGCGGCGCTGGTTTGGCCGGCGGCCGGCCGCGGGCACGCGCTACAATTCCTCCGGCGCGTAACCCATGTCCGGCTCGACTCCCCACAGCCTCAGCATCTTCTTCCCGGCCTACAACGACAGCGGCACGATCGGCAGCCTCGTGATCCGTGCGCTGCAGGTCGCCGAGACGCTGACGCCCGACTACGAGGTGATCGTGGTCAACGACGGGAGCAGGGACAACACCGGCGAGATCCTCGACGAGCTCTCGCGCCTCTATCCCGACCACTTCCGCGTCGTGCACCACGTCGTGAACCGCGGCTACGGCGGCGCGCTGCGCAGCGGCTTCGACAGCGCCACCAAGGACCTGGTGTTCTACACCGACGGCGACGCCCAGTACGATCCGGGCGAAGTCACGGAACTCTGGAAGGCGCTCACCGACGACGTCGACTGGGTGAACGGCTGGAAGATCAGCCGCTCGGATCCGCTGCACCGCATCGTCATCGGCCGCGTCTACCACCACACCGTGAAGACGCTCTTCGGCCTCACCGTGCGCGACGTGGACTGCGACTTCCGGCTGATGCGCCGCCGCATCTTCGACACGGTGCGCCTCGAGAAGAACAGCGGCGTCATCTGCCTGGAGATGATGAAGAAGTTCAAGGACGCCGGCTTCCGCGTGGCCGAAGTGCCGGTGCACCACTACCACCGCACGCACGGCACGTCGCAGTTCTTCAACTTCCGCCGCATCGCGCGCACGGGCGTCGACGTGCTGAAGTTGTGGTGGGCGCTCGTCATCCGCCGCGAGCATCTGCGCGGCGCCGGCGCCGCGGCCGCCGCCGGGCCGGCGCGGGGCCCGCGATGATCGACCTCGCCGCCCACTATCGCGGCCGCCGCGCCATGATCACGGGCGGCCTCGGGTTCATCGGCAGCAACCTCGCCATCCGCCTCGCCGGGCTCGGCGCCGAGGTGCTGCTCGTGGACTCGCTCATCCCCGGCTCCGGCGGCAACCTCGCGAACATCGAGCCGGTGAAGGATCGGGTGCGGCTGAACGTTGCCGACATCCGCCAGGCCAGCACGATGAACTACCTGGTGCGCGGCCAGGATGTCATCTTCAACCTCGCCGGCCAGGTCAGCCACATCGACAGCATGCGCGACCCGCAGACCGACCTCGAGGTCAACTGCCGGGCGCAGCTCACGCTGCTCGAAGCGTGCCGCCATCACAACCCGGGCACCAAGGTGGTGTTCGCCGGCACCCGCCAGGTGTACGGCCGCCCCGATCATCTGCCGGTCACCGAAGCGCACCTGGTGCGGCCGACCGATGTGAACGGCATCAACAAGGTCGCCGGCGAGTACTACCACCTCGTCTACAACAACGTCTTCGGCGTGCGCGCCTGCTCGCTGCGCCTGACCAACGTCTACGGCCCGCGGCAGCTCATTCGCCACAACCGCCAGGGGTTCATCGGCTGGTTCGTGCGCCTGGCGCTCGACGGCGGCGAGATTCAGATTTTCGGCGACGGCTCGCAGGTCCGCGACTTCGTGCACGTCGACGACGCCGTGGACGCCTTCCTGCGCGCCGGCGCCACTGACGGCGTCAACGGCGAAGCGTTCAACGTGGGCGGCGATGAACCCATCAGCCACGCCGACCTGGTGCGGATGCTCGTGGAACTGAGCGGCCGCGGCACCTGCCGCTTCGTCGAGTGGCCGCCGGAGAAGAAGGCCATCGACATCGGCAGCTTCTATGCCGACTCGAGCCGGTTCCGCGCCCGCACCGGCTGGGCGCCGGCCGTGCGCCTGCGCGAGGGGCTCGCGGCGACGCTCGACTACTACCGCGCGCACTACCACGCCTACGTGGACGAAGGGACCGGCGCATGAGTGCGACGCCGCTGCGCGTGCCGTTCAACATGCTGCGCCTCGGCGAGGAGCGGGCCGACATCGACCAGGCGATCGCCCGCGTCCTCGACTCGGGCTGGTTCGTGCTCGGTCCCGAAGTCGCCGCCTTCGAATCCGAGTTCGCCGCCGCGATGGGGGCCCGGCACGCGGCCGGCGTGAACACCGGCACCGACGCCATCGCGCTGGCGCTCATGGCGCTCGGCATCGGCCACGGCGACGAAGTCATCACCTCGCCGCTCTCGGCCGCCTATTCGGCGCTCGCGATTGACATGGCCGGCGCGACGCCCGTGTTCGCCGACATCGATCCCGATCGGCTCACGCTCGACCCGGCGGCGGCCGCGGCGGCCGTCACGAGCCGCACGCGCGCCATCCTGCCGGTGCACCTCTACGGCCAGCCCGCCGATCTCGACGGCATCCGCGCGGTGGCGGCGCGCCACAATCTCGCCATCGTCGAGGATGCCTGCCAGGCGCATCTCGCCACCCACAGGGGTGTGCCGCTCGGCCGCGGATCGGCAGCGGCGGCGTGGAGCTTCTATCCCACGAAGAACCTCGGCGCGCTCGGCGACGGCGGCGCCGTCACGACCGACGATCCCGCGCTGGCCGAGCGCATCCGCCGGCTCCGCAACGGCGGCCAGGTCACGCGGTATCACCACGAGGAACGCGGCGTGAACAGCCGCCTCGACGAGCTGCAGGCGGCGGTGTTGCGCGCGCGATTGCCGCGCCTGGCAGCGGCCACCACGGCGCGCCGGCGGCTCGCTGCAGAATATCGCGCGACCCTGCACACAACCGCGATTCAGGTTCCGCGTGAGTACGACGCCGGGCACGTGTACCATCTATTCCCGGTGCTCGTCGCCGGCCGCGATCGGTTCCAGGCCCATCTGCGGGCCGCCGGCATCGAGACCCTGATCCACTATCCTGTGCCCATTCCACGCCAGCCCGCCGCCACCGTGTGGTCGCCCGCCGACTGTCCGGTGGCCGACCGTGTCACGGCCGAGGTCGTGTCGCTGCCGTTGTACCCGTCACTGCCGCCGGACGCCCTGGCGGAAGTGACCGCCGCCGTCGCGGCGTTTTCGAGGTGACCCGATGCGAGTCCTGATCACGGGAGGCGCCGGTTTCGTCGGCTCCCATCTGTCCGACGCCCTGCTGAACGCCGGGCATCACGTGCACGTCGTGGACGACCTCTCGACGGGCTCGATCGACAACATCTCGCACCTCAAGCCGCACAAGCACTTCGGCTACACGATCGACACGATCTTCAACGAGCAGCTCACGGCCGAGCTGGTCGATCACGCCGACGTGGTCTTCCATCTGGCCGCCGCCGTCGGCGTGAAGCTCATCGTGGAGCGCCCCGTGCACACGATCGAGTGCAACGTGCACGGCACCGAGGTGGTGCTGCGCCACGCCAGCAAGAAGAAGAAGCTGGTGCTGGTCGCCTCGACCTCGGAGGTCTACGGCAAGAGCACCAACGTGCCCTTCCAGGAGGACGCCGACCTGGTGCTCGGCGCCACGACCCGTCACCGCTGGGCCTACGCCTGCAGCAAGATGCTCGACGAGTTCCACGCGCTCGCCTATTACAAGGAGCGCAAGCTGCCGGCGATCGTCTTCCGACTGTTCAATACCGTGGGCCCGCGCCAGACCGGCCAGTACGGCATGGTGCTGCCGAATTTCGTCCGCCAGGCGCTCGCCAACGAACCCATCACGGTGTTCGGCGACGGCACGCAGAGCCGCAGCTTCACCTACGTGGGCGACGTCGTGCGCGGCCTGATGGCGCTCATGGTCGAGCCGAAGGCGATCGGCCAGGTCTTCAACATCGGCAACGTCGAGGAAGTGTCGATCCGCGGCCTCGCCGAGCGGGTGAAGGCGGCCACCGGGTCGAGTTCGGAGATCGTGACCATCCCCTACGACCAGGCCTACGACTCGGGCTTCGAGGACATGCCGCGGCGGGTGCCGGATCTGACCAAGATCCACAAGCTCGTCGGCTACGAACCCCACGTCCAGCTGGACGAGATCATCAGCCGGGTGGTCGAAGACTTCCGGACCCGCTGAGGCCCGGCGACGGGCGTATACTGGACCTATCATGGTTCGCGCGTCCGTCACGGCGCTGGCACTGCTGCTCATCGCGCTGCCTGCCTCGGCGCAGCAGCTCTCGCTCGAAATCCGCGACGGCCTGGTGACCCTGCAGGCCACCAACGTCCCGGTGCGCCAGGTGCTGGCGGAATGGGCGAAGGTGGGCGGCACCAAGGTCGTGGGCGGCGAACGTCTGGCCGGGGCTCCGCTGACGCTGAGTCTCGAAGGCGTGCCCGAAGCCAAGGCGCTCGACATCGTGCTCCGCGGCGCGGCCGGCTACATGGCCGCCGCGCGTTCGGTGCCCGGCAGCGGCCGCTCCGGCTACGACCGGATCCTCGTGCTGGCGACGAGCACGCCGCCGGCCGGTGGCGGACCTGCCGCCGGCGCCGGCAACCGCCCGGCCACGCGCGCTTTCGGCGTGCCGCCGGCAGTGGAGCCGCCCGACACCGCGGACCTCGGCGTCGGAGACCCCGAGCCGGCCGCGGAGATGCCGCAGGTCAATCCGTTCGCCAATGCGTTCGGCCAGCCGGGTGCGGCCCAGCCCTTCGGCCAGCCGCCGGCCAATCCGTTCGGGCAGCCCATTCCGCAGAATCCGTTCGGCCAGCCGATGCCGCAGAACCCGTTCGGCCAGCCGCTGCAGCCGCAGACCGGCCAGGGCCTGTTCACGCCGGTGGCGCCGCAGTCGCAGCCCAACTTCGGCGTCGTCGGCTCGCCCACGCCGGGCGTCGTCCAGCAGCCGCCGGGTCAGCCCGGCGTGCGTCCCCGTCCCCAGGGCTGACCGCCCACGATGGCCGGCCTCGATCGCTACCGCTCGGACGACCGCCGGGCGCTGGAAGCGCTCTATCGACGCACACTCGGCGTCGAAGCGGCCGAACGCCTGAAGCTCACCTGGGCATGGGAGCGGCGCCAGAACCCCGCGGCCCGGAGTGGCGAGGCGCCGTGGGTCGTACGTGAGGGCACCGCCCTCATCGCGGCGCTCGTGCCGCAGCCGGTGCGCGTCTCGCTCGCCGGCGCCGACGTGCGCGGCGCCTGGCTCGTCGATCCGCTGGTCGCGTCCGAGCGCGATCGACAAGGCCTGCAGGAACTGCTCGTGCGCGCCGCCCATCGCGAACACGACATCACGCTTGCCACCGGGCTGAGCGACGCCACCCGCGCCGTGCTCGATCGCCTGCGCGCCCCGAAAGCGATGCCGCTGCCGTGCCTGGTCAAGCCGCTCAGCCGGCGCGCGCTGCGTCGTCCCGACTGGCCGCAGCCGGTCAATCGGCTCGTCTCGGCGATGACGCTGCCGATCGTGAAAGTGGTGGCGCGGCAGCGGCCGCTGCGCGAGTCGGTCGAAGTCGTGCGCCGCCTCGATGGCAGCGCCGACGAGCTGTGGAGCCGCGCCGCCGAAACCATCACGCTCGCCGTGCGCCGAGATGCCGCCTATGTGAACTGGCGCTTTGCCGAGCCGCCGCATGCGCGCTACGCCATCGCCGTGCTGCGCCGCCAGGGGGCGGCCGCCGGCTACGTGGTGTACCGCCACGCGCACGAACCGCGCGGCCGCGTCACGTACGTGGTCGACTTCCTGGCCGTGCCCGGCGACGACCGCGCCCTCAAGACGCTGCTGCGCTGGGTCGACCGCGAGGCCCGCGTCGCCGATTCCGACAAGATCCGCTGCCACGCGCTGCATGCCGGCTTCCGCAAGGTGCTGCGCCGCTCCGGTTACTTCGGCGTGCGTTCGTCGGCCACGCTGTCGGTCAAGCTGCACGACACCCGCGCCACGCGCGCCTTCTACGAGACCACCGATCACTGGCACTTCACGCTCGGTGACGGCGCGGTCGATCACTGACCCCGACGTTCACAGAGGAATCGGAGACCCCATGTCGCTAAACGACACGCTCGCCGCGGATCTCGTTCGCGCGATGAAGGCGAAAGACGCCACCACGCTCACGGCGCTGCGGATGCTGAAGACGGCGCTCACGAACAAGAGCATCGAGAAGAGCCGCGCGCTCGACGCCGCCGAGGAGCTGCAGGTCGTGAACGCGCTCGTCAAGCAGCGGCGCGATTCGATCGACCAGTTCGAGGCAGCCGGCCGCCACGAGCTGGCCGCGAAGGAGAAAGCGGAGATCGCGGTGCTCGACGCCTACCTGCCGCCGTCGGCCACCGACGAGGAACTGACGGCAGCGGTGGACGCCGCGGTGAGCTCGACCGGGGCCGCGTCCGCGAAGGACATGGGCAAGGTGATGAAGGCGGTGATGAGCGCGCTGGCCGGCAAGACCGTGGACGGCAAGCGGGTGAACGAGCTCGTGCGCGCGCGGCTCTCGTAGCGCTGCAAACTATTTGACCGCGCCCTCCGTCTATAGCTCTGAAAGGCCTAGTCAGCCTCTCACCATCCTCCTCGGGCTCCCGCCGCAGGGCCGGAGCCCGATTTTTTTGCCGTCCGTTCGCGGGACGGTGTCCGAAACCGGCCGCCGGAGGCCGTGCTACGCTTCGGGCAGTTTCCATGTCAGCTTCGGAGTCGATCCCGGGCGGAAGTGAGCCGGGTCCGGCATCCGGCCACGCCGGACGTTCCGCCGCCACCTCATCATCCGGGCTCGCGCGCTCCGCCGGGGTCGTCGGCGCCGCCACGATGACGAGCCGCGTGCTCGGGCTGGTCCGCGAGCAGGTGCTGGCCTACTGGTTCGGCGCCAGCGACTCGATGGACGCCTTCCTCGTCGCCTTCCGCGTGCCCAACCTGGTGCGCGACCTCTTCGCGGAAGGGGCGATGAGCGCGGCGCTCGTCCCCACCTTCAGCCGCACCCTCGCCACGGATGGTCGCGCCCGCGCGTGGCAGCTCGGCAACTCCGTGATGAACGCGCTCGTCGCCGTCACCGGCGTGCTCGTGATCGCCGCCGTCGTCTTCGCGCCGCAGCTCGTCACATGGCTCGCCGGCGATTTCGCGACCGTGCCCGGCAAGTTCGAGCTGACGGTGCTGCTGACGCGCATCATGGCGCCCTTCCTCATGCTCGTCGCCGTCGCGGCCGCCTGCATGGGGATGCTGAACTCGCTCAATGTCTTCTTCATCCCGGCGCTGTCGCCGGCGATGTTCAACGTGGCCTCGATCGCCGTGGGCATCGGGCTCGTGCCGGTGGCGATCGGCGCCGGCATCGAGCCGATTCTGGCGATGGCGGCCGGCACGATCGTGGGCGGCCTCGGGCAGGTGCTCCTGCAGTGGCCGGCTCTGCGCGCCCAGGGCTACCGCTACGCGCCGCGTCTCGACCTGGCCGATCCGGGCATGCGGCAGGTGCTCACGCTGATGGGCCCGGGTGTCGTCGGCCTCGCCGCCACGCAGCTCAACGTGTTCGTCAACACGGTGGTCGCCACCGGCGAAGGCACCGGGGCGGTGTCGTGGCTGACCTATGCGTTCCGCTTGATGTACCTGCCGATCGGCATGTTCGGCGTCTCGATCGCCACGGCCACCACGCCGGCCCTTTCGCGGCTCGTGGCCACAGGCAACACGCCGGCCATGCGGTCCACATTGGCCTCGGCCATCGCGCTCATGCTGACGCTGAACGTGCCGGCGACCTTCGGACTGGTCGTGCTGGCAACGCCCATCGTGCGGCTGCTGCTCGAACGCGGCAACTTCACGCCCGCCGATACCATCGCGACGGCGTCGGCGGTGCAGTTCTACGCGATTGGCCTCGTGGGGTACTCGGTCGTGAAGATCCTGTCGCCGGCGTTCTACGCGCTCGGCCGCAGCCGCACGCCAGCGGCGGTCGGGGTGGCGTCCGTGCTGCTGAACGCGGCGCTGAGCGTCACGACCGCGCCACATTTCGGCTTCCGGGGCATCGCGCTCAGCGCCTCGGTCGCCGCGCTCTTCAACGCCGGCATGCTGGCGTTCCTGCTGCGGCGGTCGCTTGGCGGACTCGAACTCGCGCGCGTCGCCGCCACGCTCGGCAAGGTGATCGTGGCCGGCACGGCGATGGCGGCCACCGCCTGGTGGGGTGAGCAGTGGCTGGCCGGGCTCGCCCCCGGTCCGTCGCTCATCGCACAGTCCGCGCGGCTCGGCGGCGCCATCACCGCCGCCGTCGCGGTGCTCGGCCTGTGCGCGCAGCTCCTCGGCATCCGCGAGTTCGAGGAAGTCCGTGACGCCGTGCTGAAGCGCCTGCGCCGCATGCGCGGCCGCGCCTGATCGGCCGCGCGCGGCCTGGGCGGCGCTACTGCGCGTTCAGCAGAGCGCGCCAGCCGAACGGCCGCGTCGTCGGCTCGTCGGGTGACGCCCTCCGCGTTCCGAGGCGGCTCGCCGGCGGCGTGCAGCGGCCGGTGGCGATGAAGTCGAGCGCCGTCGCGAGCGACGCTTCCTCCGGTGAGCCGAGTTCCTGGCCGATGTCATCGGCGGCGGCGCAGTGCACCGGCAGCCCGTCGAAGTAGTCGCCCTCGCCGCGCGCGTTCACCACCGAAAACGCCACCGGCGCGAACACCTTGTCGCAGAAGGGCAAACCGTACTGGCCTACAGGTTTGCCGTAGGTGCGGTCGCCGACGATGACCACCGGCAGGAACGGCGCGAGGCCGTTGATGAGCAGTTCACTCGCCGAGGCCGACGCCCGCGTCGCGATGACGACCAGGCGCTCGAGGCGCAGCGACGAGGCGGCGCCGCCGAAGCGCAGCGTCTGGTTCCAGCGCCGGTTGCGATCGTTGTGCCGCGACTCGGCGAACACCTGGTCGCGCAGCGCCGTGCCGCCGATGAGGCCGCCGAGATGCCGCGCCACCTCCACGAGGCCGCCGCCGTTGTAGCGCAGGTCGAGCACGAGTTCCTGCGCCCCGGCCGTTTCGAGCGCCGCGAACGCCGCGTCGAGCGCCGCCACCGACGGGCGCACGAAGTTGCGGAAGAAGAGATAGCCCACCGTGCGGCCGTTCACCGCGAAGACCTTCGTGAGCGACACGGTGGGGATCGTGACGGGCCGCTTGCGCGGCGCGGCGGCGCCCGACTCGCCGGAGCGCGTCACGAAGGTGAGCGCCACGGCGCGATCGATCTCGGCCGGACCGAAGGCACTGTCGATGCGGCCGTCCGCGATGAGCGCACTCACCCGCTCGCCGTCGATCGTCTCGATGCGCGAGCCACGGTCGAGCCCGGACTCGGCGGCCGGACTGCCCTCGAAGACCTGAAGGACGCGGAGCTCGCCGGCGATGAGCGCGGTGGTGATGCCGAGGCCGATGAACTGGCTCTCGGAGTAGAACGCCTCGTCGGCCGCCCGCGACGTGATGTAGCTGAAGGTGGTATCGAGCGGGCGGAGGCGCGCGCGGTCGAGGTATTCCTCCGGCGAGGCGACATCCGCCGGGTCGAGGTCCGGCAGGTCGCGGTACCAGAGATACAGCTCCTGCAGATTGTCGCGGACGAACGTCGCCTGCCCGAGCGGCGTGCACGACGACGCGCTCTGGGCGGCGGCGGGCGTCGCGAGGAGCAGCAACAGGAGCGCGGCGGACGCGCGGCGGGCGATGCGCATGGAGGTCGATGATAGCGCCGCCGGGCTGGCGTGCGGCGGCCGGAGCCGGCCCATCCGGCGTGTAGACTAGATGGGATGGGGCCGCAGTCGTGACACCCGCAGAGGCCGTGCCTGCGCCGGCCCCCGCCGTCCGCACGGTGGCCGGACTTCCCCCCACGGTCGTGTCACTCGCGTCCACCCACTTCATCGTGGACGCCTACACGAACATCTACACGCCGCTCCTGCCGCTGCTCATTCCGCATTTCGGGCTGTCACTTGCGGCCGTCGGCACGCTGGCCATGTGTTTCCAGATGGCCTCGTCGATGTCGCAGCTCGCCTTCGGCGCACTCGCCGACCGCTGGCGTCCGCACGCGCTGCTCATGGCCGGGCCGATTCTCGCCGTGGTGGTGCTGAGCTTCGTGGGCCTCGCGCAGAGCCCGTTCGTGCTCGGGGCGCTGCTCGTGCTCGGCGGCCTCGGCGGCGCCGCGTTCCATCCGCCGGCGGCCGCCGCGGTCTATCGTGCGGCCGGCGCCAACAAGGGCTTCGCGATGTCGGTGCACATCACCGGCGGCTCGGTCGGCATGGCGATGGCGCCGCTCTTCTTCGCGCCCACCATCGAACGCCTCGGCCTGCACTGGTCGCCGATTATCGCCGTGCCCGGTCTGGCCGCGCTGTGGTACCTGCTGCGCCGGGTGCCGCCCATCGAACGCCAGCATCACGGCGGCGGCGAGGGCCTGGCCGGCCTGCGGCCGTATGCGAAGCCGCTCGCGCTGCTCTACTTCTCGATCGTGCTGCGCACGCTCACGGCGGCGGGCTTCTCGGTGTTTCTGCCGGTGATGCTGACCTCGCAGGGCATGTCGATCGCCCATGCGAGTCTCGCCGGCACGTGTTACCTGCTCATCTCGGGCATCGGCGGCTTCTCGGGCGGACCGCTCGCCGACCGCTTCGGGCCGCGGCGCGTCATCCTCATCTCGCTCATCTCGGCCGTGCCGTTCATGATGGCGGCCTCGCAGCTCACGGGTTGGTGGCTCACGGCGGCGGTGTCGCTCGGCGGATTGCTGCTGCAGTCCACGCTGCCGGTCAACGTGACCTACGCGCAGGCGCTCGCGCCGGTGGGCGCGGCCACGGTCTCGTCGCTCATGATGGGCTTCGCGTGGGGCATGGGCGCCGTGATGGTGCCCCTCGTCGGCTGGATGGCCGACCGCGTGGGCCTGCCCTCGGCGCTGCTCGCCATCTCGGCCTTGCCGCTCGTGGCCGCCGCACTCGCCGCGCAGTTGCCCGAACGTGCACGGGGCGAACACGCGCCGCCGCCGGGCACCGCCGCGACGCGCGCCCTATAATCCGGAGATGGCTCGATACAGCACGGCCGGCTACCAGTTCGGCCCCGGCCCGCTCAGTGAGGCGCTGAAGACGCTCATCGCCGTCAACGTCGGCGCCTTCCTGCTGACGCTGATCGTGCCGGCGCTCACGATGCGCCTCGGTCTCGTGCCGGCGGCCGTGCTGCGCGACTTCGCGGTGTGGCAGCCGCTGACCTACATGTTCCTGCATGGCGGCATCGGCCACCTGCTCTTCAACATGCTGGCGTTGTGGATGTTCGGCACGGATCTCGAACGCACGTGGGGCACGCGCTTCTTCGTGCGCTACTACTTCGTGACCGGCGTCGGCGCGGCGCTCGTGACGATCGCGTGGTCGCTGCTGCCGCTTCCGTTCGCCGACGCGCTGTACCGCACGCCGGTCATCGGCGCCTCGGGCGCCATCTACGGCCTGCTGCTCGCCTACGGGATGTACTTCCCGCACCGGCCGGTGCTCGTGTTCCTGTTTCCGGTGCCGGCACGTTACGCCGTGATGATCTTCGGCGCGATCGCGTTCCTGTCGTCGATGGGCAGTTCCGGCGACGGCGTGGCGCACGTGGCGCACCTCGGCGGCCTGCTCGTCGGGTACTTGTATCTGAAGGGACGCCGCGGCCCGCTCGACGAGCTGAAGTACCGCTGGCTCAAATGGCGGCTCGGCCGCACGCGCGCGAAGTTCGATGTCTACGAAGGCGGCCGTCGCGGCCCCTCCACTCCCGGCCCGTCAGGCGACTGGACCAAGGAGTGGAAGAAACACGTGCACTAGGGCGGGGCTCGGGGTCCGGGACTCGGGGCTCGGGAACTACGAGTTCGATCCGCCCGAGGGGCCCGGCGTCGGGGTGTCGTTGAAGTAGTTGTCGGTGCCGTCGAGCCAGTCCTGGCGGATCGGGCTGAAGAGGTCGATCTCGAAGGTGTCTTCGAGCGCTTCGGCCTGATGCGGCACCCACGACGGAATGTGCAGCACCTCGCCCTCGCGCACGGTGATCTCTTCGCCGTGGATCAGGAACTTCAGCGCGCCCTGGAGCACGTAGGTCAGCTGCTCGCTTTCGTGCGAGTGCATCGGCACGATCGCGCCACGCTTCAGGTAGATCTGGCCGATCATCTCGCGCTCGCCGGTCACGACCTTGCGCGAGATCATCTCGGTGACCTTCTCGAGCGCAATTTCATCCCAGCGGTGCAGGCGTACGGGGCGTGTGGACATGAGGATCCTCGGGAAGCGCCGGGCAGCCGCCGAGCGTCCGGAAATGGCGCCGCCACATCGGTTCCATGCGCGGGCGGGCGGATTATAACATCCGTACTCGGGTGGTATAATTTGAAGCACTGACGCTGCGGGATGGGCCGCGCACGCGGGCGTTCGCCGCCCTCGGGAAGGAAGCCGCATGAAGGGTTCGACACTCGCCAGGAACAGCGAGGCTGCCGCGCGCCGGTCCACCGGAGCCGCAGTGGCGTCAGAGACGACACTCACCCGCGACGACCTCCTTGCCGCCTACCGGCTGATGCTGCTGTCGCGGCGTCTCGACGACAAGGAAATCCAGCTCAAGAACCAGAGCCTGATCTTCTTCCAGATCAGCGGCGCCGGCCACGAAGCGATCTGCGTGGCCGCGGCGGCGCATCTGCGCCCCGGCTACGACTGGTTCTACCCCTACTACCGCGATCGCGCGCTCTGCCTCGCCCTCGGCATGACGCCGCTCGAGATGCTGCAGGGCGCCGTGGGCGCCAAGGACGATCCGAACTCCGGCGGCCGCCAGATGCCGTCGCACTGGGGCCATCGCGCGCTGAACATCCCCTCGCAGGGCAGCCCCACCGGCACCCAGTGCCTGCAGGCCGTGGGCGCCGCCGAAGCCGGCATGATCTACGCCGCGGTGACGGACATTCCCGACGGCGCCGCGCGCCAGCATGGCGACGAGGTCACGTACGTCTCGATCGGCGACGGCGCGACGAGCGAAGGGGAGTTCTGGGAATCGCTGAACTCGGCCTGCACGAGACCGGCGCCGGTGCTGTATCTGGTGGAAGACAACGGCTACGCGATCTCGGTGCCGGTAGCCGTGCAGACGCCCGGCGGCGACGTGTCGCGCCTGGTCGAGAGCTTCCCGAACCTGAAGGTGTTCCGCTGCGACGGCACCGACTACTTCGACAGCCACCGCACGATGGAGGCGGCCGTGCAGTGGATCCGCCGCGAGCGCAAGCCGGCGCTCGTGCACGCCACCGTCACCCGGCCGTACTCACACTCGCTCTCGGACGACGAACGCCTCTACAAGACGCCGGAGGAGCGCGAGGCCGAAGCCGCCCGCGATCCACTCGTGCGGATGCGCACCCATCTCCTCACGCAGGGGCTGGCCACCGAGGCCGAGATCGCGGAGATCGCCGCCGACGTGGACCGCGAGATCGCCCGCGCCACCGACGACGCCATCGCCTCGCCGAAGCCGACGCCCGACACCGCCGGTCTGTGGGTGTACTCGCCTGACGTCGATCCCACCTCGTCGGCCTTCGACACGCCGGAGGAGCCGGAAGGCCGTCCCGACACGATGGTTGCCGCCATCAACCGCACGATGAAGGACGAGATGGCGGTCAACCCGCGCATCGTCGTCTTTGGCGAAGACGTGGCCGATGCCAGCCACGCGGCGGCGCTCGCCAAGGTGCAGGGCAAGGGCGGCGTGTTCAAGGTCACGCACGGCCTGCAGCGGACCTACGGTTCAGATCGCGTGTTCAACTCGCCGCTCGCCGAGGCCAACATCATCGGCCGGGCCGTGGGCATGGCGCAGCGCGGCATCAAGCCGGTCGTCGAGATCCAGTTCTTCGACTACATCTGGCCGGCGATGATGCAGATCAAGGACGAGATGTCCATGATGCGTTACCGCTCGGGCAACAACTGGTCGAATCCGATGGTCATCCGGGTGCCGATCGGCGGCTACCTGCGCGGCGGCGCGCCGTATCACAGCCAGTCGGGCGTCAGCATCTTCGCGCACTGCCCCGGCGTGCGCATCGTGTTCCCGTCGAACGCCGTCGATGCCGCCGGCCTGCTGCGCACGGCGATCCGCTGCGACGACCCCGTGCTCTACCTGGAACACAAGCACCTCTACCGGCAGACCTACAACAAGGGCGCGTACCCGGGCGCGAACTACATGGTGCCGTTCGGCAAGGGCGCGCTGAAGCGCGACGGCTCGGACGTCGTCGTCATCACCTGGGGCGCGCTCGTGCAGCGATCGGTGCTGGCGGCGCAGCAGGCGGAGAAGGACGGCGTCAGCGTGGCGGTGTTCGACCTGCGCACGATCATGCCCTACGACTGGGACGGCATCGCCGCGCTCGTGAAGAAGACCAACCGCGTCGTCATCGCGCACGAGGATCAGCTCACCTGCGGCTTCGGCGCCGAGATCGCCGCCCGCATCAGCGACGAGCTCTTCGACCATCTCGACGCGCCGGTGAAGCGCGTGGCCGCGATGGACTGCCCGGTGGCCTACTACCCGGATCTCGAGGAAGAGATCCTGCCGCAGACCTCGGACGTGCTGGCCGCGATCCGCACGCTCGCGGCCTACTGACGGCATCGTGCCCCGCACCGGCGCTGCCGCGTGGGTGCTGATGTGCGTGCTCGGCGCGGCGGTCATCGCCGCGCCGCAGACGCGTCCGCCGCGTCCCCGTGCCGCGGCGCCGCGGCCGCCCACCGCGCCGGCTACGCCGGAGCCGTACTCGCCAGGCCGTGTGGACACACTGCGCGCGGTCACGGCCCTGCCCGTCGAGATCGTGGGCGAGTTCCGCGAGCCGCTCGGCTACGAACGGCTCGACTCGGGTGAGGCCCTTGTCTTCGATCGGCGCGGGCATGCCGTGTACGGCGTGCCGGTCGACGGCCGCGCGGCCCGCAAGCTCGTCGCCATCGGCGGCGAAGACGGCCGCGTCATCGAACCCTCGGCCTTCGACGCCCAGCCCGACGGCACGTTCGTGGTGGCCGATGCGCCGAACGGCCGCGAACGCGTGCAGATCTTCACGAAGGACGGCCGCCGCGCCGGCGGCTTCCAGCTTCCGGGCCGGGCGACGGCGCGCGTCACGCTCGGCGCGCTCTCGCTGAGCGGCGTCGGCACGCTGCAGTTCACCGGGCGATCGGTGCTCGTCAGCCAGCCGGAAACCGGCGGGCTCATGACCGAATACGGCCTGGCCGGCACGCCGGTGCGGACGATTGGCCGTCTGCGCGCGACGGGGCACGAAGCCGACCGCGACCTGCATTTGGCGCTCAACGCCGGCATCCCGCTCAAGGCCGCGGACGGCAGCTACTGGTTCGTGTTCATCGCCGGCGAACCGGCCGTCTCGCGATTCGACGGCACCGGCGCACTCGTCTTCCACCGGCGGATGCAGGGGAGGGAACTCGATCCCGTCGTGGCGGCGATTCCCGCCGTGTGGCCGCGGCGGGCCATCGACGGCGCCGAAGTGCCGCTCGTCTCGCCGGCCGTGCGCACCGCGGCGCTCGATCCCGCGGGCCGGCTGTGGGTGTCGTTCGTCGTGCCCTACACCTATGTGTTCGACGGCCTCGGCGAGAAGATCCGGACGGTGCAGTTCCAGGCGGCCGGTCTCAACGCGCCGAACAGCCTCAGTTTCGCGCCGGGGGGGCGGCTGCTCGTGACCCCCGGCTGCTTCGAGTTCGACGTGCGGTGACGGCCCGGCCGTCCGGCCGGGCCAGCCATTGGCCCGGCGGCCCCGGCCCCGGTATGATCGGATTCCCCATGAGCTGGCCGACTGTCGCGGCGCGCGCCCGACGCGCGTGGCACCGCCTGCTGATCGTCGCCGTCGCGACGATCGCGGCGGCCGCCTGCGGCGACGACGCCCCCACGCCCACGGCGCCGAGCCTGCCCACGCCGCCGACGGTGCAGCCCTTCGCCCTGCAGTGCCCGGCCGACATCCTCGGCCAGTCGGCCTCCGGAGGGCCGGTCGCGGTCCAGGTGCCGGCCGCCAC
>CADEFD010000037.1 GCA_902826515.1 uncultured Acidobacteriota bacterium
AGTATCGCCAGCTCGTGAGGTCCGCGCCCTTCGGCGCCGTCTTGAGTATCCGCTCGACGCCCTTCGGGATGTACATCTGGTGATACCGCAGCCGCGAGTAGGCGTTCTCGCGCGTCGGATCGCCGTTCCAGCAGTGTTCGGCGCGATCGCCGTAGGCGACCTCGCCGTTGAAATGCGGGTTCTTCGTGGTGGCGAGGAACTGCTCGGCCAGATACACGGCGTTGTTCAGGTAGTAGTTGTCCATGTCGCCGACGTAGAGGTGGAGTTTGCCCTCGAGCTTCCTGCCGAGCCCTTTCTCCCAGTCGCGCTTGAGGATGTGCGTGAGGTCGTAGTGTTCGCGCCAGTACTCGGCCACCTGACGGTTGATGGTGCCCGAGCCCTTGTCGAAAATCCGCGCCGGGTAGCCGTCGTCGCCGACCGGGCTGTAGACGGCCTCCCAGATGTCGAACTGCTGGCCCGACCGCGAGCGGCTGCCGAGTACGAGCTCGAGACGATTCGTCTCCCACACCATCGCGTCCACGTGGCCCAGGTGGTTGCGATGGCCCGGCCGCGGCGTCTGCTTGAAGGTGTCGTCGAGCCAGAAGGCGTTCTTGTCCTTGTAGAGATCGATGGTGGTGAAGGCGCGGAAGTCCACCGGATCGGGGCAGGCCACATACGCGCCGTTGAAGACCTCCGGATAGAAGACCTGCGCCGCCATGGCTTCCCAGCCGCCCGTCGAGCCGCCGTACATGAAGCGCGCCCAGCCCTCGCCGAGCCCGCGGTACTTCTTTTCGAGATACGGAATCAGCTCCTGCACGATGGCATCGCCGTACGGCCCGAGGTTGGCGGAGTTCACCGCGTACGAGTCGTCGTAGTACGGGTTGGCGTGCTGGATCTCGATCGCGATCGCGCGCGGGAAGTTCGGCCCCGTCCAGTCCTTGTAGAGCTGATACGCGTATTCCTGCTGGATGCGGTTGTAGCCGGCGAGGTTGAAGCGGGTAGAGAAGTCGGGCGCCAGATTCGGATCCGGCGGCGTCTCGCGCCAGCCGGTCATCGTGGGCGCGAAGTGGTTGTGGTAGATGAAGAGCGGATACTTCGCGTTCGGGTGGGTGTCCCAGCCTTCGGGCAGGAGCACGCTGGCGCCGATGAACATCGGCCGGCCCCAGAACTTCGTCAGGAGCTGGCTCTGAATGCGCTCGTGCTTGACGTACTTCGTGTCTTTGGGCGGCGTGATCTCCGGGATGATCTGGTCGAGCGTGATGTTCACCGCGCCGCTCGTCACCGGATCGATCGTGATCTCGCGTGGTGTCGAATAGAGGTTGCCCGGCGCCTGGTTCCACTGCTGGCCTTCGCCGCGGTCCATCGGCAACTGCACCGTGTGGCCGTCGCTGCGTTTGAAGGTCTCGTAGCGGTGGAAGAGCGCCTGCACGCGGTAGGTGCCGGCGGGAATCTCCGACAGCCGCTGCACGGGGAAGCCGATCGTGGGCCCGGCCACACTCGCCGGTGCGCCGCCGGGCCAGCCCTCGAGATCCAGTCCGAAGATCGGCTGGCCGGTGGGGCCGTCGTTCACGTGGAACCGCGGCTCGCCGTCCTTGCGGGTCGAGAGGATGAGGAGCAGCCGGCCGTTCAGCGGCTCCTCGCTGCGCGAGGACGGGTAACTGATTTCGAACCGCAACGGCCCGGCGGTGGAGGCTGGCTGCGCGCCGACGGTGACGATGGCGGGACTTGCGAGCACGGCGAGCAGCAGGGCGGCGAGGCGTCGTGACATGCGGCGGAGTGTACCATCCGGGCCGTGGTCGATTCCGTGGCCACACCTGTGGTCTGTCAGACACACTGTGGCTGGAATACCTCAGGTGAAAATCACCACGGACACCTCGCGCGGCGCCCCTGCGTCCGCCAAGAGGTTGGCTCGATTCGGATTGCGGGTGCAGCACGAGCGGGCACACCCGGGTACCGCGTTTGCATGCCGTGTGAGTGCGTCTTCGCCCCCTCCGAGGAGTTGTCGCTTGAACATCCCGCCGAAAGTAGCTCGCTTCGCGCCGCCGATGATCGTCGCGGCCGCCCTCGCCCTCGCCGCCCCAATGTCCGTCGTTGCGCAAGATCTGCTGGCCGCCGACGACCGCATCGTCGGTGCCATCGGCGGTTTCGGCGCCGACCTGGGGCCTGCGCCTGCGGAGGTGGGTCGGCCGCTCGCCGGCGGCGGGCGTTTCAGCGTGACCGAGTCTGCGATCACCGACCTGCGTACCGGGCAGGTACGTCTTGTCGAGCCCGGGCAGGTCATCGGCGTCGACCCGGTACGGCCGCGCGTCTTTGTACGCTACCCAGGTGCCACCGTTGCCACGATTGCCGAGTTCGACGCCGTGACCGGCGCGAGCCGCGCGCTCGTGACCATCGATGCCACGAGGGTGCCGAGTCCGGGCGCTTTGCGCTACGCGGAGGGTGTCGATCGTTTGTATCTCGACGTCTCGAGCGAGCTCTTCGCCCGCTCGACAACGTCGATCGTGCGGGATGTCCGAGTGTTCGACGGCACGACGGGAGCGGCACTGCCCGGAGACTTCTCGTTCACCGCGCCGCCGGCCACCTGGTCGGAGCCGGCCGGATCAGGCGCGTGGCTCGTCACACCCGAGGGAGACTACGCGTACGCGGCCGAGACGGGAGGGCTCGTCATCATCGAACTGGCCACCGGTACACGCCGGACCCTGCGTGAACCCGTGACGGCGCTGCGGTGGGATGCTCTGAACGAACGCGTGTTTGCCAACGTGGGCGCCAGTCTCTTCGTGCTGAACCGCCGTGGCGACGTGCTCGGTTCAGCGGCGATGGGCGACTGCCACGCGTCGGTCGTCAGTCCGCACACCGGCCGCCTGTATGTCCGTCGGCGAACGCCTCTCTCACGGGAGTTCACCCTCGACGACCTGCGCGTCTTCGACAGTCGCACCTACCAGCTGATCGATCGCGCCTTTCTCCCGTCGCGGCCCGTGCAGTGCTCGGTGGCGCTCGTGACCGCCCCTGGTCCCCCCCGCGCCTTTGCGGCGACCGTCGATCGCAACACCGTGTCGCTATCCTGGCAGAACGTCGGTGCCGCCTCGCACTTCGTGCTCGATGTCGGGCTGGCGCCGGGACGCACCGATCTCTCCATTCCGCTCGGCGTTGAACCCCACGCCTCTTTCAGCGGGGTGCCGCCGGGCCGCTACTATCTGCGCCTGCGCGGCGGGAACGAGTTCGGCGGTGGACGCGCCTCCGACGAACTGCGTCTGGTCGTCCCGTAGCTCGTCCCAGCGTGCGACGCGGGCGTAGACTCTCCGCATGATGCGGTCCCGGCTTGCAGTGTCGCTCGTGCTGGCGCTTGCGTGTGCCACCTCGGCCAGCGCGCAGACCCGCACGCGCGAGCAGTGGGTAGCGATGGCGCGCGGTGGATTCGCCGTCCCGGCAGGCGAGACGCCGTACGGCCTGCTCGTCGAGATGAACGCGCTGCTCGGGTCACGCGACCCGGTGCTGCGTGACGAGGTCGCGTACTCGGCAGCCGCGGCGTGGATTCTGAGAAAGCACCTCGTCCGTCCGGACGACCTGCGGCGTCTGCTCTCGTTGTGGTCTGCGAATCTCGACGACGGGCTCGGGAGGTCGGGCGACGACCGCGTGCTCAAACGCTCGTTCTCGGCACTGTGTCTCTCGCTCGTCGCCGCCAATGACGTGGCGACGCGGTTCCTGACGGCGGATGAGGTCGAGGCGTTCACGGCGAAACTGCTCGACTACTTCGCCCGTGAGCGCGACACGCGCGGCTTCGTGCCAAGGCGCGGCTGGATCCACAGCGTGGCGCACACGGCGGACGCCCTCAAGTTCCTCGCTCGTGGTCCGCGCTGGACGCCGTCACAGTCTGCGCGCCTGCTCGATGCGTTCGCGCAGAAGCTGGACGCCGTAGACACGGTGTTCGTGTGGGGCGAGCCCGAGCGGCTCGGCGCCGCGCTGCACGCCGCGGTCCGCCGCGCCGATGCCGACCCTGCCGCGTTCGAGGCGTGGACGACGCGCTGGGTGGAACGCCACACCGCGCTCTGGGCCGGCGGGCCCGCCGTCGACCCGGCCCGTTTTGCCGTAGTCGAGAACGCCAAGCAGACGCTGCGGGCGCTGGCGGCGCTGCTGGCGATGGAAGCCGCGCCCACGCCGACGGGTGAGGCCGCTCGTCGCGCCGCGCTCGCCGCCCTCGCGCGCATGCGCTGACAGGTCCGCCCGGGCGTCGCGCCGGCCTGTATAATCCGCCGCAATCGAAGAGGAGGCTCGACCCATGCGACTTGTCGGATTTCTCGCACTCGCTGCGCTCGTGCTCGCGGCGCCGTCGTTCCGCTCCGCTCTGGCGCAGGCGCCGGCGAAGTCGGCCTACAAGGGCGTGGTGACGCCGATCGGCCCGTATTCGCCCGGCGTCGGCGCCGGCGGCACGGTCTATCTGTCGGGGCAGATCGGGATCGACCCGGCCACCAACCAGATCGTCGAGGGCGGCACGGAGGCCCAGACGAAGCGCGTCATGGAGAACCTCGGCGCGGTACTCAAGGAAGCCGGCCTCGGCTACGCCAACGTCGTGAAGACCACGATCTACATGGTGGACCTGGCGGAGTTCACGAAGGTGAACGAGATCTACGGCGGTTACTTCCCGGCCGGCGGCGTGCCCCCGGCCCGCTCGACCGTGCAGGTGGCGGCGCTGCCGCGCGGCGCGCGGATCGAAATCGACTTCGTGGCCGTGCGATAGGAGCGAATGATGCGAATCCTGAAGACGATGGGTGTGCTGGTTGTGGGCGGCGTGCTCGGCGTGGCCGCGACGCTCGCCGCGCAGACGGCGCAGAGCGGCACGCGCCGCGAGCCGCAGTTCGAGAACGAACACGTGCGCGCGTGGAAGAGCATCATCATGCCGAAGCAGCCGCTGACGATGCATCGCCACGAACATCCCCGCGCGCTCATCGCGATCAAGGGCGGCACGGTGGACATCGTGCAGAAGAGCGGCGAGTCGCAGAAGGTGGTCTGGGAATCCGGCAAGGCCTACTGGCTCACCGAAGACAAGCCCGGCACGACCCACGCCGACGTCAACAACGGCACCGAGCCGATTGAAGTGATCGTCGTCGAGCTGCAGAAGCACTGAGTCCGCCGCCCAGGCCGCGCCTTGCCCGACCGGCTCAGTCGAGGCGGACGCGGGCGGCCCAGCGGGCGTGGGCGGCCGGCGTCGTGCAGAACGACACGCCGCCGATGGCGCCGCACGTCACGCGGCCCTCGCCCATGCGCGTCAGCACGCCGGCAGCGTCTGGCGTGACCACGTACAGCGTGTCGTCGCGCAGGCGCACGGCGTCGATGTCGGCATCGAGCGCGCGGCAATAACCCTCGCGCGCGCGTTCGTCGCGCCGCGCCACGACGCCGGCATTGATCGTCAGTCCGTGCCGCGCAGTGAGGGCGATGGCGCCTTCGTAGGGCAGCGGCGATGCGCCGCACTGCGGCGGCGGCACGAGCGCCAGGTGCGTGTAGGCGGGCACCACCTCGTGCCAGCGCGCGTCGGCGAACGGATCGGTCCACGCATGGAACGCCGGGTCATGTGCCACCTGCCGGCGGAACGTGTGCGCGCCGCGCAGATCCACGAGCTGCAGCACGACCGCCACGGCGAGGACGGCCACACCCGTCTGGCCGCGGCCACGCCGCGCCACCGTCACGATCGCACTCGTGAGCATCAGGTAGACGAGCGGCCACACGAAACGTCCCGACGATCGGAAGAGGGCGAGCGGCGCCGTCCACGGCCCGTCGAGGTTCAGGATGGTGCGGCTGCCCAGCGTGACCACCGGGCTCACGGCGATGGCGGTCATCACGAGACACGCGGCGATGAGCCACGGCGACCAGAGGCGCGGCGCGGAGGCCCGGGCCTCGGTCCCGCGTCCGCGCGCGACGAGCACGAGGGCGATCGCCAGCACCAGCAGGATGCCGAGCCCGAGGTAGTGGAATCCTTCGTACGCCTGACCGTCGACCGCGATTGGCAGCGAAGGCAGGAACGTGGACCAGTCACCCGGCGAGACGAGCGCCAGCAGGTTCATCGAGTAGTAGCCGAGACCGCCGGCGGTGAGGGAACTGCCGCCGCTCAACAGGAACAGTCCCGAGATCCACCAGCCGGTCACCGTGGCGGCGAGTGCGGCGCCCAGTGCGGCGAAACGCCGTGGCAACGGCGCCTGGTCGGGTGTCACCGCCGTGGCGCCGAGCACCGCGAGCACCATCGCCGCCAGATACGGCTGCACCATCCCGGCCGTGAGTCCGAGCACCGCCCAGGCGGCGGGCCGGAACCGCGCCGCGGGTGCGCGCGTGGCGAGGAGCAGCGCCCACAGGATCAGCCAGTGGGCGCAGAGGGCCGCGTGCCCCACGCGGACGAGGAGCGTCGGCAGCAGCACGAAGAGCGCCGCGCCGAGCACCTGCGCGGGCAGCGCGTCCACCCGGCGGGCGATGAGCCGCGCGCCGAGGGCGCCCTGGAGGGCGAAGCTCGCGAGCAGGAACGGGCCGAGGTACTGGAACGGCGTGGGGAGCCACGCCGCCAGCGGTTTGAGCGCGTAGCCGACGAGCGGAATCGAATCCGTGAGGCCGATGGACGTGCCGAGCGGCGCGTAGTAGCCATGCACCGCGCCGGGCGGCCAGTGCCACGGCTCGTGACGGAAGTAGTGCCAGCCGAAGTAGTGCGGCACCCAGTCGCCCTTCATGAGCCAGTCGATCGACGTCGGATCGAGCACGCGCGTGCCGGCGATCCAGGCGAAGAACGCGGCGCCGATCGCGGCGCCAGCGAGCGGGCCCCACGGGCCGCGAGCGTCTCGTGCGCCGTCGATCGTCACGGCCGTCAGCATATCAGCCGACGCTTCGCGCCAGCAGCGTGCCGCGCGCGTGATAGATTCAAACGCCGTGGCCGTTGACGCACTGCAGCAGGAGTGGGACCCGCGCCTCAAGGCGCTCATCGGCGATGCGAGTCCGCGCGCCAGCGAACGCCTGGCGGCGCTCGCGCTGCGCGCGATCGATCCCGCCGTGCGCCACGCCACCACGACACAACTCGCGCACCTGACCGCCGCCGATCGCGCCGATGTGGCGACGATGTGCCGCGATCGCCTCACCGCGCTCCTGCGCGCCGTGCAGAAGGGCGAGCGCACGGTGCCGGTGGCCGACCTCGAAGACTTCGCGCGGGCCTCGGCCGAGGCGATGTGCCGCGACTACCTGCGCCGCACACGGCCGGCGCTGGCAAAACTCGCCAACCGCGTGCGCCTCATCGCCACCCGCGGCGTCGGCATCGTCGGCTGGACCACGCCAAAAGGGCAGCCGGTGCTGGGCCTGCCGGCGTGGACGGATCAGCTGCCGCTCGAGGCGCCCTTCCCGTGGCACGGCCGCGTGAAAGACTGGTGGGGCAAGGGCCATGCGGCGGTGGACGGCCCCGCGCTCACCCCGACCGTCGTGCGCGTGCTCGAGCTGGCCGGTGCGCCGGTGCCCTCGGAAGCGGTGGCGGCGGTCATCTTCGAGGTGACGGGCAGCGCAGACACGGGGCCGCGCGTCGATGCCAGCCCTGAAGGCGACGAGCCCGAGCTGGCCGTGCTCGATGCCGGCGTGGGCCCCGACCATCTGGCCATCGCGCGCCGCTACCTGGAACGGGCCTGGAAGGAACTCATCGCCATGCCGCCGCAGATGCGGGCGTCGCTGCTGCTCAGCCTGCGCGACCATCACGGCTCGGCGCTGCTGCCGGTGTTTCACTGCGCCGGCGTGACGCCGCTCAGGCTCGTGGCCGAGGCGCTCGGCATGAAGGCGGATGAAACGGCCGCCATCTGGGCGCACCTGCCGTGGGACGACAAGGCCATCGGCCGCCGCCTCGGGCTCACCGGCCTGCAGGTGCTGAACGCCCGTACCGTGGCGCGTTCGCGCCTGCTGAAGCACATGGCGCTCGGAGACCGGGAATGACCGCCGCCGATCACCTGTCGCTCGAGCAGGTGCGCGCCTACGTGCGCGGCGCGCTCCATCCCTCGACCCTCGTCGCCACCGACGACCATCTCGAAGCGTGCGCGGCCTGCCGGGCGGCGCTCGCCCGCGAGTCTGATGCCTCGTTCGGCGCCGAGGCCTTCGGCCGGGCGCTGGCGGCGCCCGAAGCGCGGCCCGAGTCGCCGCACGCGAGCTTCGAGCTGCTGCGCGGCGCCGTGGACGGCACGCTCTCGTCGATCGACCGGCAGTGGGTGGAAGCGCACGTGCGGCTGTGCATGATGTGCGCCGAGGAACTGACCGACCTGGAGCGCTTCGCCACCGTGCTGCCGGTGCGTCCGGCGGCGGCAGCACCGAGCGCGTCGGTGGCGGCCGACGCCGGCACGCCGCCGCCCGTCTCGTCGCACGACGTGCTCAGGCCGGCCCGCCCGCGTCTGCCGCGGCTCGACGAGGGCGACGAACCACCGGCGCGTTACGGCGAAACGGCGCCGCCCACGCTGCCGATCTGGATCAAGTTGGCGGCCGGCGCGTCGCTCGTCGCGATCCTGCAGCTCTGGGCCTGCTGAGGCGCGCTCACGCCAGACGCGCCCAGCGGTCGGCGCACAACATCACCACCGCGACCAGCCGGACGAGGTCGTCGATGTCCACCCATTCGTCGGCGCCGTAGAACCCGCCGGCGAGCGATCCCATGCCGAACGACGGCACGCCCGCCAGTCGGATCGGATACCGGATGTCGCCCGCGAAGTGGGTGGGATACGAGGCCGGCGCCGTGCCGGTGACGTCCGCAATCGACGTGCGCAGTGCCTGGCACGCCGGCGAGTCCCACGGCACCGCGGCGTGATTGGCGCCGAGTCCGTCGCGTTCGAGCGTCACGGTGATACGCCGATCGCCGCGGCCGCGCGCGGCCGCCACCCGTTCCGCATCGCGGCGGGCCGCCGCCAGGATCTCGCCGAACGATCTGGCGTCGTCGAAGAGCACGCGCACGCGGGCCCGCGCCGAGGCCGGCACCGAGCCCACGCGATCGCCGGCGCCGAGCTCGCCGACGTTCACCTCGCAACCCTTGAGCGTGCCGCCGCGCCAGTCGTCGATGATGGCGAGCGCTGCCTGCAGGGCATCGCCGCCCTCCGAGAACGACGCGCTGTCCGGGCTGCCGAGCTCGCGCGCGTTGCCGCGCCAGCCGGTGACCGTGAGGCGCATGTCGAGCACGCCGCGCACGATGTGCTTGATGTCGGCAAAGCCGCGGCCGGTTTCGGCCGGGTGCACGTACAGCACCTGCGAGAAGTCCTTGAGGCGGGCGAACGTCGGCAGACTGCCGCGGCTGCCGCCGCCCTTGCCGTGCAGGCTCATCACGATGGGCGCGGGCCGTCCCTGCGCCTGCAGGATCGTGGCCGCCACGGCCATCGCCGCCACGCCGCCCTTGTCGTCGGCCGCGCCGAGCCCATAGAGGCGGCCGTCGCGGACGCGCGCCTCGAGCGGCGGCGTCGTCCAGCCGCTGCCGGCGCGTTCGGTGTCGATGTGCGCGAAGAGGCCGACGCGCGAGGGCCGGGCCGCGGCCCGCGCGACGAGATTCATGGCCGGCGCCGGGTAAGGTGTGGCGGGCGCCATGTAGTCGGGATGTGACGTGTAGGCCGTGGGATCGTCGGTCACGAGGTCGCTCGTGTAGCCGCGGGCGTCGAGGTAGGCGGCCACGGCGCGCTGCGCCGGCTCGGCGGATTCGCCGAGCGGACTCGAGACCGCGATGAGCTGCGAGAGCAACGCCACGAGTTCGTCGCGTTTCTCGCGCGCCAGGCGGAGGGCGGCCGGGCCGTCGAGGGCGGCAGCCGGGCGCGTCTGCGCGGCGGCGCGTGTCGCCGGCGTCAGGGAGGCTACGGCGGCGGCACCGGTCGTGAGGAAGTCGCGGCGGTTCATGGATGAGGAATCCCGTTGGAGGTACCGGATGGCCCGGCCGGGTGAGGATACTGCAGCCACGTCGTCAGGCGCGCGGGGGCCGTGGCACGAACGCCGACGTGCGTCGCACGTATTCGGCGTATCCCGGTTTCGTGGACGTGAGCCCCTTCTCGAGCAGCGCCACGCCCGACACCTTCAGCAGCAGCCACGTCATGATGAGCGGACTGACGAACGTCGTCCAGCCGCCCGGCGTGCCGGCCGCCACCAGATAGAGGCCCCACCACACGACCGATTCCCCGAAGTAGTTGGGGTGCCGCGAGTAGCGCCACAGCCCGACGTCGCAGATGGCGCCTTTCGGCGCCGTCTGCTTGAACCGCCGGAGCTGCGCGTCGGCCACGGCTTCGAAGACGAGTCCGGCCAGGGCGATCGTGAGGCCGGCGACATCGAAGATCGAGGGGAAGGCGGGTGAGGGCGCGACGGCCGCGCCGATCGGCCACGACACGATCCACGCGATCGTGGCCTGCAGGAAGAAGACCTTGACCCAGCTGAACCACCACCACGAGGCGCCGTTCTGCTGACGCCATACGGCGTAGCGCGGATCCTCGCCGTGGCCCACGTTGCGCCGGCCGATGTGCCAGGCCAGGCGCAGGGCCCAGGCCGTCACCACCGCCAGCACGGCGATGCCGCGCGGGCCCGGGTCTGGCCGGGCCGAGGCGTAGACGGCGCCGGCCAGCACGAATGCCGGCCCCCACCACATATCCACGATGCTGGCGTTCCTGAGCGGCAGCGAGACGAGCCACAACACCGTGAAGGCGCCGACAAGCGCCAGCCACGCGAGCGTGGCCCCCGGCACGAGGGCATCAGCAGACGGCGTCAGCAGATCCACGAAAGGAACGACGCTCCCAGCCTCGACGGCGGTTCAGGCCCCCCAGCGCGACGTCAGGTAGGCCACGAGCGCCGGTTTCTCCTCCGCGGACACCTTCGCGCCCCAGCGCACCATCTTGTCCACCTCGCGGCCCCACGCCGCGGCCGACAGCCGCTGCTGTTCCGAGAGGTCGTCGTCGTGGCACATCCGGCAGGCTTCCTTGAACACCGCTTCGCCAGCCGCCACCGCCGCCGCGTCGTGCGACACGGCGGGCCGCAGGCCGAATTGCCGCGTGAGGTAGCCGACGAGGCGCGGCCGCTCGTCGGCGGGGAGCGTGGCGCCCCAGCGTTCCATCTTCGCGACCTCGCGTTCCCAGCCGGTCTGCGACAGGCGCTGCGACACGATGAGATCCGCCTCGTGACAGCCGATGCACTTCGCCTGGGCCACCTCGACGCCGGCGCTCGCCGGCAGCACCGGCCCCTGCGCCAGCAGCAGCGGCGCGGCGCGCAGCACGAAGGCGAGTGCGGCCATCGCGGTCAGGCCGCGGGCCGTCACGCCTTCACCTCGATGCGAATCGTGTCGGGCGCGTTCCACAGGTAGCCCGACGGATTCCACTGGGGCACGACCGGCTGCGCCTGGCCCTTCGCGTCGGTGGCGCGCGAGAGGATCGTGCGCGTCTCGGGCGTCGTCGCCGTGAACGTGAACTCGAAGCGCCGCCACGCGTACGGCACGGCGGCGCCGACAAGGCGCGCCGGCTCCCACGTGGCGCCGTTGTCCACCGAGACGTCGACCTTCGCGATGGCCGTCTCGCCAGCCCATGCAAAGCCGCCCACGGTGATCGTGCCAGGCGCCACGGTGGCGCCGTCGAGTGGTGTCGTGATGAGTGACTTCACGACCAGGCCGGTGAGCGGCGCCAGATCCTTCGCATCCACGGCGGCGCCAGGCGCGACCCGCTTCGTGGGGTAGCGATAACCGGTCGCCACCCAGAAGCCGTCGTGTTCCTTCGTGGCCACGGTGATCTTGTTGAGCCACTTGATGGCGTAGGCGCCCTCCCACCCGGGCACGACGAGGCGCAGCGGCGCGCCGTGCGCGGCGGGAATCGGCTGGTCGTTCATCGCCCACGCGATGATCGTGTCGGCGTGGATCGCCTTCGCCATCGGCACCTGCCGCACGAACGGCGGCTGCGTGCCGAATGGCCGGTCGGCGCCGGCTACCCACAGATGCGTGACGCCGGGCTTGAGCCCGGCCTGCTTCAGCACGTCAGCCACGCGGACGCCGGTCCACTTCGCGGTGCCGACGGCCCCCTTCTTCCACTGGATGCCGGCCACCGGCGGATCGAAGAACGCGCGGCCGTTGCCGGCACATTCCAGCGTGACCGTGACCGAGGCCTGCGGCAGACGTCTCAGATCGGCCACGGTGAGTGCGGCAGGCGTGGTCACCTCGCCATCGATCGCCAGCGTCCAGCCCGCCTCAGCGGTGTTCGCCGGCATCGGCATGTGACAGCGCACGTAGAACGCCTCCACCGGCGTGAGCAGCTGATCGAGCAGCGCCACCGGCGTTTCGTAGTCGGGCGGCCGCGTCGAGAGCGCCGTGAGCTGCGGGTGTTTGCCGGCGAGCGCCTGCGCGGAAAGCTCCGCCGGCCAGAGGGCGGCGACGGCGGCGCTGGCGCCGAGCTCCGCCGCGAGGGCGAGGACCTCGCGACGCGAGAGCGAACGACGGTCGGTGCGTGACATCGGGGGATTATAGGCCCCTCCGCATGGATGGGCTTGTGAACCCCTCGCCGGGCGCGCTACTGGCGCACGCGCGGGTAGCTGCCCGTGGCGGCGCGCAGGAGTTTCACGAAGACGTCGGTGTTCTCGTAGACGCCCGTGAACTGCCAGGCGCCGGGTCCGTCGGCTGAGAGCGGCACGTCGCTCGCCGTGTGGCCGGCGATGTCCACCGGATTGGCGCGCGTGTCATCGGGGCAGCCGTCGGCGGCGGGACAGCCGGTGGCGTTGTTCTCGATGGCGCCGGTGATGAGGAACCCGGGATAGACCTTGCGATCGACGCCGATGTTGTCGGTCTGGCCCGACGGGCCGTCGCGCCGCGGATTGGCGACCGCGATCCGGCTGGCCGGATCGGCGATCGTGGCTTTCTGCGCGAGGCGGTTCGAGAGCCAGTTCTCGTAGCGATCGGGCCCGGCGGCAAAGCCGATGAGCAGCTTGCGCGTGGGATCGGGATCGGTCGGGAACCCTTTGGCGTCCACCGTGTAGTTCGTGAAGAAGTTGAGCGTCTGCGCCGGCTCGAAACGGAAGGTCGCCGCGTAGTCGCGCACCGACTTGCCGATGACGGTGGGCGCGTAGCGTTCGTTGCCGACGCCGATGATGCCGAAGCCGCCGCTCTCGTGGTCCGCGGTGACGATGACGAGTGTGTCGTTGGCCGGATCGGCATCCGTGTTGGTGCCGCGCGCGAAGTCGAGCGCCACCTGCACGGCGTTGTCGAACTCGATCGTGTCCCAGATGGAGCGGTCGGCGTCCGACTCGTGCGCCTGTTTGTCGATCGAGGCGCCCTCGACCATCAGGTAGAAGCCGCGCGGCGACGTGGCGCTCAGTGACTTGAGCGCGAGCGACGTCATCTCTTCGAGCATCGGCTGGTCGCGCACGTCCTTGTTGCGTTCGAGGGCGAGCTCGTCGCTGTAACGTCCGGCGCCCACCTTGTCGAAGGCCACGCTCATGTGCCGCGGGTGGAACAACCCGACGACCGCCTTCGGCGCCGGGCCGGCCAGCGACGCGGCGAGTTCAGCGCGGGTGCGCAGCACCTGATACCCGTCGGCCGCGTAGGCGGCCACCAGATCGCGCGAGTCTTTCCGGGTGCCGCCCTGACTCGCCGGCGAGAAGTAGGTGGCGCCGCCCCCCATGAGCACGGTGACGCCGTTGGCAGCGCGTTCGTCGAACATCCGCGCGGCGATGTCGTAGTAGGCATCGCGGAACGACGTGTGCACGGCGTTGCCGGCCGGCGTGGCGTCGATGACCGAGGCGGTCGTGACGAGGCCCACGTTGAAGCCGCGGCCGCGTGTGCGCTTCAGCATCTCGCCGATGTACTCGACGCGCGGGTTGTCGAAGTGGTCGGGCGTGTTGTCGGGATAGACGCCCACGTGGTTGTTGTTGGCCTTGTGGCCGGTGGCGTACGACGACATGCCGGGCGCCGAATCGGTGACCGTGGCGTTCAGCGACGAGGTCATGACGAGGCCGGTCACGCCGAGCGTGTCCATGGCGAGCGGCCCGTTGGTCTTGCCGTAGGTCTGGCCGCGCGAGACGATCCGCGCCGCCGTGCGGTGCTGGATGCCCATGCCGTCGCCGACGAGCATGATGATGTTCCTGGCCGGACGGGTGCCGGCGCGCGGCGTCTGCCATGCCGCCACTTCGTAGGCCGCGGTCAGCGTGGCGCCATCGCCCGTGCGTACGACCACCTCGTGGCGGCCGGGCGCCGTGAAGCGCTGATCGCGCACGAGGAAGTTCGAACTCGTGGCGCCGGCCGGCGCGGTAGCGCGGGCACTGGCGTCGGGCGCCGTGCCGGTGCCACCCACGCCGAGTTCGCCGTTCAGGCCGGGCGCGAGCACGTTGCGCGTCGTGATGTCGCGGCCATCGAGCGTCACGCTCAATCCGCGCGGCGCCGTGCCGTCACCTTCGGCTTCCACCCGCAGATCGAAGCGCTGGCCCACGGCCATCGTCGCGCCCGAGGGCGGCATGATGCGCAGCCGCGTGGCGGCCTGGGCAGGGGCCGCAGCGGCCGACAGGAACGAGGTCAGAACGAGGGCGGAGACGGCGAACACGCGCATCCGGCGATGCTAGCACGCAGCTCCGCGCCGGCCGTGTCACGTCGCCGTGACATCGCCTACGCTTCGAGCTGGTCGAGCAGCGGCCGCCAGCGGCGCCGCGAGACTTCCACCATGGTGCCGTTCGAGAGCACGAGCTGCCCGGTGCCGTCGGTGTGCGGCTTTGCTTCCCGCACGGCGTCGAGATGTACGACGACCGAGCGCGAGATCTGGAAGAACCGCGCGCCATCGAGCCGCCGCAGGAGCTGCGCGAGCGTGGGCTGCATCAGCAACTGCTCACCGGCGGTGTGCAGGCGCGTCTGGCCGTCGTCGAAGCTAAAGGCGATGACGTCAGCCACCGGCACCACCAGGTACCGGGCGCCGCGGCGGGCAAGAAAGCGCGTGGGCGGCCCGCCGGGCAGCGGGGCCTCGCCGGCGGCAGCGTCGTCCGCGCCGTCGTCACCGGACGGCTCGGCGGCCGGGGCCGGGGCGGACGCGAGCGGAGGTGCCGCGGGCCGTGTGACGCGCGCGATCGCGGCATCGAGGCGGGCCCGCGTCACCGGCTTCAGCAGATAGTCCACCGCCTGCAGTTCGAAGGCGTCCACGGCGTGCTGGTCGAACGCCGTGCAGAAGATGATGGCCGGCCGCGGCTGGCCGAGCGAGGCCGCCACTTCGAGGCCGCTGCAGCCGGGCATCTGGATGTCGAGGAAGACCACGTCGGGCGCGAGCGCCTGAATGCGTTCCACGGCCTGCACGCCGTCTTCGGCCTCGCCCACGATGGTGAGGTCCGCGCGCTCCGCGAGGAGCTGGCGCAGGCGCGCTCGGGCCGGGGCTTCGTCGTCCACGAGCAGGGCAGTGAGGGTCATGCGCTTCTCCGCAGGACGAACACGGTGACGTCGTCCTGTGTCTGATCGTGGCCGCGATGTGCACACACCGCGGCGACGATGGCCGCGGCCAGGGCCTCGCAGTCACCGGCGTGCCGGGCGACGAGTGTGGGGATGTGCGCGAGATCCCAGTCGAGTCCGGCGGCGTCGCGCGCTTCGGTCACCCCGTCGCTCACGACGACCAGCGTGTCGCCGGGCGCGAGCACATGTGCGGCATCGGCGAACTCCGGCGCGTCGAGCAGGCCGACCGCCGGCGCGGTGACGTCGAGGCCGAACGGCGCGCCGCCGGTGCCGATGACGAGCGGGGCGGGATGCCCCGCGTTCACGTAGCGCACGGCGCCGCTTGCCGGCTCGAGCAGCGCATGCACGAGGGTGGCGTAGCGCGAGCCTTCGGTGGAGGCGAGGATATCGCGGTTGAGCGCCGTCATCATCTCGACGGCCGTGAGATCGCGCTGCCGCATCGCCGCCTGCCAGCGTGCCTGCACGCTCGAGGCGATGAGCCCGGCGGCCATGCCCTTGCCGGAGACGTCCCCGAGGACGAATGCCAGGCGGCCCTCGACGATCGTGGCGTCGTAGAAGTCGCCGCCCACGGCGCGGGCCGGCAGCGTGCGCGCGGCCATCGTGTAGCCGGGCAGATCGGGCAGCGAGCGCGGCAGCAGATGCGCCTGGGCGCGGGCGGCGGCACTCCATTCCCGCTCGGTGTCGCGGCGGGCCGCGATCTTCGCGCGCAGCCGATCGAGCGTCTGCGCCAGGCGCTGCCGGTTCACCGGCTTCAGCAGGTAGTCGGCCGGGTCGTACTGGAAGGCATCCACCGCGAAGCGTTCGTAGGCGGTGGCGAAGACCACGAACGGACGCGGCTCCGGCAGCGACGCGGCGAGATCCGTGCCGCGTTCGGCCGGCATCTCGATGTCGAGGAAGACAGCGTCCGGCGTGGCCTGCGCGATGACCGCGCGGGCATCGTCCGCATTGGCCGCTTCGCCCACCACCGTCACGCCACCGGCTTCGGCGAGGAGTGCGGTGAGACGCGCGCGCGCCGGGGCTTCGTCGTCCACGAGCACGACGCGCATCATGCCGTGGCCTCGGCCGCGGCCACGGGCCGCTCGTCGGCGCCTACGAACGGCATGTCGATGCGCGCGATGGTGATGTTGCGCAGCGGATCGCGCATGAGCGTGAAGGTGGCGGCCTCGCCGAAGTGGCCGCGCAGGCGGTCGCGCACGCTGCGCAGGCCGAACTGCTCGCCGGCGCGACGCGCGAAGGCCGCACGTTCGGGGGTCATGTCGAGGCCGGGACCGTTGTCTGCCACGTCGATGGTCAGCCGGTCGCCGGCCGCCGTCGCCATGACGGCCAGCGTGCCGTGGCCGCGCACCTGCGCGATGCCGTGTTTCACGGCGTTCTCGACCAGGGTGTGCACGAGCATCGCCGGCACGTGGGCGCGGCGCGCGGCGGCATCCGCGTCGATCGTGTAGCGCAGGCGATCGCCGAAACGTGCCTCCTCGACGTCGAGATACGCGGCCGCGAAGGCCAGTTCCTGATCGAGCGGCGCCCACTCGCTGTCGGACCGCCGCAACGTGTGGCGGAACACTTCCGAAAGCTGCTCGACGGCGCGGTCGGCGCGCGCCGGGTCGCTGTGGATGAGCGAGGCCACCGTGTTGAGCGCGTTGAAGAGGAAATGCGGATTGATTTGCGCGCGCAGCGCCTTCAGTTCCGACTGGCTCGATTGCAGGCGCAGCTCCTGCGCGAGCAGGTCCTGCTCCTGCCGGCGCTGCTGCAGGCGCACGTTCTCGACCAGATAGGTGATGACCGTGCCGAGCGAACGCAGCAGCGTGAGGTCTTCGCTGAGCAGCACACGTTCGCCCTGCATCGCCGGCACGATTACCCACAGACTGGGGTCGGCGGCGCTGCCGTCGATCTTGAAGGCCGTGCGCACGTCAGCCGGGGCCTCGTCCACCGTGCTGAGGCGCACCGTGACGCCGAGCACTTCCTTGAGGCTGCTTTCCGAGGCCGCGATGAGGCTCGCTTCGTCGGTGGCGGTCTGCAGCGAGGCGAGCACGGTCGTGACCGCGCTCACCGGTGTGTAGTGCCGCCCGAACCACGCGCGATCGAGCTGCTGGCTGAGCCGGCGCGAGAGCCGCGGCGCCGCCATCATGAGCGGCACGGCGGCCAGCGCGAAGAGCCACGGCCGGGCGCCGTCGCGCGGCAGCCCGTCGAGGAGCGGCAGCACCACGACGAAGAACCCGCCCAGGGCGAGCAGTGTCGCCAGCAGCATCGCGCCGCGCTTCACGAGCAGGTCGTAGAACTCGAAACGGTTCTCGTAGTAGGTCGTGGCCGACAGGAAGAGCAGCGGCGTGACGCTCATCAGCTTGCCGAGCGTGCCGAAGGAGAACGCCGAGGTCGACGACAGCACCGGCAGGAAGTTCATGAGGGCCAGCACCATGAACAGCCCGTTCAGCACCTTGCGCAGCTTGTCGCCTTCGGGCGTGCGCGACGCGCGCGGGTTCCGGTGCAGCACCACGCCGGAGAAGACCCCCGACATCGTGAACAGGCCGGCAATGGCGAGACCGATGGCGATGTCGGCGTTCGGCACCCGCCACAACTGCAGCGCGACGCCGATGGCCACCACGGCCGCTCCGCCGGCCAGCAGGTAGCCCGCCGCGAGCGCGCGCCGTGCCCACGAGCGCGAGGGTTCCGGCCACTCGGGCACGTGCGCCTCGCGCTGGGTCGTGTGCATGATGAGCGGCGGGAAGCCGAACACCAGCGCGAGCTGCAGCAGGTCGAGCCAGCTCCGGCGGGTGGCGCCGGTGGCCATGTCGATGAACTGATCGAGCGTGAGCACCACGAACCACACGGCCGACCAGGCGAAGAGCATGACGCCGGCCGGATCGATCCGGCCCGTGGAGCTGCCGCCATGCGTGTGGTGCGGCGCCCACACGGGCGCCGCCTGGCGCACCGAGAGGGTGAGCGCAGAACCGTACGCGAAGGCGCCCAGCACGTAGACGAGCAGGAACGCGATGTCGATGGCGGTGGACATGGCCGGCATCAGGAGCATACGACGCCGGGGCGCCGGCGGGGCGAAGGTGCGCGACGGGTGGTGGGCGGCCGTGATCGAGCGGCAGCAGGCGGCGGTTGACCGGCCGGGCGATCAGGGCACGGACAGGGTCATGCCGAGCGGTCGCATCGACGCACGCACGCGTGCGGACGTGGCGGCCTCCTCGCCCGGCAGCCAGAGAGCGGTGGGGTGCAGCCCCGGGATCTGCGTGGACCCGAACCCCGATCGTGTCGCGATTCGCCAGTGTGTGCCAGCCGGCCAGAGCGCGAGACGGGCACGGAGCGCCTCCACACCGCGTGCCAGTATCGCGCCGGGGAGAAAGAAGGTCGGCGGTTCATCGGGCCGGCGCGGTGGCCAGACGTCGATGTCCAGCGTCTCGTCATACGCCGACGCGTTTCCCTGGAATCGACTCCGCTCCCGTTCGTTGAAGAGTCTGGACGCGATGTGTTCGATGTCGGCCGCCGTCAGGCGCCAGGCGTTCGCCTCCGCAAGTGCACGGGCCAGCCGCGGCCCCGCCGAGGCGGCCCAGTCCAGCTCGAACGGCAGGTTCCCGCCTTGCAGCATGGCGGCGCGCGGCGCCCACGCAGCGTGCCAGGCGTCGAGCGCTGCCAGGAGTGCCGGCTTGCCGGCTGGTCCACCTTCTTTGGCCAGAGCCTCTGCCGCGTCGACGGCGACCCATGGGCGCGGGTCACGGAGGCGCTTCAGGGCGGCCGCCTCCACGGCCGGCAGGGTTCGCCGCTTCGCCACCGCGGGCAACAGGCCGTCATCCGCGCACCGCTCGCGCGTCGTGTCGAGCACACGGCCTATGCGGTCCAGTTGCGTTTCTGCGTAGGCCGGATCGACGCGGAAGAAGTACGCCAGCAGCACCGGCCCCTGTGGACAGGCCGTGGCACGCGGCGCACGTTCGAACACCTGCGCCACGTTCGCACGCAGACGGCCGGTCGCGAACCGTTCGATGAGCGAGGCGACGCGGAGGAACTCGGCGTCGGTCGTGGCGGCTTCGAGGCGTGCCACGAGCGGGGCGTCGAGCGATGGTCGCAGAGAATCGCCAAGTCCCGGCAGGCCGCTCGTGCCCAGCACCGCCCCGGGCGCGGCGATCTCCCGCAGCGCGAACGTGCGCGCCGCAGCTGGCTCGAGGCGATGCCACATCGCCCACGCGACATCCTGCGCGCCGCCTGGACGCCGGTCCTGCGCGATCCGGCGGAACATGGGCAGGAACGCCGGGTCCGCGAAGTCCCGCCAACCGAGCGACTCCGCGAGCACCACACGTTGCTCGGTCGGAGGCAGGGCGAGGAGTGCCCGAGACACGGCGTCCGGCACCGCGGAGAAGCCCGCCGCCGGCACCTGCCACATCACACGGTCGCCGAAACCGCGAGCCGCAGCCGCATGGAACATGGCGGCGCCGAGGGCGCTCTCGAGCTGACCGTGCGTCTCGAGCGCGCCAAGCCGGCGCGCCGAGTGTGCGCGCAGCCGCGCTTCGACCGCCTCGGGTGGCACCGGCGCTGTGCCGTGCATGGTCGCGTCCAGGGCAGCGAGCGTCCAGATGAAGCGCCAGTCCACCGGGCGCGTCACGTCGTCCAGGTGCTCGAACATCCGCCTGATGGCGTGGGGGCGGTTTGCGGCGGACGGGGCCACGTTCGTCAGTGCATCGCTGGAATCCTTCGCCGCGACATCAACGGCGCCATCGGTGCCGAGCAGGCCGAGGTCACCGAACGCATTCCAGCGTTGCTTCAGATCCCCGGACGCGAGATCCGCTGCCGCCTTCGTGAGTGCCGCCGCCTCCCATTCGGCATCCCGCGCGGCGATGTCGATCGTGAGGATGTTCGACAAGCGCGGTGGCGTGCCGTAGGCCTGCGGCGTATCGAACCGGCTGCGGACGTAGAAGCGATAGCGCCCGGGTGTCGTGAACTGTACGTCCGCCGTGAGCTCCATCGCCTCATGCACGCGGGGCGGAACCGCCGGGATGTCGTAGAACACGTCGCTGCCACTCACCGCGAGCTGGGGCGCCAGTGCCCCGTAGATGCCGCCAATGACACCGCAGGTCACGTCCTGCGCGTCAGGAATACCGCGGCTGGACGTATCGACGTCCGTGCGGTCGAGTACTACTTGCAGACCGGCTCCCGGACACCCCTGGTACACGACGCCGGCCTGCCCGATGGGCGTGAACTCGACGCGCAACGAGATGCGTTCGCCGATGCGATAGGTGGACCGGCCGTTCTCGAACGTCAGGTAGATCGGGTCGACGCCGCGCATGCGGGCGAGTGCAGCGGCGCGCTGCTGCTCGAAGGCATCCTGCGCGGCGGCAGGCCGCGTCACCACCAGCAGCAACAGGAGCAGACCCGTGAGGCAGCGCATGCGAGTGAACGATTAGACACCGGCGACGCGTCCGCGGGCGTGCGGCGGGCGAATCCGCGCAGACGTGTGCGCTAGGGCACGACGACCGTCAGCTCGTTCGACACGCCACCGGCGCCCACCGTGTTCACGGCGCGGAGTCGCACCACGTAGGTGCCCGGGGGTGCGCCCGGCACACTGAGCGCGAGTCCGGGTCCCAGCGGGACCCTGCCGAGATCCGAACGCCCCGGCGCGGTGCCGATCTCGAGCACGTAGCCCGTGGCGGCGGGCGAGTGCGCGGGCAGCGACCATTGCAGGGTGGCGGTGGTTCCGGTCACGCTGGCCGTGAGCGTCGGCGCCAGCGGGGCGAAGGCGACCGCCAGGCCCAGGGCCGCTGACGGGGCGAGTACTCCGGTGGTGGTTGCGGCCGGCAGCGCGATGCGCTCGAACACGCTGAACCCGCGCGGATGTGTGCTGAGCGTGAAGGCCTGCGTGTTGTCCGGGCTGATGGCGACTGCGGACGGATAGTACCTGACACCAAGGTCGGGACCCCAGCCAAGCGTGCCGGCGTCGAGCAGGCGCGAGATCGCAGTAAAGGTAAGCGGCCCGCCAAACGGGTCCCTGTAGATCCACGAGCAGGCGATCACGATCTGGCTGCGATCCGGTGAGACCCCAGCGAGTGCACCCGACACGCAGTCGCCGGGGATCGGCGGAGTGGAGGCACCCGGGAACACGGTGGTCGCGAGGGCCGAGCCCGTCACCGTATCGATCACGGCGATGTCTCCGGACGAGGCGTGGGGGCCTCGGATGACGACCGCGCGCGATCCGTCGTGATTCGACGCCACCTGCCGGGCCTGCCCGGTCGCGGCCACCGATACGCGACGCATCTCGGTGCCAGACAGCGCGTCGAGCACGACCAGCTCTCCTGACGCGCACACCACGAGCAGCTGCCGGCCGTCGACCGCGACATCCAGGTATTGCGCCGTGCCGGCCGCGCACCCCCCGTAGACGGTCAATCCGCCGCCGTCGATCCGGGCCACATCCGCGCCGGCCGCGTCACGCATCAGGCCGAAAACGGCCGTGGCGCGCGGATGCGCGACCATCGGCGTAAACCCCAGGGGCACGGTGAACGTGGCGCCGGAGACGGCGTCGGTCACCGTGAACGCGGGAGGTCCACCGGTAGCGACCTGGGCGACGAAGTAGTGCCCGTCCGACGTGAAGACCGGCTGGCCGGCGAGCAGACCCGGCCGCTGCCACTCGCGCGTGCCGGTGCTCAGATTCCACGACTCGGTGACCGGCGGCGCCACGAACAGCAAAGGTGTGTAGCTGATGACCACGCGCTGCGCAGCCGCTGGGAGGGGCAGCGCGCACAGAGCGACAACGGCCATCACGAGGCGGTTCAGGCGAACCGGCCGGGGGTGATGTGACATCGTGTCGTCTCCTCGGGCGGAGTATACGCCTGAGGCACAATGCGGGCGTGCCGCCGCTGACACGTTTCGCCCCCGCGCCCACGGGTTACCTGCACCTGGGCCACGTGGTGAACGCGCTGCACGTCTGGGGCCTGGCCCGCGCGCGCGGCGGACGCGTGCTGCTGCGCGTCGAAGACCACGACCGTCAGCGGTGCCGGCCGGAATATGAAGGGGCGCTGCTCGACGACCTCGACTGGCTCGGCTTCGCGCCGGACGTCTTCCCGACGAGCGCCTTCCGCGCGGGCCCCTGCGACGGGCGCCAGTCAGACCGCGACGCGCACTACGCCCGTGCCGTCGAGATCGTCGCCGCGCGCGGCCTTGTCTACGCCTGCGCCTGCACCCGGCGTGAGATTGAAGAGGTCACCGCGGGTGCGCCTGACGCAGGCGAGCTCCGCTACCCGGGTACGTGCCGGCATCGCGGCCTGCCGCTCACGGACGGCGTGGGTTGGCGGCTCGTGCTGCCCGACGACAGCATCACGTTCGGCGATCTGGCGCATGGACCGACCACGCAGACGCCGTCGGCGCAGTGCGGCGACCTGCTGCTGCGCGATCGCCTCGGCAACTGGACGTATCAGCTCGCGGTAGTCGTCGATGACATGCTGCACGGCATCGACCTCGTCGTGCGCGGCGACGACCTCTTCGCGTCCACCGGCCGCCAGATCCTGCTCGCGCAGCTGCTCGGCCGAGAGTCACCGCCCGCATTCTTCCACCACGGCCTCGTGATGCAGACGCCCACGCAGAAGCTGAGCAAGTCGGATGGCGCAAGCGGTGTGCGCGATCTGCGCGCGGCCGGCTGGACACCCGCCCGCGTACTCGGCCACGCCGCGCACATCGGTGGCCTCATCCCTGGACCGCGCGACCTCACGATCGCGGACCTGCCGGACCTCTTCGTTCGCTAACGCGCGGCCCGCACGATCTGGCCTGGCCGCGCCTGCGTGTGCGCGCCCTTTGCCACGACCGCCACGCCGTTCACGAGCACGGACGTGAGACCGGCCGGATACTGGTGCGGCTTGTCGTAGGTGGCGCGGTCGCTTACGGTGGCCTCGTCGAAGACCACGAGGTCCGCCGCCTTGCCGGTTGCGATGGTGCCGCGGTCGGCGAAGCCGAACTGCGCGGCCGGCAGGGACGTCATCTTGCGCACGGCGTCCTCGAGGGTGATGACCTTCAGCTCGCGCACGTAGCGGCCGAGGGCGCGCACGGCATTGCCGTAGCCGCGCGGATGCGGCACGCCGCGGCCGAGTGTGTTGAGGCCGCTGTCGCTGGCAATCGCCACCATCGGATGGCGCAGGATGCGCGTGATGTCGTCTTCGGCCATGAACTGATAGACCATGGACGCGCCGCCGGCGCGCAGCATCAGTCGCATCGTCTCGAACTGCGCGTCCAGATCCTTCGAGCCCTTGAGCTTCTGCGCCACCTCGGGGATGGTCAGCCCGTTGAGCGACGTATCGGCCGGGTAGTTGGCGATGCGCGCAAACGAGTAGTTCTCGAGGCCGCGCTCGCGAATCAGCTTCCGCATCTCTTCCTTGATGCGCGCCCACGTGGCCGGATCGTCGAGCCGGGTGTTGGTGGCCGGCTGACCGCCTTCGAGCGCCCACGAGGGGAAGCGGATGCCGAGGTTCGAGCTGGCGGCATCGTAGAGATATTGGTCGGCGAGCACCTGCATGCCGCTCGCGCGCGCCTCGTCGATCATCGCCAGCGCCTTCGCGCTGGCGCCCCAGCGGCTCGGCGCGTCCACCTTGAGGTGCGACACCTGCACGGCCAGGCCGGCCTGGCGGCCGATAGCAATCGTCTCGGCCACCGCGGCTTCGAGTTCGGTGCCCTCGTTGCGCATGTGCGAGGCGTAGACGCCGCGGGATTTCGCGGCCACCTTCGCCAGCGTCACGATCTCGTCGGTGGCGGCGTAGGTGCCGGGCACGTACTGCAGACCGGTCGAGAAGCCCACGGCGCCGTCGGCCATGGCTTTCGCCACGAGCGCTTCCATCTTCGCGAGTTCGTCGGCGGTGGGCGCCCGGCGGGCGGTGCCCATCACGGCCTCGCGCACGGAGTTATGGCCCACGAAGGTCGCGAAGTTGACGGATGCGCCGGTGCCCGTGATCTTCCCGAAAGCCGTGGCCACATCCACGGGCGAGCTGCCGCAGTTGCCGGCAATCACGGTGGTGACGCCCATCAGCGCGAAGTGTTCGGCGAAGGGATGGTCGGCGAGGTCGTCGGCGTGCGTGTGGACGTCGATGAAGCCGGGCGCCACGATCTGACCGGTGGCGTCGATGACGGTCGCCGCCGTGGCGCCTGCGAGCGTGCCCACCTCCGCGATACGGCCGGCGCGGATGCCCACGTCGGCGCGCCGGCGTGGCCCGCCCGTGCCGTCCACCACCGTGCCGCCGCGCACGAGCACATCGAACCGCGCCGCCTGCGCCGCCACGGGCGTCGGGCGGCTCAGCGCGGCTGAGCCGGCGAGGAAGAACAGCACGCCGAGCAGGGACGACCACACGCGAGAAAGACGCATGGGCCGGAGTATATCTGCGCGTCTCGTGACCGTGACAGACCCCGTGACAACTCGTGACCGTGACAGACCCGTTTACAATTGAGGGGTTGTGACTTTCGCGATCTCACCGCCCGCGTGGCGCCTGCCGCTCCTCCGGCGCAAGGCGCCCGCCGACGGCGATGCCGGCGCCGATCTCGGCGTGATCGTGAAGGACGTCGAGGCGCCGCAGGGGCCGGCGATGCTCACCGTGCGCCGCACGGCCAAAGACGACGTGCAGGACCGCCAGGTCTACCTGACGCTCGACGGCGAAGACTGGGCCACGATCTTCTACGGCAAGGAGATCACGCGTGAGCTTGCGCCCGGCCGTCACACGCTCAAAGCCAACAACACCCTCGTCCGCAAGACCGTGGTGTTCGATGTGAAGCCCGGCGAACACGTGCGCTACCAGTGCATCAACAAGGCGCACTGGACGGCCATGATGTTCATGGCGTTCCTCGGCGCGGCGTTCCTCACCGTCAAGCTCGTCCGCGAAAAAGACTAAGCTGGCCCGGCGATGAACGACCTCACCACCGGGTCGCTGGCGCGGCACCTCTTCGCCACCGCCGGCTTCATGCTCTTCACGATGGTCTTCCAGACGCTGTATTTCCTGGCGGACCTGTACTGGATGGGCCGGCTCGGCAAGGAAGCGGTCGCCGCCGTCGGCGTGGCCGGCAACCTCACCTTCGTGGTGCTGGCGCTCACGCAGATGCTCGGCGTGGGCACGACGACGCTCGTCTCGCACGCCGTGGGCCGCAAGGATCCGGACGGCGCGCGCCGGGTCTTCAACCAGTCGCAGTCGCTGTCGCTCCTCGCCGGCGCCGGGTTCCTCGTGGTGGGCCTCGCGCTCACGCCGGCCTACGCCTCGGCGTTCAGTGCGGATGCCGCGACGGCCGCCCTCGTGCGGCAGTTCCTCTGGTGGTTCGTGCCGGCGATGGCGCTGCAGTTCGCGCTCGTCGCGGTGTCGTCGGCGCTGCGCGGCATGGGCGACTTCAAGCCCGGCATGATCGTGGGCAGCACGACGGTCGTCATCAACATCGCGCTCGCGCCGGTGCTCATCTTCGGCTGGGGCACGGGCGTGGCGATGGGCGTGGCGGGTGCCGCCGTGGCGTCGCTGGTCGCGATTGCCATCGGTGTCACCTGGCTCTACTGGTACGCGGAGCGTCCGGCCTCGATCCTGCGCCTGCGGCGCGACGAGATGGCGCCCGACGCCGCGGCGTGGAAGCGGCTGCTCGGCATCGGCCTGCCGGCCGGCGTCGAGTTCGCGCTCATCGCCGTCTACCTGGCGGTCGTCTACGTGGTGAGCCAGCCGTTCGGCGCCGCCGCGCAGGCCGGGTTCGGCATCGGCCAGCGGGTGGGCCAGGCCGGCTTCATGCCGATCGTGGCGCTCGGCTTCGCCGTGGCGCCGGTGGCCGGCCAGAACTTCGGCGCCCGCCTGCCGCACCGCGTGCGGGCCACCTTCCGGATTGCCGCGATGCTCTCGGTGGGCGGCATGGGCCTCTTCGTCGCCCTCTGTCAGCTTTTTCCCGCCGCGCTCATCCGCGTCTTCTCGACCGATCCGGCGGTGGTGGCGGTGGGCGAGGAATATCTGCGCATCGTGTCCTGGAACTACATCGCCGCCGGCCTCGTGTTCGTCACCTCGAGCATGTTCCAGGCGATGGGGAACACGAAGCCGTCGCTCGTCACCTCGCTCATCCGGGCGGTGGTCGTGGCCATTCCGTCGCTGCTCCTGTCACGCGTGCCGGGTTTCCACCTGACATGGGTCTGGTACCTGACGGTGGTCTCCGTCACGCTCCAGATGGCGCTCGGGCTGTGGCTCCTGCGGCGAGAGTTCCAGACCCGGCTGGGTCCGACCGAGGCGTCCGTGACGGCCTGCACTTCGTCAAGTTTCTGACGCTCGGGCTCGCCGGCTGGTGCGAATTCGCACGGAGCCTGACAAGAAACGTAATCGGCCTGTGTCGTTTTTGGGCACGCCAGACCCCGCCTCGCCGCTGGTTTTCCGAGTAATTCGGCCCCGAACAACAAGTTACGGCCATCCCCGCCGGACTGGCTCGTCCCTTGCTATTCGGACGGGCATGGCAAGTCTTCACATGCGGGATGGCGAACGCGGGTACTCCCTGGTCGAGGTCCTGGTCGTGGCCTCGCTCTCGATGGTGCTGATGGCGATGGCCCTCGTCCAGATCAACACCTCGCGGGCGGTCATGAACGCCGACAACGCGATGCGGCTCGTGATGGGCGAGATGGCGCGAGCGCGCGACATGGCCGTGCAGCAGCGGCGCAACATCCAGGTCACCTTCCACAACGGCAACGAGATGCGCATGACGCGCCTCGAGATTCCGATGGGCTCCACCCTGATGCGCCGCACGATCATGGAGGGCAACCTCCGCTTCGCGCTGCCCTCCGGAACGCCTGACACCACCGACGGCTTCGGCGCCGGCAGCGCCCTCGACTTCGACGGCAACGGCACCGTCATCTTCAACAGCGACGGCATGCTCGTGGACAGTTCGGGCACGGCAATCAACGGCACGGTGTTCCTGGCCGCGCCCAACGATCCGTACGCCACGCGCGCGGTCACGATTCTCGGCTCGACCGGCCGCGTCCGCGGCTTCCGCCGGCTCAACACCACATGGGGACGAGTGTAGTCATGCAGACGTCAATCCGTTCGGAATCAGGGTTTTCGCTCATCGAGACGATGGTCTCGATGCTGGTGCTCAGCGTTGGCGTGCTCGGGCTCTCGCAGGCCTTCATCAGCGGCGTGCAGAAGTCGTCGAGTTCGCCCTACGAAGTGCTGGCCACGCAGAAGGCCGCCGAGGCGGTCGAGAGCGTGTTCGCGGCCCGCGACTCGCACACCATCAGCTGGGCGCTCATGAAGAACCAGAACGACGGCGGCGTCTTCCTCGACGCGGCGACGCCGATGAAGCTCTCCGGCAACGACGGCATCGTCAACACCGCCGACGACGGCGCCGTCGAGTCGTTCATCTATCCCGGTCCCGACGGCTACGTCGGCACCCCGGACGACAAGACCCTCACGCTCGACGGCTTTACCCGAAAAATCCATATCGTCGAGCTGTCGGGATTCCTGCGGGAGATCACGGTGACCATCACCTACCCCGCCAACGGCCAGACCAAGACCTACGAGGTCACGGCCCTCATCTCGCAGTACGCCTGAGGACGTGGTCATGACCTCCATGCGCTCGGAACGCGGCTTCGCCCTTTCTGAATTCCTCGTCGCCTCCGTCATCACGCTGGCCGTGATCGGCGTCGCCATCCGGACCTTCGACGACGCGCTCAAGCTGAACGACGCGACGCTGAAACTCACCGACGCCGGCCAGAACATGCGGTCCGGCGTGAACCTGCTGGTGCGCGATCTGCTGCAGGCCGGCCGCGACATTCCCACGGGCGGCATCCCGATTCCGAGCGGGCCGGGCGCGATCAACGTGCAGCGGCCCAGTCCGTCCGGCTGGTCGTATGCGTTCGACAACACCACGCTCACGACCCTGGGCGCCGTTACCACCGGCAACACCCTCGGCTCGGTGGTGTCGGGCCGGCAGACGGACATGGTCACCGTCCTCATGGGCGATCCGTTCCTGCCGAATTCGAGCGTGCCGAGCGCCTACACCACCCCGACGACCGCTGGGTTTCTGGTGAGGCCCAGCAGCGTGAGCACGACCGGACCGAAGCTCGCCTCCGACGGGTCGAGCATGACGATCGGCAACCAGGGGGCCTGGTTCGGCGGCGACCTGGCCAACGGCGTCGCGCCGATCAAGACCGGCGACATCATCCTGTTCAAATCGCAGACCGGGTCGGCGATGCAGGTGGTCACCGCCGTGAATTCCGGCACCATCTCGTTCGCCTCGGGCGACCCCTTCAACCTCAATCAGCGCAGCGCCGCCAACGGCGCCATCACCGACATCCTCGGCAGCGACATGTCGGTGCAGCGCATCCTGATGATCAGCTACTTCGTCGAGGAAACCACCCCCGGCGAGCCGCGTCTCATGCGGGCGCTCAACATGCATCCGGCGCAGGCACTCGCCGGCGTGGTCGAAGACCTGCAGTTCAGCTACGACCTCGTGGACGGCTCGACCAACCCGTCGAACGTCGATGACGTGCCCTTCACCGCCGGCTCCGACACGTTCACCTCCAGTCAGATCCGCAAGGTCAACCTGAAGGTCGGCGTGCGCTCGGAAGAGAAGTCGCGCTCGACCGGCGACTACATGCGCCACTACATCACCACCGTCGCGAGTCTTCGCAACCTGGCCTACGTGGCCGAATACAAGTAGTCCGATGAGGTCCCACGTCATGTCCGCCCATCGTTCCTCACCCATGTCCGCTGCCGGAGAGCGCGGGATCGCGCTCCTGACCACCATCCTGATGATGGTGCTGATGTCGGCCCTCCTCGTCGGCTTCACGACGGCCGTCATGAGCGACCAGGGCTACCGCGCCATCGACCGTGACCGGGCCCGCGCCTTCTACGGCGCCCAGTCGGGCATCGAAAAGCTGAACGCCGATCTGGCGCGGCTCTTCGTCAACCAGGTCGGCCCGAACGATGCGGCCGTCACGGCGCTCGGCGCGGCCGCGAATCGCCCGACCATTCCGAACGTGTCGTTCGTGGATGTCGGCACCAGCCCCGCCTACGCGGTCACGCCCCTCGGCCCGGCCACGTCGGGCATCGTGTCGTCCGGCCCCTATGAGGGGCTCATGGCCCTCAAGCGCCAGTTCCAGCTCGACGCCACGGCGCGGGCGGCTGATGGCGGTGAAGTGCACCTGAAGCGCGTGGTCGAAGCCGTGGCCATCCCGGTGTTCCAGTTCGGCATCTTCTCGGATGTCGACCTGGCCTTCAACGCCGCCGACAACTTCGACTTCGGCGGCCGCGTGCACACCAACCGCAACCTGTATCTCGCCGAAGGCTCCGGCTCCACGCTCTACCTGCGCGACAAGGTAACGGCCGTGGGCGAAGTCGTGCGCAAGTTCCTCTCGAACGGTGTGGCCATCGGCTCGGCCGGTCAGACCGGCACGGTCAACATGACGCGCGGCAATTCGAGCGGGCCGTTCCGGGCGCTCGGCACCTCGGAAGGCAGCGTGACCGACGGACCCACGTCGTCGCTCAACAACAGCTGGCCGACGATCTCACTCAGCACCTACGTGGGAAACATCCGCAACAGCCGCACCGGCGTGAAGCCGCTGAACCTGGACCTGGTTGCAGCCAACGGCGTGAACATCGACCTCATCCGCCGTCCGCCCTCCACGGAGCCGGTCACCTCCGGCATCTACGCCGAACGCTACTTCAAGAAGGTCAGCGTGCGCGTGCTGCTGTCGGACGAAGCGAATGACATCATGTCGCTGCCCACCGTCTCGGCCGGGCAGCCCGTGCGACTCGAAGACTGGAATAGCGCCGTGCCCGCGGGTTACGGACCGATTGCGACCAACATGCCGCCGGTGGCGCGGTCGGCGGGCCAGTACCCCGACGCGCCGGCGGGCGCCATCAACGCGCGGGTCAACAGCACGGCGGTGACGGCCGGTTCCAACCGCACCATCAACCTCGACACCAACTCGTCGCGCCCGATGCCGGACTATTTCCAGATGCCTTCCACGATGACGGTCAGCTGGGCGGCGACGTCGATGACGATCAGCTGCACGGGCAAGAACAACTACCAGTTCCTCGGCTGCACGAAGCAAACTGGCGCCGGCAACCTGCCCGTGCCGATCGGCGCCACGGTGTCGGCCCTGAAACCGACCCTCGACAATCCGCTTCACACGCCAACGGCGACGACCACCGTGGTGTGGAGCAGCGGCACGACCATCACGGTGGGGCCGTCCACGGGCTTCCCGACGGAGGAGTTCGCCGTCAACACGTTCTTCATCCGCGACAAGAACATCCTGGTGTTCTGCACCGGCTACGACAACACCGGGGCGCTGCGCCGCTTCACGGGATGTGAGGTGCCGGCGACCATCGCCGCCAACGACCGGTTCGAGACGGGGTACCTCTCGAACCCCGGCACCGGCCTCATCGGTGGCTTCCTCAAGGTGGAAATCCAGACGTCCGAGAACAACTGGCAGGACGTCACGATGGAGTGGCTGCGCTACGGCATCAGCGGGCCGAACGTCGCGGGGAAGGGGTGCGGCGACCCGACGCCCGACGCGATCATCCGCCTGCAGCGCCTTCGCGACAACAGCGAGCCGGGTGCGGGCGTGTGCTCCTACACCGGCTCCTCGCTCTCGACGGACCACTGGCCCAACACGCTCTTCGACGTGCGCGAGGCGCTGTCGCGTGATGCCGCGCCGGCGTCGCACAGCAACCGCGTGATGCTCGGCGGGGTGATGCACTACGTCGAGATCGACGCCAGGAACCTCTCGCTCTGGTTCCAGCGGCAGGGCGCCTACGCCGCCGGCACCGGCAACCAGGCCATGCGCGAAGGCGGCTCGGCCACCGGCGGCTACTCGGTCTATTTCTCCGACCGGCGCAACAACCGCAACGCCTCCAACCAGGAGACCGGTGAGTACGGCTTCGAAGACATCATCAATCCGGCGAGCGGCACGGGTGCCCCGAACGGTGTGCTCGATGCCGGCGAAGACGTGAACGCCAACGGCCTGCTCGACGACTATGGCGCCGAGCCGAACTACCAGGGTGTGGCCGGCAACGTGCCGCCCGGGGCGATTGCGCCGCTGAACGGCTCCGCGAATCCGCTGACGCTCCTGTCGGGCGGCCAGGCCAAGACGAACCGGGCCATCATCTACCGCCATGCGCTGAAGCTCACGAATGGCGATCTGGGCAACCTGGTCGCGCCCGGGCTGACCATCGCCGCGGAGAACGCCGTGTATCTGCAGGGCAACTGGAACGCCAGCGGCGGCTGGACCGGCGCGAGCGTGGCCACCTCGATTGCCGCCGATACGGTCGTGGCGCTTTCCAACTCCTGGCTCGACACGAACTCCTACGGGCCGCCCACCAACCTCAACCCGTACGACATGACGGGCCGCCGTCGCAGCTCCGCTACCTACTACCGCGTCGCGCTCATCTCGGGCAAGGGCATGATCTTCCCGGCCGGCGCGGTGGGCGGCACCTACGGCACCGATGGTGGCGCGCACAACTTCATCCGTTACATCGAGGGCGACGCGACGTCCGGCGACACCGTGTGGTATCGCGGCTCGCTCGTGACGTTCTACTACACGCGCCAGAACCTGATGCCGCACAAATGCTGCAACGGCATCATCTACGGCGTGCCCACCCGGCAGTTCTCGTTCGACACGAACTTCCTGGATCCCGCGAAGCTGCCGCCGCTCACGCCGGCCTTCCGCGACATCAACGCCCTCGGCTTCTCGCAGGAGACGCGGCCGGGCAAGTAGTTCGACTTCCGTGCCTCGGTACGGACGACGGGCCGGGCCTCCGTGGGGGAGACTCGGCCCGTTGCTCGTACGGGGGCGGTGGTGATCGTTATGCCCAGCGATACCCGTGGTTCGCAAGCGGCAGCGAGCGCACGCGGTTGCCGGTGGCGGTGAAGATCGCGTTGCACACCGCCGGGAGGATCGGCGGCAGGGCCGGCTCGCCGAGGCCCGTGGGCGAGTGGTCGCTCAGCACGAAGTGCACGTCCACCGCCGGCGGCGCCTGGCGGATGCGCAGCAACTGGTAGTTGGAGAAGTTCGACTGCACGGTGCGGCCCTTCTCGATCGTGATGGCCTGGCTCATCATCTGGCTCAGGCCGTCGATGACGCAGCCCTGCGCCTGGTTCTCCGCGTTGCTCGGGTTGATCACCTGGCGGCCGATGTCGCCGACGACCCACACCTTGTGCACGCGCACGGCCTTGTCGGCGTCCACGCTCACTTCGGCGACGTGGGCGAAGTAGCCGCGGTGGCTGTAGTAGAAGGCCACGCCGAGGGCGCTGCCCTTCGGCAGCGTCCGCGTGCCCCAGCCCGCCCGTTCGGCCACGGTCTCGAGCACGCGCGCCATGCGCGGGCCGTCGAAGCCGTCGTTCGTGACCCCGGCCGGCAGGCTGCGCGGCACGCGCAGCAGGTCGAGGCGGAACTGCACCGGGTCTTTGCCCGCGGCGTGCGCGAGTTCGTCGAGGAACGACTGGTAGACGAACGCCACGGCGTTGCTGCGCGGCGCCCGCATGGCGCCGGTGGGCACGCCGCACGGCTGCGTCGTGGCGCCGAGGTGCCACGTGGGCACGAAGCCGGCCGGGAACTCCGTGCCGGGCATGTTGGCCGACTGGATGAACCGCTCGCCTTCGCCGTAGCTCACGAAGTGGCCGCTCCACGCGGCGATCCGTCCGTTCGCGTCGAGACCGCCCTTGAGCCGATGGAAGCCGCCGGGGCGATAGAAGTCGTGGCGCATGTCGTCTTCACGCGTCCACTGCAACTTCACGGGCGCGCCGATGACCTTCGAAATCCACGCCGCTTCCACCGCGAAGTCGTTGGTGAGGCGGCGCCCGAAGCCGCCGCCGGCGCGCAGCAGGTGCGTCGTGATCTTCTCGGGCGCGATGCCGAGCGTCTGCGCCACGGCCTGGCGTCCGCGCTCGGGCGTCTGGCTTGGGGACCACAGCTCCACCGCGCCGTCCCTGAACGAGGCGAGGCAGTTCTGCGGCTCGAGCGGCGCGTGTGAGATGAAGGGGTAGGCGTAGGTGGCCTCGACCGTCTTCGTGGCCCCGGCGAGGGCGGCGTCGCTGTCGCCCAGGCGGCTCAGCGTGAAGGCCGGCCCCTTCGCGAAGAACTCGTCGGCCCTGGCGGCGAAGCCCGCCGAGCTCTGCGCCGCGGTCGGGCCTTCGTTCCAGGTGACCACGAGTGTGTCGCGCGCCGTCTTCGCCTGCCACCACGTGTCCGCCACGATGGCCACGCCGCCGGCAAGCGCCGTGAGGTCGCCGCGCGGCTCCACCGTGAACGCGTGCCGCACGCCGGGCATGGCCTTCACCACGTCGAGATTGGCGGAGGCGACCTTGCCGCCGTGCACCGGGCACTTCTCGAACACCGCCCAGAGCATGCCGGGGAGCGTGAAGTCGATGCTGAAGACGGGCTTGCCGACGACGATGTCGGGCACACCCACGGCCTTGATGGGCTGTCCGATGATCTTGTAGTTTTTCGGGTCCTTCAGTGCGACCGTGTTCGGATCGGGCACGGGCAGCGTGGCCGCTCTGGCGGCCAGCTCGCCGTAGCCGAGTGAGCGGTTCGACGCTTTGTGATGCACGCGGCCGGAGGCAGTGGTGCATTCGCTGGCAGCGACGTTCCACGTCTGCGCCGCGGCCTGCACCATGAGGTGCCGCGCGACCGCGCCCGCCTTGCGCAGTGGATCCCAGTTGGTGGGCGTGGCGGTGCTGCCGCCGGCGTTCTGGCGGCCGTAGACAGCTTCGTTCAGATCGGCCTGTTCGAGGCGGATGGCCGTCCAGTCCACGTCGAACTCGTCGGCGAGGATCATCGGCAGCATCGTCTTGATGCCCTGGCCCACCTCGGGGTTCTTCGCCACGATCGTGACGAGCCCGTCAGCCGTGACCTTGATGAAGGCGTTCGGCATGAACTCGCCGGCCGCCTCGAGCGCGGGCGTCAGCGCGCCGGTGAGGGGGTCGAGATACGTCGCGAGCAGCAGTCCGCCGCCGGCGAGCGACGAGACGCGGAGGAACGAACGGCGGTCGAGCGTGTGCGGCGCCATCGGCTACTCCTGGTCCTGCGCCTGGGGCGCGGCGGTAGCCGTGGCGGTGAGTGCCGCGGCCTTGTGGATCGCCTGGCGGATGCGGATGTAGGTGGCGCAGCGGCACAGGTTGCCGTTCATCGCCTGGTCGATATCCGCGTCGGTGGGGGCGGGCTTCTGCGCGAGCAGCGCCGCCGCCGACATGATCTGGCCGGCCTGGCAGTAGCCGCACTGCGGCACGTCCACGTCCACCCACGCGCGCTGGAGCGGATGCGAGCCGTCGGGCGACAGGCCTTCGATGGTCTTCACCTGCGCGCCGGCGAGCGACGAGGCGCGCGTCTGGCAGGCGCGGACCGCGCGGCCGTTGACGTGCACCGTGCAGGCGCCGCAGGCGCCCACGCCGCAGCCGTACTTGGTGCCGCGCAGTTCGAGCACGTCGCGCAGCACCCACAGAAGAGGCATGTCGGACGGGACGTCCACCGTGCGGGACGTGCCGTTGACCGTGAATGTGATGGCCATGACCTTCGATTTGACCGGAAGTGCGGCCCCTCGTGCAAGCAGCGCCGTAGCGATTTCCCACGGAGGCGTGAAACAAACATGGCCGGGCTGCCGTCTCTCCCCCTGTCCCGCCTGGCGGCGGGCGGGGGAGGCTGCGTGCTGCACGACTTGCTCGGAGACGTCAGGACATCACTGCGGCAACTCGGCCGCACGCCCGGCTTCACGGCCGCCGCCATCGCCGTGCTGGCGCTCGGCATCGCGCTCAACGCCGCGGTGTTCGGCGTGTTCCACGCACTGGTCTTCGCCGGCCGTCCGCTGGCCGACCCCGACCGGCTCGTGCAGATCTACTCGCGGCACACGCAGGAAGTGGAGTCGTACCGCGCGTTTTCGCACGGCGCCTTCGACGTGCTGGCGGCCCGCCGCGACGTCTTCACCGGCGTCACCGCCCATACCCTCGGCACCGTCGGCGTGCGCGAGACGGCAGCAGGCGACGCGCGGCGCACGTTCGCCGGCTTCGTGGCCACCAGCTTCTTCGACGTGCTCGGTGTGCCGGTCGTGCACGGGCGGCCGTTCACGGCCGAGGAAGGCCGGCCCGGTTCCGGCGCCACCGTGGCCGTGGCCACGCATGCCTACTGGCAGCGCGCCGGACGTCGCGCCGATCTCGTGGGCTCGACCGTGTTCGTGAACGAACGGCCGGTGACGATCGTCGGCATCACGCCGCCAGGATTCACCGGCACGATGATGGTCATCGGCCCCGAACTGCTGCTGCCGCTCGGCGCCTTCGACCTGCTGCGCACCGAGTCGTTCGAGGCCGACACGCGCGCGCTGAGCGCGCCCGATACGTTCCCGCTGTTCCTCGTGGGGCGCCTCGCCCCCGGCGTGACGCCGGCGGCCGCGGCCACGCGGCTTGCGCCGGCCGACGCCGCGCTCGCCGAGGCCTATCCGGCGCAGTACCGCGGGCGGGCGCTGTCGGTCGCGCCGCTGCCGCGCTTCGGCACCAGCACGAGCCCGATGGACGAACGTGTGCTGACCACGGTGGCGATCGTGTTCCTCGGGCTCACGAGCGCGGTGCTGCTCATCGTGTGCCTGAATCTGGCGTCGGTGCTCGTGGCCCGCGGCGAAGCGCGCCGGCGCGAGTTCGCCATCCGCCTGGCCCTCGGCGGCGGACGCGGACGCATCATCCGGCAACTGCTCGTCGAAGCGCTGCTCATCGGCGGCGCCGCCGCGGTGGGCGGCATGCTCGTGGCCGTGCCGGCGATCGACACGTTCTTCGGCACGCTGCTGGCGCGCCTGCCGATTTCCCTGGCCGTCGATGCCGGCACCTCGGGCGCGGCCACGGTGGCCGCGTTCGCCTTCGGCGTCGTGGCGGCGGTCGTGTTCGCCCTCGGCCCGGCGCTCATCCATTCGCGCGACCGCCAGTTCGCGGATCTGAAACATCAGCTCGGTGACACCGCGCCCACGAAGCGGCGCTGGATCCGGTCGCCGCTCGTGGCCGCGCAGGTCGCTTTGTCGCTCGCCCTGCTCGTGGCGGCCGGGCTCTTCGTGCGGCTGGCGCGGGATGGCACCGCCGTGGATGCCGCGATGGCGGCCGAGGCCACGGTGATCGCGGACCTCGACGCCGCGCTCGCGGGGCTCGATCAGGCGCGCGCGCTGCCCCTGTATGCGGCGATCGAGTCGGAACTGGCGGCGCTGCCCGGCGTGGAAACGGCCGCCATCGGCGTCACCGTGCCCTTCGGAGCCGTCAACCTCGGTCGCGAGGTGCGGCGCGCGGGCACCCGGCCGGCACCCGGCGATCGCCCGGCCACACCCGCCGAGGGCCGCGCCTTCGAGGCGAAATGGAATGCCGTGGGTGCGGGGTATCCGCGCGCCATGGGGCTCACGCTTCGCCGCGGACGCACGTTCACCGAGGCCGAGGCCCAGCGCCCGGGCGCGCCGCCGGTTGCGATCGTCGACGAGATCGTGGCGCGCCAGCTCTGGCCCGATGGCGACGCGCTCGGCCAGTCCATCCACCTCGGCGACGATGCGCCCGCCGCGGCCGACGGCCCGGCGCCCGTGGCGGTGCAGATCGTGGGCATCGTGTCGCCGCAGGTCACGAACGTCTTCCCGACGCAGAACGAAGGCACGGTCTTCGTGCCGTTCGCGCAGGGCTACCGGAGCGGCGTCCACTTCCACGTGCGTCCGCGGGCCGGTGCGGACGCGGCGCTGCCGGGAGCGGTGCGGCGCGTCATCCAGGCCACCGCGCCCGGCGTGCCGCTCTTCGGTGTGACCACGTTCGGCGCGCACCTCGTGTCGTCGATCGAGTTCTGGGGGCTGCGCACGCTCGCCACCGCCATGACCGGGATGGGTCTCTTCGCGGCGTTCATCGCCGTCGTCGGCGTCTACGGCGCCAAGTCGTATGCGGTGGCGCGGCGGTCGCGCGAGATCGGCGTGCGGCTGGCGGTCGGCGCGTCGCCAGCGCGCGTGCTGGTGCAGATCGTGGGCGAAGCGCTGTGGATCGGCGGCGTGGGCGTGGGGGTGGGGATGCTGCTCGGCTTCGGCGTGGGCCGCGCCCTCGACAGCGTGTTCGTGGACATGGTGCCCTTCGACGTCGGCGTGTTCACGCTGGCGCCCCTGGCCCTGCTTGCCGCCTGTGCGGCCGCCGCGTGGCTGCCCGCCCGGCGGGCGTCGCGCCTCGACCCGGCGCAGGTGCTGCGGTCCGAGTAGGCTCTTGATCTTTCGCCTTTTGTTCGCATAGGCTTCGTGACGCACCCGGCGCCGGCGGCCTTTGCGCCGCCTTCACGATCTATTTCCCTGGAGATTGCCCATGACGCCCGATAACGCCCAGTTCCTCGCCCAGCAGTTCACGCAGCTCATGCACGGCGAGTTTGCCGCCACCCGCAAGGTGCTCGCCGCCGTGAAGGACGACACCCGCGACTACCGCCCCGACGAGAAGTCGCGCACGGCGTGGGAAGTGGCCACCCACATCGCCACCTCCGACGTGTGGTTCCTCGACAGCATCCTGACCGGCCAGTTCGTGTGGGATCCGGCGAAGGTGAAGGAAGTCGAAGGCCAGTTCTCGACCGTCGCCGAAGTCGTGGCCTTCTACGAGAAGACGTTCCCCGAGAAGCTCAAGGCGATTACCGCGATGTCGCCGGAGTCGCTGGCGAAGCCGATCTCGTTCTTCGGGATGATGGAGATGCCGGCCGCGTCGTTCCTCGGCATGGCGAACAACCACGGCATCCACCACCGCGGCCAGCTCGCCGCCTACCTGCGCGCGATGGGCTCGAAGGTGCCGGCCATCTACGGCGGCAGCGCCGACGAACCGATGCAGGGCGCGTAATACGCCCGATCGGATGCCCTCCGCCCTCGCCGCCGCCCTGCCTCGCCTGCTCGCGCAGGCGCCGTTCGTGCCGCTTGGCACGAGCGGTGGCGGCGTGCGGTGCGTGGGGCGCGGCCCGGCGCGCCTCGTGGTGCTGCCGGGTCTCGTGGGCACCGCCGATGCCCTCGCGGGCCTCGGTGAGGCGCTGGCCGACACCCACCACACGGCGCTCGTGACCTGGCCGCGTGTGGATGGCCTCGACGCCCTGCTCGCGTGGCTCGAGACGGTGCGCCGCCATCTTGGCGGCGGGCCGCTTGCCGCGTACGGCGGGTCGTTCGGCGGGCTCGTCGCACAGGCATGGCTGCGACACACGCCGGCGCAGTTCGATGAACTCGTGGTCTCGGGCGTGGGCCCGCCCGACGCCGCGCGTGCCACGAAGAACCAGCGCCTGCTGCCATGGCTGGCCCGCCTGCCCATGCCCGCGTGGCGCAGTCTGCTCGGGCTGGCGGTGCGCCTGAGCACGAGGCGCGTGGCAGACCGCGACGTGTGGCGCGCCCACTACGGCCGCGACGTCCGCGCCCTCACCTGGCCGGATCTCGAGTCGCGGTATCTCGTCAGCATCGGCATCGATGCCGCCGGCCCGCCGGCTGACGCGCATCTGCAGAGCTGGCGCGGCCGCATGCTCGTGCTCGAAGGCACACGCGACGGCGTGGCCCGCGGACCGCAGCGCGCGGCGTTACGCGCCGTCTATCCACGCGCCACGTTCCATGTGTTCGACGGCGCCGGTCATGGCATGGCGCTCGAGCAGCCCGATGACTGGCTGCGCGTGGTCACGGCGTTCCTGCGCGAGGCTCCGGCGCGCTGAACCTGGCGGGGCGCCTGGCCCGGCAGAAATGTACGCGCATGTCACGGAACGTACGGTAATGTCCGGCCGTCGGACGGAGTGGTTGCATGCGAGCCAGGCCTGACGAGCCAGGTTCGCGCGTGCGAATGTCTGCTCACAGGAGGCCACCATGCGGAGCATGCGGAGCGTTCACCCCTCACCACGCCGCGGATTCCTGGGAAGAGTTCTGGGCGCGGCGGCCGCGTTGACCACCGCCGGCATCGCGGGGTCGCCGCCCGCCGAAGCGCAGGCGGACACCGGCTGGATCAAGGAGGTGCCCGGCAAGGCCCGGTGCTTCTTCGACTGCCCGCAGCACCTGAACGGCGTCGGCCTGCTCCACATCCTCAACTACCTGGGCGCGTATCCGGCCGGACAGGCCGGCGTGGCGAGTTCGTTCTACGGCGTGGGACCCGCCTCGTCGCTGGCCCTCGGGTTTAATGACGCGATGTGGGCCAAGTACGCACTTGGTGAGCTGCTCGGCCTGAAGGACGCCAGCGGCAAGCCGTACACGCGGAACCTGTTTGCCAGCATGACGAAGGACGAGGCACACGTCGTGGCCGCGCGCATGGGCATCCCGCCCACGATCGGCATGCTCGGTCAGGCGGCGCCCGCCCTTTCGATCCCGAGCCTGCAGAAGATGGGCACGAAGTTCCTCATCTGCAACAACGCTCTGGGCCTGTGGACGCTGGAACTCGAAGCGCGCGGCAAGGGCGCGGCCGCCGCGATCGACAAGGACCTCCGGGCCAACGTGTTGCCCGGGGTCACCATCATCCCGGCGATGGTGCAGGCGATCGAGCAGGCACAGACGGCCGGGTTCAGCTACAACCGGCAATAGGCCGGATGCCGGCGCCTCAGGGCCGCGCTGCCCGCGGCTGCCACGCCGCGTGGATCGTCGTGTCGGGATGGTACTCGTGCCAGTCGAACCAGTAGTCCGACAGGTGCGGCACGCGGGTCAGCCGCCGGCCGGCGAGTGGCCCCGTCACGGCGCGTCCCATGAAGTCGAACTCGGAGCCGGTGCGCTCGTCGATGAAGCGCACCGGCGACGTGTCCACCTTCCGCAGCAGCTCCACGGTCTGCTCGTCCACGCGCCGCGAGAACACCCGCACGGAATGGCCGTCATCGGCCTCGAGGATGGCGATCGGCGTGCCGGCCAGGTCGTCCAGAATCACGCGTGAGGCGGCCAGACTCTCGCGCGGATAGGCGCGGGATGCGCCGTCGATCGTCACGCCGATGACGAGGGTGCGCGGGGGCATCGGGTCGTCGCCGCGCACCGGCGTCACGACGCGCGCCTTCGCCGTGCTGTCTTCCCACGTGGCCTTGATCTGTGAGGCGTCGCCGTCCAGCCCGAGCACGCGCGTGCCTGGATGTTCCGCACGCCACAAGCCGAAGGTCACTTCGTCGTGCAGCACCGGCGTGAGCGCGCGGCCGGTGAGCGGCCCGGAAATCGCGCGGCCGGTGACCTGCTGCCACCACGAGCCGGTCTCCAGATCCTCCATCAGGAAGTTCTGGTTGTTGATGCCGATGAGACGGAACCGGAGCGTCCGGCCATCGAGCGCACGTTCCCACACCAGACCGGTGTGACAGAGCGTTCAATAGGTGGCGACGATCGGCACGTCGCCGAGCGTCGCGTTCACCAGGTGGTGATAGCCGATGCGGGTGATGGGGAAGGCGAGGGCCGCGGCGGCATTCGCCACGCCGAGCACCGGCGCGTCGGCGGGCACGTCGGTGGCCTCCGCGGCGGCGACGAAGCGCGGATCGGGGAACGGCCGGAACATCCACTCGAAGTGGTTCTGGCG
>CADEFD010000038.1:0-34466 GCA_902826515.1 uncultured Acidobacteriota bacterium
ACCTCGGCGTTGGCGTCGGGCCGGTTGTAGTAGCCCTGCATCACGATCGGCCCGCGGATGGCGATCTCGCCGTCTTCCGCGTCGCCTTCCGGCGGAAAGATCTTCAGCTCGTTGCCTGGCAGAATCCGCCCCACCGTGTCGATGTGCGCTTCATCGGGCCGGTTGAGCGTGGCTGCGCCGGACGTCTCGGTGAGCCCGTAGGCCTGCTGAATCGTGAAGCCGAGCGCGTAGAGATCCCTGCCGATCGCCGGATCGAACTTCGAGCCGCCGGTGATGAGCAGCCGCATGTGGCCGCCGAGCACCTTGTGCACGCGCCCGAACACCTTCGGGCCGATGTTCACGCCCATCCCGCGCAGGCGCAGGTTGAGCGCCAGCAGCGCCGTGAAGATGCGCTGCTTCAGCCAGCCGCCTTTGGCGACTTCGCCCATGACGCGCTGGTGGATCAGATAGAAGAACTGCGGCACGCACGCGAAGATCGTGATGCGGCGCTCGGCCAGCGCCTTCAGCAGATCCGTCGTGTTCATCGTCTCGAGGTAGACGACGCGGGCGCCCACGGCAAACGGCAGCAGCAGATTGGCCATCTGCGCGAGCGAGTGGAAGAGCGGCAGCACGCCGAGCACGGCGTCCTGTTCGTCCACGTGCACGGCGGCGAACGCCGATTCGCGCTCGCCGGCGAGGTTGCCGTGTGTCAGCACGACGCCCTTCGGGTCGGACGTCGTGCCCGACGTGTAGAGGATCACCGCGGGATCGTCCGGCGTCGGCCCTGGGGTCTGACCCCATTCTGGCTGGGGCCAGACTTTTCCGCCGATCATGTCGTCCACGGACGGCCGCGGATCGTCGGCGGCGCCGTACATCCGCACGACGGGCACACCGGCCTTCGCGTCGTCGGCCACCGGCAGCAGGCGCGTGCCGGCCACGAGCAGCCGGGCGCCGGAGGCGGCCATCACCGTGGCCACCTGCGCCGGCGAGTAGTTGGTGTCGAGCGGCACCGCGATGGCGCCGAGGCGCAGCACGCCGAGGTAGACGGCGCACCAGCGCGCGTCGTTGTCGGCGAGGATGGCGCAGCGGTCGCCGTGGCGCACGCCGTGGGCGGCGAGCCACGCAGCCACCCCTTCCGCCCACGTCTTCAGGCCGTGATACGTGACCCGCTCGAGCCCGCTGGCCCGCTGGATCTCGATGGCGGTGTTGCCGGCAAACCGCGCGGCGGCCTCGTCGAACGTCTGCCAGAAGTTGGACACGCCGGGCGATTGTAGGCCAGACGCTCAGCGCGCGGCGGACGAACGCCGGCGCGTGCCAGTCGTCCGGCGGCGGGGGCGCGTGGCGGCGACCACGGCGAATCCGTCCCGGCGCCACACCACGTCCACGACGAACCCCGCTTCGCGCAGCAGCGACGTCTCGAGGTCGATCGGGAAGTAGGTGTCTTCGCCGGCCCACGCGCGCAGGAACTTCCGCGCCGCGGCCAGGCCGTGCGTCGCGGCCAGATGCCGCAGCCACAGGTCGTGATGCCGCGCTCGCAGCGCCGGTTCGGCCGCCAGCATGCAGTCGGCGTCCACGAGCAGGCCGCCCGGGCGCAGGGCCGCGAACGCCTTGGCGAAGATCCGCGCCTTCACGGCCGGATCGGGCACGTGGTGCAGCGAGAACGACGCGGTGACGACATCACATGCCGGAAACGGCGTCTGCTCGAAGTAACCCACCACGGGCGTGAACTTCCGGCCGAGGCGTTTGGCCGCCATCGCCAGCATCGCGTCATCGCCGTCGATGCCGACGACTCGCGCCCCGCGCAGACGCGCAAGACACCGCGCGGCCAGCGCGCCGGTGCCCGTGCCCAGATCGAGCACCACCTTCGCCGGCCGATCGAGCGCCACGAGCGCCCCGGCGGCCTGATCGAGGATCTCGTCGTAGTGCGGGATGAAGGTCAGGATCTGCCGGTCGTATTCCGCCGTCCGGATGCCAAGGTGCGACGCGACGCTCATCGCGTGATTCTAGCTCCCTAGTCCCTGTTCCCTAGTCCCTAGTCCCTGTCTTTAGTAATTCCACTGCACCTGCAGGCCGAAGCGGTTGGCGTCGCGGGTCAATCCGTACGGGAACGTGCTCGAGCGGGTGCGGCGGAAGGTGTGGGTGAACATCCCCATCACCTCGACCTCGGCCCACTTCGCGAACTCCACGCCGAAGTCCACTTCGTTCACCTCGTCGATGGGCGCGTTGCGGCCGAACTTGCGGGCGCCGTCGTAGTACTGCCACCGCGCGAAGGGGAACCAGGTGCCAATCTGATTCTTCACGGCGTAGTTGACCTGCACGTAACCGCCCTGCAGCGTCTCGCTGCCGATGGTGCGGTAGTCCTTCGAGAGCTGCGGCCCCTTCCCCACCGTCCATTCGGCTTCGATGCCGAACGGTTGCGGATAGACCACGGCGGTGAAGGCCACGCGCTCGTCGATCACGCCGTCGGCGGCCTGGGTGGGCGTGAAGGTGGCGCCGCCGGTCGTGACGGCCGCGGTGGGCACGATGAACCGTCCGCGATAGGCCTGCACGCCGAGTTCGTAGTACTGCCCCCCTTTCGTCCTGAAGGGATAGCTGGCGCGCGCGAACATGTGCGGGTTGCCGTTCTGGTCGGAGCGGTTGAGCCCCTGACCGGAATAGATGCCGGCCGAGAGCACGCCGTAGTCGCCCGACCCCTTGAGCGACGCGTTGGCGAGCTCGCGGAACCGCTGCTTGGTGGCCGGGGTTTCCCACATGAGGGCCGCGCCCAGATCGCGTTCACCCTCGACGCCGCTGTTGAGCGCGTCGGGGCGCTCCATCGGCGCGCGGTTCTGACTCGACTGGAGGTTCACCCAGCCGTAGGGCACCTTCGACTGGCCCAGACGCACGCGCCAGGTCTTCGCCTTGTCGAGCCACACGTCGCCGTAGAGGTCGCGCATCTGGAGCGCGAAGTCGCCGGTGCCGGTGGAGCCGTTGAAATCGGTCTGCGCGTAAAGCGAGAGGTGGTCGGCGACGTCGCCGCTGATGACCACGCGGCCGCGGCGGATGACGAACGACTCGTTCGGATTGACCGAGCGGTCCGCCGGCACTTCGAGCACCGCGCCCGACTGCGAGGCCACGTCCGCATAGCGCAGCTGCGAGTAACCGCGGATGCCCATCCGCTCGTACCACTTGCCGGCCAGCGCGCGGGCCACGACGGGCGCCGTGGTGCCGGTGGTCGCGGCCTTCACCTCGGCGATCGCCTTGTCCTGCTCGGCATCCTTGGCGGTCACGGCCGTCGCCTGGGGCGGTGCCGGCGGCGGCGCCGCGGCGTCGGGTGCTTCGGCCATCACGCGGATGGCGTCGTACTCCTGCGCGGTGATGGAGCCGCGGTCGCGCAGCACCTGGAGCAGCCGCAGCAGCGCTTCGTTCGACGCGGCCGCGGCCGGCCGCGGCATCGCGAAGAGCACGCCGGCCGCCACACCTACCGCCATCGACCGCGCACGCCGGCCGAACGTCCCCACACCCGGATGAAAGTTCATCCGTTACATGTACGAGACGAGTGTTACGGCAAAGTATCCGCGATGTTACGAATAGGTTACGGCCGGGTGGTCCTCAGAACTGGATACGGGCGCCCCACTGCACCTGGCGGGCGTCCCGCGCGGTGGTGTAGGTCGCGAAACTCCCCGATGTGATGACTCCGCTCGGGTTCTCGAAGTTCACCGTGTTCAGCAGGTTGTAGGTCTCGAGGAACACCTCGAAGCGGGTGCGCGCGCCCACCTGGAACATCTTGGTGGCACGCAGGTCGACCACCCGGTCGGCCGACGTGCGGGTCAGTTGCTCCATCGTGATCGGCGCGAGGTTCCGCGTCTGCCGGAACGCGTTGATGATGGCGAGGTTGGTGTCGCTCTTCGTGCCGCCCGAGTTCTTCTGGAGGCCGGCCGGGCGGTCCTGGTTGTTGCCGTCGCGATCGAGGTCCACGCCGGCCGTGACGTCCCAGGGATTCCCGTTCCTGAGCGACACGATGGTCGCCAGCTGGATGCCGAGCGGCAGCGGCGCGATGACCGACACCGAGAGCGCCTGCCGGCGATCGTTCTCGTCGAGGCCGCGATCGTCGTTGCCGAAGGTGTTCCAGGGGTCGGTGTTGAAGCTGGCGTTGTCGTTGGTGCCGTTCGAAATCGCCTTGGCGAGCGTGTACGAGATCTGCCAGGTCGAGCCCTTGAAGCGGCGCCGCAGCTGCGCCTGCAGCGCGTCGTAGCTCGAGTCGGTGAGCGAGTTGATGAGCGTCACCGATGAGAACTGGGGATAGGGCCGCGGGTTGGCGGCGAGCGGACCGCGCGCCGGCAGGTTGGCGTCGCGCCCGGTCTGCAGGTCCTTCTGCACCTGGCGGATGAGATCGACTTCGAGTGAGGTGTCGCCGGGCAGCATCTTCGCGATGCCGAGCGTGGCACTCACGACATACGGCAGGTTGAGGTCGTCTCCGGGCAGGTAGAGCGCCCGCCCGCCGGCGGTGCGGATGTAGTCTTCGAGCGTCCGGCCGCCGAGGGCCGCCGTCTGGTTCGGGTAGAACTGCAGCAGGTTCGCGTCGGTGATCTCGGCCGTGAACTGGTTGCTCACGACGTCGCCGCGGATGTTGAACCACGGGCGGTTGCGCCCCGAGTAGAGCCCGTAACCGCCGCGCAGCACCGTGCGGCCGTCGCCGCGGGTGTCCCACGCGAAGCCGAAGCGCGGCTGGAGGTTGTTGAGGTCGTTTCCTCGGTCGGCCGTGACCAGGTTCTCGAGGCCGGCGAACTGCGGATTGGCGAGCAGTTCGGCGATCATGTCGGGGCTGCGCAGGTTGCTGTCGAAGTCGTAGCGCAGGCCGAAGTTGAGCGTGAGGTTGCCGAGCCGCACGTCGTCCTGCGCGAAGAAGCCCCATTCGGTGTTGCGGTAGTTCTGCGTGGCCGGGCCGCTGCCGATCGTGAAACGTGTCGGCCAGGTGGCGCGGTCGGCGGCGTCGAATGGGCGATCCGTGTTGAACTGCCACACGCCGGCGCCGTAGTAGTCGGCCAGGTAGTCGAGGTCTTCGTATGCCATCCGCACGCCGAACTTGGTCGAGTGGCGGCCGGTGGACCAGAAGAACGTGTCGTTGAACGTGTAGCGCCGGCGCGGGAAGCCCTGCGGCAGGTTGGGTGAGCGGCCCGAGGTGAACGACGGACGGATCACCTGCGTGCCGGTCGTTGTCTGGAAGCGCTGCGTGTCCTGGTCCATCACCTGCACGACCATGCTGTTCAGCATCGACGCGCCGAGCGTCCAGTTCCAGTTCGCCGACACGTCCTGGAAGTCGAGGGCGGTGTTCTCCGCCAGCTCGTAGTCCTCGACGATGTCGTCGTTGTCGTAGAGATAGCGGACGTTGAAGGCGTGGCGCGGGCCGGCCGTGTAGTCCACCTTGGCCTGGCCGAGCTTGGCGCGCGTGCCGTTGTCGTAGACGCCGTTGTATTCGCCGGCAAACGGGTTGGCGGCCGGCAGCGCGATGATGCGCACCGAGTTCTGGCGGTTGTACTCGTAGGTGCCGAACACGAAGGCCTTGTTGCGCACGAGCGGCCCGCCCACGGCGGCGCTGAAGCGGGCGGCGTCGAACGGCGGCTTGGTGCGCGCGAAGGCATTCTTCGCGTTGAGGGAGTCGTCGCGGCCGAAGTACGAAAGGCGGCCGGCGTATTCGTTGGTGCCCGAGCGGGTCACCACGTTGACCACGGCGGTGCCGGCGCGCGAGAACTCGGCGTCGAACTGGTTGCGCAGCACGCGGAACTCCTGCACCGCGTCCTGACTCACGTTCACGATCGCAAAGCCGTAGATCGGATGGTCCATGATGCCGCCATCGATCTGCATCGAGTACATGCTGCGCACGTTGGTGCCCCCGAACGAGGTCGAGATGCCGAAGCGGCCGTCACCCGTGCGCGCCGGCCCGCCGCCTGGCAGGAGCTGCGCGAGGCCGACGAACCCGCGGTTCAGCACCGGCAGCTCCGAGAGCTGCTCCTGACTGACGACGGCGGACAGATCCGACTTGGTGGTTTCGATCTCGACCGCCGCGCGGCCCACCACCTGGATGCTTTCTTCGATGGCGCCCACCGAGAGCGCCACCTTCACATCCGCCACCTGGCCCACGGTGAGCGTCACCTGGCGGTTGTCGGGGCCGAAGCCCGAGAGCGTCGATTCGACGGTGTAGGGGCCGGGCTGCAGCGCCGGCACGCGGAACGTCCCCTGCTCGTCGGTGACGACGACACGCGAGACGCCGGTGGCGGCATTGACGATGGTGACGGTCACGCCCGGCAGCGCGCTGCCGGTGGAATCCGCCACGGTGCCACGGAGCTCAGCGGTCTGCGCGAACGCGGTGCCGGGGAGCAGCAGGAGCGCGACGAAGAGCGCGCCAAGGGCAAGACGACGACGGCCGGGTGTGCTGCGGTTGTCCACGGAAACCTCCGTGGAGGATGGTGCCACGAACACCACGCGCCGGCGCCGTCCGAGATGTCACGAATTGCACCGGGCGTGCAACCCGCTCGTGCGTCGATTTGCCTTCAGAACAAGGCGATTCCGGATCATCGACGCGCGCGGCGCATGTGTTCGATTCAGTTCGCCTGACGAACGACCAGGCTCTTGCCGGCGTAGTCGGCCGGACGGACGTTCCGGAGCGCCTGCATCTTGCGGCCGCTGTTGCTCATGAAGGTGACTTCCACGGTGACTGGCTCGAGGCGGGCCAGGCCGAAGTGGACGGGTGCGGCGCGCTGCGAGTTGTAGCCGCCGCCGGTCAGCACCTGGCGCGTGCCGAGCACGCGTCCCGAGGCATCCCGCAGCCGCACTTCGGCGCCGAAGCGCGTGTGATGGCCCTTCGCGTCGAGCACGAGCACGCTCAGGCTGCGCGCCTTCACGGCCGCCGGCGACGTGTTGCGGAACAGGAAGTGGCCGCCCCTGGGCCCGTAGCCGTCGGTCACCGACAGGTCGATGCCGCCGTCGCCGTCGAAGTCCACGAACTGCGAGGCGTGGTCGGCGGCATTCAGCGGGCTGTCGCCCGTGAGCACGTTCACGAAGCCGGCGGCCCCGTCGTTCCGGAAGAGCGCGTTCTGCGGCTGCTGCGCCCCGGGAGCGCCCACGTAGGAGATCACCGAGAGGTCGAGGTCACCGTCGTTGTCGATGTCGCCCCAGTCAGACCCCACGGCGTGGTTCTCCACGCCCACGCCGACCTTCGCCGCCACGTCGGTGAAGGTGCCGTTGCCGTTGTTGCGATAGAGCTGGTTGTGGCCGTAGTTGGGCACGAAGATGTCGAGCCGGCCGTCGTTGTCGTAGTCGCCCACGGCGCAGCCCACGCCGCCTTCCTCCTTGGTACGCGCCGGGCCCGCGACGCCCGCCGAGGCGGCCACGTCCACGAACGCCGTGCGATCGTTGCGCCACATCGCGTCAGCGGCACCGGCCTGGTTGGCGAGGAAGAGATCCAGATCGCCGTCGTCGTCCATGTCGAGCCAGCAGGCGCCGACGGTGGGACGCGGGTCGGTGGGACCGGCGCCGGCGAAGACCTGCGCGAACTTCCCGCCGGTGTTCTGGAACAGCTTGTTGTCGCCCGCGCGGTCCGACGAGTAGACGTCGAGGTCGCCGTCGTTGTCGTAATCCACCCAGTTGGTCTGCCGGGCGGAGCGCCCGGGAATCGTGAGGCCGATCTCGGCCGCGACATCCACGAAGCGGGTGCCGCCGTCATTGCGCAGCACTTTCGTGAGCTTGTCGGTGGGCGTCGAGCCGCCGAGCAGGTCGATGTCGCCATCCTGGTCGAAGTCGCCCCAGCTCAGGCCGCGCAGTTCGTGGCTGCCCGCCTGCGGCATGCCCACCTGCGCGCCCACACTCACGAGCACGCCTTTGTCGTTGCGGTAGAGGCGCACTTCGCCCGTGCCGAGCGACACCGCCAGATCGAGGTCCCCGTCGTTGTCGTAGTCGCCCCACGCGTTCGAGTACGAGTTCGGCACGGCGAAGAGGTCCGCCTGGAGGGGCGCGAAAGGCGGCGCGGCGGCCTGAAGGGTCAGCGCGGCGCCGGCGGCGAGGAGGGCAAGGCGTGTCATGGTGTGAGCTCCGTGCGTTCCGAGACGTGGGCTTCGACCTGCGCGCGCTGCATCCACAGCTCGCGGAACTGGTGCTTCGAGAGCAGCTCGAGCTGGTCGCTCCTGTGGGTGGTGCCCTTCTGGCGCGAGTTGCCGTAGCTCATGAGCCCGTAGGCCTTCACGGGCGTCGAGAACTCGATCATGCCGATCCAGGTCTCGCCGTGCTGCGGGTAGCGCTTGCCCGAGGCGTCGAGCGGCCCCCAGGTGATGACGCGGAACGGCCCGAGCCCGCCCACATGGCCGTCGCCCGGCAGGTCCACGTCGCCGAGCTTGAAGCGAGACACCTCGCCGAACACGCGGTCGAGGGCGCCGTACTTCTTCTTCGTGGTGGCGATCGCCTCGCGCAGCATCTTCACGGCCGCAGCCGGATCCCTGATCCCGGTGGGCGTCGAGGTCGCCTTCTCCGGATCGAACGCCACCTTGTAGTTGGCAAGCCCGGTGAAGGACGGCCCCGCGAAGAGTTTCGCCCACTCCTCGAAGAGCAGGCCGGCGCGGTTGTCGGCCGAATAGTCGTGGTTCCACGCACCGAGCAGAGCGACGGCCGCCTGCATGTCGGGGCTGCGATCCGCCCTGGCGGCATCGAGCAGCTCGGGCAGCGTGCGATCGGCCAGCAGCGACCGCGTGGAGAGCTTGAGCTCCATCATCTTCTCGAGCGTCAGGCTGCCGCTCTCCGCCATCATCGACAGCGAATTCTGCGCGCGCATGGATTCAGCCGAGAGCGGCGCCAGATACGGCGGGTAGTCGTCGGGCTGGATCTCGGTGGGCCACGACGGGAACCACGGCGGGTCATTGGAGTTCTGCACGAAGCCGGCGCGCGGATTGGTCACCCGCGGCAGTTCCTCGTAGCCGTGCACCTCGGTCCACAGGAACTCGGACGAATCGCCGGGCACAAGGCCGCGCCAGAACGCCACGTCGCCGGAGGCACGCTTCGGCGCGATGCCGTTGAAGATGTACTCGATGTTGCCGTCGCGATCGGCGTAGCTGATGTTGAAGGTGGGCACCTGGAGGCGCTTCATCGCGGCCGTGAAGGCGTCGTAGTTCTTCGCCGTCACCATGTCGAAGTACTGGTGCAGCATGCCCGGCCGATCGAGGCCGGCCACCCGCAGCGCCACCGTCACGCCGTCCTTCCGCGTGAAGACCGGCCCGTGCACGGTGCTCCGGATCTCGAGCGGTTTCTCCACCACGCGGCCATCGGCCTGACGCACCTTGTAGCTGGTGGTCGTCACCTCGAAGGGCCGCACCTGCCCGTCGTAGACGTAGCCCTTGTCGCGCAGCGCGAGCTGGTAGGTGGTCGAACCCATCATGCCGTTGACGGTGTTCGAAATACCCATCTGCTGGCTGAACGCGAAGCGGACGACCGGCAGCCCGATCTGGGTGGCGCCATAGAGCTCGAAGTCGGGCCCGACCAGATGCGCCTCGTAGTAGGTGAAGTAGTTCACGCCCCATCCGAGATGCGGGTTCTGCAGCAGCAGCGCGTGGCCGCTCGCCGACTTCTTCGCCGACACCGCCCACGTGTTCGAGCCATCTTCGCCGGTGTAGCCCGGATCGACCGGCCGGCCCGACGCGTCCACGAGCGGCGCCTCACCTTCCCCGCCGAGGTTCGGCGAAGCGACGTAGATGTAGTTCATGAGCCGGTGGGCGTGGGCCACGACGTCCACGCCGGTCACCGGCAGCACGACACGCACCGTCGGATCGATGGCATCGGCGTGGGCCGCCGCGTAGTCGTTCATGCCCTTCGCGAAGGCATCGAGATTGGCGCGGAAGCCCGGCTCCTGCGCGTCGTACCAGACCTTCGCGCGCGCCGGCACGCCGTTTGTGAGCACCCAGCGCGTGGTGGCTTCGTACGGTTCGCCCCAGTACTCGGCGCCGCGTCCGCGCGACTCACCGTAGAGGCGCAGGATCTCGTCGCCGTGGCTCTGCGCCTGCGCGTAGCCGTAGCCGTAGAAGACGGCGGCCGTAGAGGTGCCGTAGACGTGCGGCACGCCGTAGGTGTCCCACAGGATTTCGTTCTTTGCGACGGCAGCCGCGGCCGGCGCTGGCGGGGCCGGATTGCAGCCAGCGGCCCCGGTGAGCGCGGTGGCCAGGACGATGGCAGTGAAGTGGCGTCTCGTGAGGGTCATGCGTCCATCCGTGTCCGCGCGCGGGGACGCGCGGTCATCCGCGGCATCGTCGCACAGATGCGACCGCGTGGAGCATGAATGGTGCGTATGGCCGTGATGAGTCACGGCGCCCCGGATCCGCCGGCCCCTATTCGTAGCGAAGAGCCTCGATCGGGTCGAGACGCGAGGCGCGCAGCGCCGGCACGAGTGCGCTCACGAGCCCCACGACCATCAGGATGCCGGCACACACGGCCAGCAGTTCGGCGGAGAGCAGCAGATGGATGTCGGCGCTCCGGCTGCGATCGTCGAGCAGTTCCGAGAGGAACGGCCGCGGACTCACGAGCAGCACGAGGCCCCACGAGGCGACGACGCCCGCGAGGCCGCCGGCCACGGTCGTGACCATGCCTTCGAGCAGGAACTGGAGCAGGATGGCGCCGCGGCGGGCGCCGAGGGCCTTCCGGATGCCGATCTCGCGCGTGCGTTCGGTGACCGAGACGAACATGATGTTCATCACGCCGATGCCGCCGATCGCCAGGGTGAGCACGCCGATGAACGACAACACGAGCTTCAGCCCGAGCGTGATGCCGGCCGTGATCTCCGCGGTGAACGACGAGCCGAAGAGGCGCAGCGCGCGCTCGTCGGCCGGGTCGAACCCGAGGCGCCTGCCGAGGGCCTCCTTCACGGCTTTCGTGGCCTGCGCCTCCTTCGAGGCGTCCACCGCCTGATAGACCATCACCGACGAGTACTCGGTGTTCCAGAGCTGCCCGGCGGTCGTGTACGGAATGAAGACCGACTCCTTGTCGGGGCGCATGTAGTTCGAGAGCTGCACCTTCTCGCGCTGCACGCCGGCCACCTCGAAGGCCATGCCGCCGATGCGGATCTGCTGGCCCACCGGCTGCACGTTGCCGAAGATCTTCCTGGCGACCTCGCTGCCGAGGAAGGCGACGCGGCGCTGCAGCCGCACGTCTTCGGCGTCGGGGAACCGTCCGGCCTGCACCCACTGGCTGCGCATCACCGCGTATTCGGGCGCCACGCCGCGGATGAGGAACGAGCCCTGCTTCACGCCCCAGCTGATGTTGAAGTCGCGCGTGAACTCCGGGCTCACGAACTTCACGAACGGCAGGCCGCGCACCGACAGCACGTCCTCTTCCTTGAGGCGGATGCGCTTGCCGGCCCGTTCCCCCCCGGCCTGGGCGGATGTCTGCCCCGGCCACGCGATGACCACGCCGTCGCCGAAGGCGCCGCGGAATCCGCGTTCGAGCGCCGCCTGGAAGCCGTTGCCGTAGGCGAGCAGCATCACGACCGAGACGATGCCCCAGGAGATGCCGAGCATCGACAAGCCGGCGCGCAGCCGGTTCCGCGATAGGCCGGCGAAGGCCTCGCGCACGATGTCGCCGAGCTGCGCGCGTCCGGTGCGGCTCACGCGTCGAACCTCAGCGCTTCAACCGGCGGCAGGAGCGACGCCCGCCGCGCCGGGTAGGTGGAAGTGACGACGCCGATGAGCACGAGCACGCCGAGCGCCAGCGCGCCCGACTGCCACGTCATCACCATGCCCTGGAAGCGGGCCGGCATCGGGAGCTGGTTGACGAGCGCACAGAGGCCGGTCGCGAGGGCGAAGCCGAGGCCGCCGCTGAACATCGTGAGGAAGAACCCTTCGAGGAAGAACTGCCGCTGGATCGTGGAGGTGGTGGCGCCGAGGGCCTTGCGCACGCCGATCTCGCGGGTGCGCTCCCGCACGGCCACGAGCATGATGTTCATCACGCCGAGACCGCCAAGGGCGAGCGTGATGAGGCCGACGATCCAGAAGAAGTCGCGCATCGTGCCGATCATCCGCCCGAACATCAGCGTCTCGAGCGACGTGTCCCACACGCTCAGCGCGTCCTTGTCGTCGGGGTTGAACTGGTGGCGCCGCGCCAGCACGTGGCGGACGTCGCGTTCGAGCGGCCAGTCGATGTCGCTGATGCGGCCGCTGCGCGCGTCGAGCACCTGTTCGAGTCCGGCGACCACGCGCGGCTTCGGCGCGACGATGATCTGCGAGAGTGTGCCGGGAGGCACGTCGGGCCGCGGGAAGTCGCGGGCGATGGCGGCAAACGGCACGAACACCTTGTCGTTGTCGGGGCCGCTGTAGTTGCTGTCCTGGTCCTTCTTCCGGATCTTGCCGACGACGGTGTAGGGCACGCCGTTGATGTGCACGACCTCGCCCAGCCCCTCGCGCGCGCCGAAGAGCTGCTGCCAGGCATCGGCGCCGATGATGGCGACGCGGCGCACCTGCTCTTCGTCGGGCCACCCGAACGTGCGGCCGCGCTCCACGTCGATCGTGCGGATGTCCTGATACTGCGGCTCGATGCCGTGTACGCCGAGGGCGGCGGCGTTGAAGCGGCTCTTCACCTGCAGTCCGCCGCGGTTGATCTCGGGGCTCACGACGGCGGCGAGCGACGATTCGGCGGCGATGGCGCGGGCGTCGTCGAGCGTCAGGAAGATCTGCCTGCCGGCGCGCTGGCCGCCGGCCTGCATGGTGGTGCGGCCGCCCCACACGATCGCGATGTTCTTGCCGAGCTCTTCGAGCACGGTCTGATTCCCGCGCTGGAAGCCTTCGCCGGTGGCCGCGAGCACCACGACGGCAATCACGCCCCACAGGATGCCGAACATCGTCAGCACGCTGCGCAGCTTGTTCGCCCGCAGGTTGTCGATGGCCTGTGTGATCGCTTCTCGCATTGGGGTCTGACCCCTTTCTGGGCAGGGCCAGAATTGGGTTTCGGTTCCTGCAACTATTCGGGCCGGGGCCAGAATGGGGTCTGACCCCACGACCCCCGCTAGCCCGGCAGCACCACTTTGTCGCCGGGCTTCAGGCCATCGAGCACTTCCGTGCGGGTGCCGTTGCCGATGCCGACCTTCACCGGCACCTTGCGGCGGCCGGTGTCGGCGGCCGGGTCAGCCACCTCGACGAACGCGGCCTTCTTCTCGTCGTAGCTGATGGCCGCCTCGGGCACGACGAGCGTGTCGGGCTTCTCTTCGAGGATCACCTCGGCGTTGGCGGTCATGTTGGCCTTGAGCTGCTGGCCGGGGTTGTCGATCGAGACCTCCACCTCGAAAGTGGTCACGTTGTCCTTCTCGACGCCGATCGGGGAAATCTGCGTGACCTTGCCGCTGAAGGTCTGCTCGCGGAAGCTTTCGGTCGAGATGCGGGCCGTCATGCCGAGCTTCACGAAGCCGATATCGGCTTCGTCGACCTTCCCGCGCACGAACACCTGGCCGATGTCGCCGAGCGTCATGACCAGCGTGGCGTTGGCGCCGAGATTGAGGATCGACGACACCGGGCTCCCGATCTCGACATCGCGCGTCAGCACGGTGCCGCGGATCGGCGCCTTGATCGTGGAGTTGGCGAGTTCCTCGACCGCGCGTTCGGCGGCGGCCTGCGCCTGCGCCACCTGCGCCCGCGCTTCCTCGATCTTCGCGCGGCTCACGAGGAGCTGCGACTGCGCGGCCCGCTGCCGGTTGGCGGCCTGCTCGTAGACCGCGCGCGCCTGGTCGAGTGCTTCCTGCGAGATGAGTTTCTGGTCAGCCAGCGACTGCGCCCGCTGCCCGGCCGACTTCGCAAACGCCAGGTCGGGCGCTTCGGCCTCGATCTCGTTCTTGCGCGCCTGCGCCTCGGCGGCGGTGAGGGCGGCGCGGGCGGCCTCGAGGTTGGCGCGGGCCTCGCGGAGCCGGGCGTTCAGGTTTTCCTTGTCGAGTTCGGCCAGCACCTGCCCGGCCTCGACGCGGTGATCGACGTCCACCGCCAGGCGCTCGATGATGCCGTTGGCCTTCGACTTGATCTCCACCTTGGTGATCGGCTCGATCTTGCCGGTGGCGACGACCGACCGCGTCATCGGACCACGTTCCACCGTGACGAGCCGCGACGGGTCGATCGCAGACGAGGCGCCGTTCACGGTGGAGAGATACGCGCCGGTGGCCACGAGGGCGACGACGGCGCCACCAAGGGCGAACTTGCGGGGTCTGGTCATGGGTGTCGCGGCGCCGGCCGCCATCAGCAGTTACGAACCGGCGTCGGCCCATGTTCCGGAGGCCGGCCGGCTGGTAGAATCAGCCCCCGACATGTGGTTGCTCGAATCGACGCCTGATTCTCCGTCCGCTCTGCTCTTCCGGCTGCTGCCCGGCAGCATCAAGACCGTGGGACGCGCCCCGCGCGCCGACTTCGTGGTGGACGCCCCGCTCGTCTCGCGTATCCACTGCCGGCTCACCCTTCAGGCCGACGGCCTGCTCGTCGAAGACCTCGAGAGCACGAACGGCACGTTCGTGAACGGCGAGCGGGTGACGAAGCTGCTCCTGCGCACCGGCGACGCTCTGAAGGTGGGGCGGATGGAGTTCACCGTGCGCGAGTCGGCGGCCGCGCCGACGGCGTAGGGTTCCGGGACGCTGTCTCAGCGCCGGGCCAGAGCGGCCCATTCGAGCAGGAACGGGTTGGTCTGGCGTTCGCGGCCGATCGTGGTGTCGGGCCCGTGGCCGGGACGCACGCGCGCTTCGTCGCCGAACGCCAGCAGCACGTCCATGATCGAGCGGCGCAGCTGGTCGTGATCGCAGCCTGGCAGGTCCGTGCGGCCGATCGAGCCGGCAAAGAGTGTGTCGCCCACGAAGAGGTCCATGCCCACCGTGCCGCGGCGTCCCACCTGGAGGCACACGTTTCCGGGGCAGTGCCCCGGCGTGTGGTGGATGAAGACGTCGTAGTCGCCGAACGCGATCGGGCCCGGCAGCTCGTACCAGCGGTCGGGCGGCGGCGGCTGCTCGAGGGCGTAGCCGAACATCGCCCCCTGGTCCTGCGCCCGCGCGTACATGACGCGGTCGGCCGGATGCAGCCAGATGGGCGCGCCGAGCGCACGTTTTGCGGCAGCGACGCCGGAGACATGGTCCACATGCGCGTGCGTCAGCAGGATGCCCACGACCGTGAGCGCCTCGCCGGCGATGTAGGCGAGCAGTTCCTCGACCTCGTCGCCCGGGTCGATGTAGATCGCCTCGCGTGTGCGTTCGCAGCTCACGACGAAGCCGTTCTTCAGGAACGGAGGCGCGCAGGCGGATTCGATGATCATCGGCGTTACTTCCTCGGCGGCTGGGCCGGGCGGATCTCGACCCGGCTCGGCAGGCTGCGCGCGGGATGCGACAGCAGGTGGAGCACCACCGCCGCCACGTCCTCGGCGTGGAGCTTCCAGTCGGCGCCGGCTTCCGGCGCGCGGTTGTTGAAGCCGGTCGCGACCGACCCCGGGCAGACGTGCGCCACGCGGATGCCGTCGTAGCGCACCTCCTGCATCAAAGCCTCGCTGAAGGCATCGAGGCCGGCCTTGGTGGCGCAATAGGCGGCGCCGCCGGCGAATGCGTTCTTCCCCGCCAGGCTGCTGATGTTCACGATGAAGCCGCCGCCGCGTGCCTTGAGGTGCGGAATGGCTGCCTGGCAGCAGTGGAAGACGCCCGTGAGGTTGGTGTCGATCAAGCGATCCCACTCGGCTTCATCGAGGGTCGCAATCGGCCCGCCCACGCCCACTCCGGCGTTGTTGACCACGACATCGAGGCCGCCGAAACGCTGCACGGCGGTGTCGATGGCCCGGCGCACCGAGCCGCCGTCGCGCACGTCGCACACGACCCCCATGACACGCGTCGCGTCGTGGGCCGCAAGCGACACGGCGGTTTCAGCCCGCTGCACCGACTCGTCGCTCGTGCCCGTGAGCACCACGCTGTCGCCGCGGGCGACGAGCGCCTCGACCACCGCACGCCCAATCCCCCGCGTGCCCCCTGTGACGAACGCAACAGCCATGACATCTTCCAATCACGAAAGGGGCGCGGTCGTGGCGTCCCCGAGTCCCGGGCCTCGAGCCCCGAGTCCCGCCCTTAGAATAGTCCCGTGTCCATCCTTGCCGTCGTCGGCGCCGGACCGCTCGGCGCGGCCATCACCCATCAGGCTGCCGCCGCGGCCATCGCGCGGCGCATCGTGCTCGTGGACGACGCCGCCGACGTCGCCCGCGGGCTGGCCCTCGACATCCGGCAGTCGGGCCCCATCGCCGGATCGTCCACGGCCGTCGAAGGCACGGGCGACACGGGTGCGGTCGTGGGCGCCGGCGTGATCGTGGTGGCCGACCGGCATGGCGCGGGGGAATGGCGTGGCGACGACGGCCTCGCGCTCGTCGCGCGGCTCAGAGCCCTCGCGCCGGGTGCGCTCATCATCTGCGCGGGCGCCGCGCAGACAGACCTCGTCGAGACCTTCGTGCGCGAGCGCGACGGGGATCGCCGGCGCATCGCGGGTTCGGCGCCCGAAGCGCTCAGAAGTGCGCTCACGGCGATGGCCTGCCTTGAGACGGGCGCCGCACCGGCGGACGTCTCGCTGGCCGCGATCGGGCGGCCGCCGAAGGAGATGTTCGTGCCGTGGGAAGGGGCTGCGATCGGCGGCTCGCGCGCCGCCGATGTGCTGCCGGCCGCCGTCATCGCGCGGATCGACCGGCAGGTGCCGTATCTGTGGCCGCCGGGGCCGCTGGCGCTTGCCGGCGCGGCCGTGCGGGTCGCGCGGCTCGTGACCGGACGCGCCCCCGGCTGGGTGAACGTATTCCTCGTACCGCCGGTCGAGGGCGGCCCAAGGGTCCGCGGAGTTGCGGTGCCGGCCGTGGTGGACGACGGCGCGCTCACACCGGTGTGGCCGGTGCTCGCGCCGCGCGATCGCGTGCGGCTCGAGTCGGCGCTCGCCGGCTGATCGGCCGCCCGGCTAGGCCGTGGCGGCGTGGTGCATCGAGAGCCCGCCGGCGAACGCGGCCAGGCGCTCGCGCAGGATGAGGCGTCCGCGGTGCAGACGCGACTTGAGCGTCTGGTCCTTCACCTTGAGCCGGCGGCTCGCCTCTTCGGTGGACATCCCGCGCAGGTCGCGCAGAATCACCGGCGCGCGGTAGATGGCCGGCAGCTCCGCCACCGCCACGCGCAGGGCGTCGCGCAGTTCGGCGCGGTGCACGGCATCGTCGCCAAGGCCCGACCAGTCGGCCGGCTCGGTCACGCGCGGCGAGCCGTCTTCGTTGACGCTGCCGGTGTCGTCCGAAACTTCGTGGAAGCGGGCCGAGCGCGTCGAGCGCAGGCGCGACATCGCGGTGTTGAAGGTGATGCGGTAGATCCAGGAAGAGAGGGCGGCATCACCGCGGAAGGCGTCGATCTTGTCGCGCACCTTCAGCAGGACGTCCTGCACCACTTCTTCGGCGTCTTCCTTGTTCCGGGTGTAGCGCAGCGCCAGCTGGTAGACCCTGGCGCCATAGGTGCGGGCCAGCTCGGCTACGGCGGTATCGTCGCCGGCCTGCAGGCGCTCGATGAGTGCGGTGTCGCTCGGAATGCGGTTCACGGTTACCTCGTCTTGGTGTCTACCGTTAAGAACACCCGTGGTCGAACGGGTATTCCCCGGCGGACACCGAGGGATGGACGAGGTGGAACCGGACGAGGCGGCAGGTGCCGCCGGGCGCTGCCCTAGATGGGCCTGAGGCCGCCCCAGACCGACGCGAGGATGTAGAGCGGCGCCGCGATGCCCAGCGCGAGCGCAATGGCCAGCGCGGCCACGGCGAAGGGCCGGCGGCGGTGGTCCACGACCGGCTGGCGGAGCTGGCTCGGCGCGTCGCTGCCTTCCTCCGACACCTGCACCTGGAGCACGGCGCGCGCGACGATGACAACCGAGGCGGTGATGGCCGTGATGAGCGCCACCACGAAGATCTCCTGATGGGCGTCGAACGTGCGCCGGTAGAGCATCGCCAGGCGCCAGGCGTTCACACCCTGGAAGGCGATCCAGACCATGGCGAGCAGCGCGATGGCCTCGGCAGCGTGCTGCGTCGGGGCGTCCGCCAGGCCGCGGTCGTCGGGCCGGATCGAGCGGCGAATCAGCACCGCCACGATGGCCGCGAAGACCAGACTGAGCGCCACCTGCAGGCCGAACGGCAGGTACACCAGCTCCACCGACTTGAAGGCGAACTGGCTCGGGTTGCCGTCGTCGAACCGGATCGGCACGAGCAGCGGCAGCCGATCGTAGGCATCGTGCAGGAATGAGAAGGTCGCGGTGGTGACGAGCGCGCTCATCCACCCCGCGATGCGGGTGTATTCGGTGCAGCGAAGAGGGGCGCTGTTCATGATGGCGATGCATCGATGGACGCCGGCCGTCGATCGAATACATCGCCAAAGTGCTGCACGAAGCGTGCCTCGATCTCCGCCATCGGGATCTGCACGCCAATCTCACGTTCGAGCGAAGTTACGCCGTATTCCGCGATCCCGCAGGGGACAATCAGCTGAAAATACTCAAGGTCCGTCCAGACATTGAGGGCGATGCCGTGGCTCGTGATCCATCTCGAAATTCGAACGCCAAGGGCGCCGATCTTCTCGGGCGGGCGCAGGTCGGAAGGGCCCGGACCGGCCGGGGCGGCCAAAGCGGGGACCGGCGCAGCCGGTCTCGCCGGAGCCGCGGGAACGGGGACCGGCGCAGCCGGTCTCGCCGAAGCCGCGGGAACGGGGACCGGCGCAGCCGGTCTCGCCGAAGCCGCCGAAGCCGCGGGAGCGGCGGAGGCGGCGGAGGCGGACGGCACCCGTACCCAGGCCCCTGACTTCCCGGCGATGCGTCCGGCGGCGACGCCGTAGGCGCCGCAGACACGGATCATCACCTCTTCGAGGTCGCGGACATAGCGGTGCACGTCGCGGCGATCGGGGTCGAGGTCGATGATGGGATACGCCACGAGCTGGCCTGGGCCGTGGTACGTGACGTCGCCGCCGCGGCCGGTTTCGGAGACCTCGACGCCCATCGCCGCCAGACGTTCGGCCGGCGCCAGGATGTGCCCGCGCCCGCCGTCGCCCTTCACGCCGAGCGTGAGCACGTGCGGGTGCTGCAGCAGGAGCAGCGTGTCTGGAATTGCACCCGCCTTGCGCTCTTCGACGAGCGCCCGCTGCAGCGCCAGCGCTTCGGCGTACGGCACGATCCCGAGGCGCCGCACGCTCAGGGTGCGGCGCGCGTCCGGCGAGTCGGGACTGGGGACTGGGGAGGGCATACGCCCGGTCCCTAGGCCTGCGCGGCGTCGAACTGTTCGAGCGACTTCTTCAGGTCGGCCAGGAACTGGTCGGCCGCGACGCCGTCCACCAGGCGATGGTCGAAGCCGAGCGTGAGGTAACCCATCATGCGGATGCCGATCATGTCGTCGATGACCACCGCCCGCTTTTCGATCGTGCCCACGCAGAGAATCGCGACCTGCGGCTGGTTGATGACCGGCAGTCCGAACTGCGCCCCGAGGTTGCCGGGGTTGGTGATGGTGAAGGTGCCGCCCTGCACTTCGTCGGGGTTCAGCTTCTTGACGCGGGCGCGGTCGGCCACGTCCTGGATGGCGCGCGAGAGGCCGAGCAGGTTCCTCTCGTCGGCGCCCTTCACGACCGGCACGATGAGGCCGTTCTCGAGCGAGACGGCGATGCCGAGGTTCACCGAGCCGCGGTAGACCACGTTGTCGCCGTCGATCGAGGCGTTGAGCACCGGGTGCCGGCGCAGGCAGTCGGTCACCGCCTTGGCGATGAACGACGTGAAGGTGAGCTTCACGCCCTGCCGTTCGTAGTCGTCCTTCTTGGCCTTGCGGATCTGATCGATGCGCGAGTAGTTCACCTCGAACACCGAGTAGACATGCGGCGAGGTGTGCTTGCTGAACACCATGTGTTCGGCGATCTTCCTGCGCATCACCGACATCGGCTCGATGCGGTCGCCCGCCATCCGCGCGACCGGCGCGGGCGCGTGGACCGGCGCCGCCGGTTTCGCGGCCACGGACGAGGCCGCACCAGCGGCCGAGCCCGCCATAGCCGAGCCGGGCGCAGCCTTCGAGGCGACGGCGGGGCCGGATTCGATGAACTCGAGGATGTCGTGTTTGGTCACGCGGCCGCCGGCGCCCGAGCCGCTGATGTGGCCGATGTCCACGCCGTGTTCCTTGGCGATGCGGCGCACGAGCGGCGACGACCGCTGCGCGCGTCCCTCCGCCTTCGCCGCTTCCGCGGCTACGGCGAGACCGGCGGCGCCGGTCCCCGCCGAGGGTGCGGCCGCTGGTGCCGGCACAGCCGGGGGCGCCGACGCAGGGACCGGCGAAGCCGGTCTCGCCGTAGCCGCGTCAGCGGCGGAGGCGGAAGGTGGTGCGGCCGGCGCGGAGGCGGAGGGCTTCGCCCCCGCCTCGCCGATCGTCGCGACGACGCTGTGGATCGGCACCGTCTCGCCTTCCTTGACGGCGATCTCGAGCAGCACGCCGGCCGTGGGCGACGGGATCTCCGCGTCCACCTTGTCGGTCGAGATCTCGAAGAGCGGCTCGTCGCGATCGACGGTGTCGCCGACCTTCTTGATCCACCGGACGATTGTGCCCTCGGCAATCGACTCGCCCATCTGGGGCATGACTACGGGTGTGGACATTGAACTTCCTCGCTGCATCGAGTCTCGGAACCCCGGCAGGGCTCGGGATCCTCAGATATGAATCGCGGCTCCGTGCGCGGCGTGCGACGCTTCGCCCATCGCCTCCGACATCGTCGGATGCGCGTGAATCGTCTTCACGAGTTCCTCGACCGTGCACTCGAGGCGCAGTGCCAGCACGGCCTCGGCGATGAGCTCGGTGGCGCGCGGGCCGATGATGTGCACGCCGAGCACCTCGTCGTACTTCTTCTCGGCCACGATCTTCACGAAGCCGTCGGTCTCACCCGCCATGCGGGCGCGCGCCAGGGCGCGGAAGGGGAAGCTGCCGATGCGCACGTCGTGGCCGGCGGCCTTCGCCTGCGCCTCGGTGAGGCCCACGCTGCCGATTTCCGGCTCGGTGTAGGTGCAGCGGGGCACGTGGTCGTAGTTGATCGCCTTCACCTCGTGACCGGCGATCTTCTCGGCCAGCAGGATGCCTTCCATCGAGGAGACGTGCGCGAGCTGGTAGTGCGGGCCGCCCATCGTGATGACGTCGCCGATGGCCGAGACGCCGGGCACGTTCGTGGCGAAGAGCGAATCCACTACGATGTAGCCGCGATCCATCTTCAGTCCGATGGTCTCGACGCCCAGGCCGTCGGTGACCGGGCCGCGGCCGGTGGCCACGAGCAGCATCTCGACGTTCAGCGACTCGGTCTTGCCGCCCTTGTCCATCGTGATGTCGACGCCGCCGGCGCCGGCCTTCGCGCTCGTCACCTTCGCGCCGGTGTGGGCCTTGATGCCGCGCTTCTTGAAGGTGCGCTCGAGTTCGTTCGAGACGGCTTCGTCTTCGGCCGGCACGAGCTTCGGCATGAGCTCGATGATCGTGACCTCGCTGCCGTAGCTCTTGAAGATCGACGCGAACTCGACGCCCACCGCGCCGCTGCCCATGATGGCGATCGACTTCGGCACGTGGCCGAGGTGAATGGCGTGGTCGCTGAAGATGATCTGCGTGCCGTCCACCTCGATGCCGGGAATCGACCGCGGCGCCGAACCGGTGGCGAGCACGAGCTGCTTCGTGGCGGTGACGGTCCCGGTGCCGCCGGCGTGCAGGGCGACCTCGAGTGTGTTCGGGCTGGTGATCCGCGCCGTGCCCTTGATCCACTCGATCTTGTGCTTCTTGAACAGCGACTCGATGCCGCCGGTGAGCCCGGTGATCATCTTGTCCTTGCGGGCGTGCACGGCCGGCATGTCGATGCCCACCTTGGCGCCGTCCACACCGGTGAGGCCCCATTCCTTGGCCGACTGCGCGACCTTGAGCGCGTGGGCGTGTTCGAGCAGCGCCTTGGTGGGGATGCAGCCCCAGATGAGGCAGGTGCCGCCGAGGGCCTTCTGGCGCTCCACGACCGCCACCTTGAGGCCGAGCTGCGCGGCGCGAATGGCCGCCACGTACCCGCCGGTGCCGGCCCCCACCACTACCACGTCATATTCGCTCGCCACGCTTGATCTCCTGATCGTCGCTGCTCTGCGGCCGCCGTGGCCGAAGGTCACGCCGTAGCGGCACGGCCGCGAAGGCGGAAGAACTTCCCACTGTCGCCCGGATGCGGGCGGGCCGTCAACACACGGCCGGTGACAATCTCATCGGCGGATGCACGTCATCGCTTGACGCTCGTGAGCGGCACGAACTGCGTGCCGGGCGGGGTTTTCGGCGGCGCCGCCGGATCGGGCAGCGCCTTGTCCACCCGCGCCTTGAGCTCACCGTGTTCGAACTTGAGCTGCCAGTACATCGCCGTCACGTCGCGCACCTGCCGCGCCGCGCGCCGCGCCACCACCCAGCTCGCCGCCGCCACGAGCGCCGCTGCCGCCGCCACGATCCACGCCCAGGACATTCGTCTGTGCTCCCGGCCCCAGTATGCCCCCGGGACGGCGCCGCGCCGCGAGGAGTCTTATACTGGCGCGACCGCGCCCACATGCCCCCTGCCCGCAAGACCGTGATGGTGGTCGACTCCGACGAGTCGAGCCGCGAACGCCTGTCGCAGATCCTGCGCCGCGATCACCGCGTGCTGCGCGCCGGCTCGGCCGAGGCCGGCCTGGGCCTCATCGGCAAGGACGGCGTGGACGTGGTGCTTGCCGATCACTCGCTGCCCGGCGTGAGCGGCTTCGACTTCCTGCGCATCGTGCGCGAGAACTACCCGCTCGCCGAGTTCGTGATGCTCGGCGACGAGGCCGATGTCGATGCCGCGGTCGCCGCGGTGAAACTCGGCGCGTATCACTTCCTCGTGAAGTCGGCGGCGCCGGAGGCCGTGCAGTCGATCGTGGGCCACGCCTCGGAGCGCCAGGACCTGAACCGCAAGGTCATGGCCCTGTCGGACGAGGTGAAGGACCAGAGCGGCGACCGCGAGTTCGTCTCGGGGCCAAGCCCGGCGATCCGCGAGGTGCTCGAGAGCGTGCACAAGGTGGCGACACTCTCGGCCACCGTGCTCATCCAGGGCGAAAGCGGCACCGGCAAGGAACTGGTGGCGCGCATGATTCATCGCCACTCGGAAAACCCCGAGGGGCCGTTCATCGCCGTGAATCTGGCCGCGATCCCCCGCGACCTCGTCGAAAGCACGCTCTTCGGCCACGAGAAGGGCGCCTTCACCGGCGCCGTGCGCCAGCAGATCGGCAAGTTCGAGCTGGCCCACGGCGGCACGCTCTTCCTCGACGAAATCGGCGAGCTGAAGGTCGATCTGCAGGCCAAGCTGCTGCGCGCGATTCAGGAGGGCGAGATCGAGCGCGTGGGCGGCGGCAAGCCGCTCAAGGTGCAGTTCCGGCTCGTCTCGGCCACCAACGTCGATCTCGAACGCGCGGTGAAGGACGGCTCGTTCCGCGAAGACCTCTACTACCGCATCCGCGTCATTCCGATCCGCGTGCCGCCGCTGCGCGAGCGGGCGGAAGATCTGCCGGAGCTGGTGCGGTTCTTCCTCACGCGGTACAACACGCGCTTCCGCAAGAACGTGCAGGGGCTTTCGACCTCGACGCTCCAGATGCTCCAGCACTACTGGTGGCCGGGCAACATCCGCGAGCTCGAAAACCTCATCGAGCGCCTGGTCGCCACCTGCGACCACGACTGGATCACCGACGGCGATCTGCCGTTCGAGCTGCAGGTCGCCGACATCGACCGCAGCGGCACGACCAACCTGCTCGATCGCGCGCTCACGACTTTCGAACGGAACTACATCATCCGGGCGCTCGAACGCAGCCGCTGGAACGTGACACAGACAGCCAAGTACCTGGGGATTCCGCTCAGCACGCTGAAGTTCAAGCTGGACCGGCTGGAGATCAAGGATCTCGCGCGCCGGATTCGCGGCGGGGCGTAGCGGGGAGGGCGGGAGGAAGTGCGGCACGACGGGAACCGGGGCGGTTCCCGTCGTCGCGACACCCGGGGGGCGGGTTGGAGAAATCCGTCTACTTGCGGGGCAGCACGGCGTCCTTGAGCTGCTTCACGATGCGCGCCTTCACGACCGTCTTCGCCGGGATCTTGATCGGCTCGCCGGTGGCCGGGTTGCGGCCCATGCGCGCCTTGCGCTTCTGCACGACCAGCTTCACCATGCCGGGCAGCACGAACTCGCCCGAGCGCTTCAGTTCCTTCTCGCCGAGCGCCGTCAGCTCGTCGAACAGCTCCCGCACCTGCGTCCGCTTCAGTTCGAACTTCTCGGAAAAATGCGAGAAGAGCTCCGACTTGCCCATCCTGCGCGCCTCAGCCATCGTGTCCCCCTGGGTTGGTCCGCGCGCCGTCCCTGCATCGACCGCACGTCCGCGCGCGGAAGCGGAGTGGCGGAAAACCTTTGAAAAACGCGGTAATGCTAGCGCGCACGGCAGGACGTGTCAACGAACGCGCAGCGCCCGTCGGGACGCCTGTCCAAGCGAATGCTAAGATCGACGGCATGTCAAGCGCGCCGCCACTCGAGACTTTCCCCAACCCGCGCCCCGGGCGCGACTTCGAGATCGCGATCGCGTGTCCCGAGTTCACGTCGATGTGCCCGAAGACCGGGCTCCCCGACTTCGGCACGATCACGATCCGCTACGTGCCGGACGCGACGTGCCTCGAACTGAAGGCGCTCAAGTATTACCTGCTGCACTACCGCAACCAGGGAATTTTCTACGAGGCGGCCACCAACACCATCCTCGACGACCTGGTGGCGGCGTGCCAGCCGCGGCGGATGACCGTGGTCGGCGACTTCACGGCACGCGGCGGCATCACCACGAAGGTGACCGTGGACTTCGTGAAGGCCTGAGCGCCGCCGGCGCGCCGCGCAATCAGGCGGCGGCCAGCGCGCGCGACACGATGGCGCGGGCGAAGGTGTCGAGTTCGGCGCGCAGCGCGCCCGGACGCAGCGTCGACACCGGCACGCCGGCGTTCAGCGCCGCCGCCACCGTGCGGTAGTCGCTCGTGAAGCGATGGTCGATGTGGCGGCCGAGGGCCACTTCGATCTCGCGCAGCGGCACCACTTCCATGTCCGACGTGCGGTTGAGCACGTAGCGCACGCGGTCTTCGGGGACCCCGGCGAGGCGCACCAGATCGCGCAGCCGCTGCAGGTTGCGCAGGCACGGCAGGTCGGGATTGGCCACGAAGTGCACTTCGTCCGAGACGTGCAGCGCCGCCGCCGAACACGGGCTGAGGGCGCTGCCGGCATCGACCACCACGTAGTCGTAGGTGCGGCGCAGCGTGTCGATGACGTGTTCCACGTCGGCCGCGTCGGCCGTGCCCGGCCGCCCGTAGTCGGCCGCGCCGGGTAACACGTCGATGCCACAGTCGTGCCGCGCGAGCATGCCGGGAATGACATGCGGCTCGAGCCACGTGAGCTGATCCAGCAGATCGAGGAGCGTGAACTTCGAGCGCACGCCGAGGAACAGCCCGACGTCACCAGTACCCGGCTTCAGATCGACGACGACGGTCGGCATGCCCGACACCCGACGCAGCTCCGCGGCGCAGTTCACCGCCAGAGTCGTCGTGCCGGTTCCGCCCTTCGTGCCCAGGAACGACACCACCATGCCGGTTCTGCGAGGCAATGGATGTGCCACGACGCGCGGCTCCACGCCAGGACGGCGTTTTGCCGTATCTGCACGCCGGCGAGTGTCCGATTTGGTCAGCCGCGAATGTCCGTTTTGTAAGCACTGTGACCGATTTTGGGGCTGCGGCGTGCGGGGCATGCGGCCGCGCACAGCGGATCTGCGTGATTTCACGGGCCGACGCGGGGAGGCACACGGATTGCTCTGTGATGTCGGCGGGTAGCCTCCATATGTCATCCAAGCGTCCGACCACGAAGACCAGTGCTCCCACCGGCGACTGGAAGATCACCGACGAGTGGGGCATTTACGATCCGGAAAAAGCGGGCATCCCCGCGCTGTTCGCGCGCCTCGGACGTCCGATCCTCCGTGCCGCGCCGACCAGCTCGCGCAAGGAACGCCGGCGCGCGCTGCGGCCCGAGCGTTCGTCGGAAGGTGTGGGCCTCGCGCTCGCGGAAGCGCGGCGCCGTGCCGGCTACGATCAGCCCGAGGACGCGCTCGACCATCCCCTCGTCGGCGGCAACCCGGCGCGGGCGATGCGCCTCGCGCTGCGCGCCCAGGCCGCGGTGAATGCGATGGGCACGCCGGCCGCCGAGCCGTTCGTGCCGCCGCCGGCGCCGCCGGTGCCGCACCCGCCGATGGAGACGCGGGTGACCGTCGTGCCCGACGCCGACATCCACGAGGCCCCGGCGCCGAAGAAGCGTCAGGCGAAGCGCGCCGTGCAGGCCCGCACCGCCACCGACGCGCCGACGCGCCATCTCGCCGTCGAACCCGCGCCCCAGCCGGCCGCGTCCGCGCCGAAGGCGCGCGCCCGCAAGACCACGACGAAGGCGCGCACGCGCCACGCCGCGCCGGCCGTCGACGCCGTGGCGGCGGTCGCCGCCGCGCCGCTGCCCGAAGTGGCGCCCGAACCGAAGCCGCATGTGCCGCCGGCGCCGTCACCGCGCCGGCCGCGCGGGCCGGTGCCGCTCGCGGCCTGGGCACACGCGGTGGCCGATCAGCCGAAGGTCGAACCGCGGCGCGCCGACAAGCGCGGCTTCTGGCGCGGCCTCTTCCGGATCCCGGCAGAGGTCGCGCTCGTCGAGTACGCCCACGGCGCGAAGATCCATCGCCTGCTCATCGAAGCCGGCGACGATCACCTGCCCGACTTCATCTAGCAGGCACGCCGGCGTCCCACGCGGTCAGCACGGCGTAGAGCGTCGCCAGCACCGGCGTCGCAATGCCGTGCCTGGCGGCGCGGCGCAGCGCCGCGCCGTGCAGCGCCTCGACTTCGATCCGCTTGCCGGCCTCGAGGTCGATGAGCAGCGACGAACGTGTCGTGGACGGAATGCCGTCCATGTAGGCGGCGAGCGTCTCGAACCGGTCGGCCGAGATCGTCACGCCCTCGGCCGCGGCGATGGCCGTCACTTCCCGCGCCGCCGCGTAGAACATCTCGCGGACGTGCGGACGCTGCCAGATCGGCCCGATCGGCAGCCGCGCGCCGCCGGTGAAACCGGCAAACGGCGCGAGGTACACGAACTTGTCCCAGATGGGCACGCGGGCATCGGGCACCGCCGTGACCTGGATGTCGGCCGGGCGCATCACGTCCGCGATGGCAGCAACCCGCGGCGAGATCGAGTCGCGGGCGCCGAACGCCTCGCCGAAGATGATCGAGCGGTGCGTGCCGGTCTGCGTGATGACGCCGGGCGCGGTGACTGCGGTGGCCACGTAAGTCGTGCCGCCGAGCACCCGCGCCTCGCCGACGGCCGCCGCGACCTCGTCCGCAGAGTCCACGCCGTTCTGAAGCGTGAGCACGGCCGTGTCAGGCCCGAGCAGCGGCGCGAGGAGCGGAATCGCCGACGGGTTGTCGTAGGTCTTGACCGCGAAGACCACAAGGTCCACCGGGCCGATCTCGCGCGGGTCGGCGCTGGCGGTGACGCGGGCCCCCACGTCGCCGAGCGCCGGGCTCTTCACCTGCAGCCCGTCGCGGCGAATCGCCTCGAGATGGGCGCCGCGGGCCACGACGGCCACGTCCTGCCCGGACCGGGCGAGCCGGGCCCCGAAGTACCCGCCGACGGCTCCGGCCCCCACGATCGCGATCCGCATCGTCCACTCCCTCACGCCAGCGCTCGTACGGCGGGCCGCTGAGGGTTCTATCACAGCCGGTGCGGCCGGTCCGACCCGCACGAACCGCCGCCGGGCCGCGTCCGTCTAACCTGTCGCCGACGCCTGCCCGCTCGTCCCTGGAGATTCCCGTGCGCCTGTGGATCGTGACCTGTCTGCTGGCGGCTCTGCCGTCGCTTGCCGCCGCCCAGCCCGCCGCCCGGCCGCCCACCGATCTCGATCGCCTGATGGAGGACGTGGTCAGGCGCCGCGACGACAACTGGAAGAAGCTCCAGCAGTACATCCTCACCGAGCGCCAGAAGGTCAGCGTGACCGGCCCCGACGGCCTGCGCCTCTACGGCTCGGCGCATGAGTACCAGTGGTTCGTGAAGGAAGGCTTCTTCATCCGCAGCCCGCTCGCGGCCAACGGCGTCACGATTGCCGACGGCGAGCGCCGCCGCTACGAAGACCGCTACCTCACCAGGATGAAGGAGCGCGACGCCCGCAAGGCGAAGCGCGACGCCGAGAAGGGCCTGCCGCCCTCCCCCACCTCGCCCGAGGGCGTGGGCGACCTGCTCAGCCAGCAGGCCGAGCCGTCGTTCGTCTCGGCGGCGTACTTCCTCGAGTTCAAGTTCGAGCCGGGGCGTTACGCTCTGGCCGGGCGCGAGACGCTCGACGGGCGCGAGGTGCTGCGCATCGAATACCACCCGGCCCGCCTCTTCGGCGACGACAAGGACGTGAAGGTCGAGGTTGGCTCGCAGGGGGCGAACGTCAGCCGCACGGAGCGCGACCGGCGGCGCGAGCAGCGGCGGAGCGAGCAGGACCGCGATCGCGACGAGCGCATCGAGCAGCAGATGAACAAGACCGCGCTCATCACGCTGTGGGTGCTGCGCGACGAGAAGCAGATCGTGCGCTACGTGTTCGACAACGTGGACTGGGGTTTCCTGCCGGGGCGCAGCGTGCTCCGCTTCGACGATCTCACGGCGTCGATGCGTATGCACGAGGCCTTCCCCGGCATCTGGCTGCCGCAGTCGATCGCGGCCCGGATCCGCGTGGCGACGGCGCTCGGCCGCACCGGCGCGAGCTACGATGTGACCTACGGTGACTATCGACAGGCCGGCGTCACGGTGCGCGTGAAATGACGCGCCCGACCTTCCTCCTCGCAGCCTGCCTGCTGCTCGCGGCCGTGCACGCGGGCGCGCAGCCGGTCACCGCGCCGATCGTCGAGATCCGCATCCACGGCAATCACTCGACGCCCGACGCCGATGTGCTGGCGCTCACGGGCCTCGCGGTGGGTCAGCCGGCCAGCGACGAGGTGCTCGAGGCGGCCCGCGCCAGAGTCGAAGCGAGCGGCCGGTTCGAGGCGGTCACGGTGCGCCGGCTCGAACGTTCGATCGACACGCCGAACGACTTCATGGTGCTCGTCGAGGTCACCGAGCGGCCCGGGGTGTCGCCCGAGGACCTCACACCGGGCTGGATCACGCGCCTCACGAGCGAGCGCCTGTGGGTGCCGGTCCTGCGCTACGACGAAGGCTACGGCATGACCTACGGCCTGCAGACGGCGCTCGACGGCGCCTTCGGCGGCACGAGCCAGCTGGCGGTGCCGGCGACGTGGGGCGGCGAGCGGCGCATCGGCCTCGAAGGCACGCGTTCGTTCGAGGGCCGCGGGCTGTCGCGGGTGCAGGCGGGCGCCGACCTGCGGCGCACGGAACATCCCGCGTTCGATCTGGTAGAGGAACGGGCCCGCATCTTCGGCCGGCTCGAAGGGGCGCTCACGACCACGACCCGCGTCGGTCTCGAGGCCGCGCGCGATCGGGTGCGCTTCGACGGCGCAAAGGACGATGTCACCCGCCTCACGGCCGACCTCATGGTGGACACGCGCGTCGATCCCGCGTTCCCCCGCAACGCCGTGTGGGGCCGCGCCGCCATCGAGCGGCTGGATGTCGTGACGGGCGCACGCCGCCGCCTGCGGGCCGATGCTTCGGCGGCCCTGGGTCTGCCCTTCGGCTCGGCCGTGACCGTGCGCGGCTTCATCACCTCGTCGGATGGCGCGCTGCCCCGCTACGAGCAGACCATGATCGGCGGCGGCCTGGCCACGCGCGGCTACCGGCGCGGCTACCGCGTGGGCGACAACGCGGCCGGCGCGTCGGTGTCACTCGCCTACCCGTTCGGCTCGCCGCTCGCCATCGTGCGGCACGGCGTGCGTACGTTCGTGGACTGGGGCGCTGTCTACGACGCCGGCACGAAGGTGGGCGACGCCACCTTCGACCGCGGCATCGGCGTCGGCTGGTTCGCGAACCTGATGGCCGTGAACGCCTACGTGGACGCCGGCCGCGCCAACGGCACATGGCGCGTGCACGTCAGGTTTGGGACGGGGTTCTGAAAAGCAGGGAACAGGGACCAGGGACCAGGGACCAGGGAACAGGGAACAGGGAGCAGGGACTGGAACGAGCGGCCGTCCCTAGTCCCTAGTCCCTGTTCCCTGCCCTGAGCACGTATCGCCTCAGCGCCTGCGCCACGCCGGCCTCGGTGTTCGGCGCCGTCACCGGCAGGCCGAGCGCGAGCACGTCGGGCTCGGCGTTGCCCATCACCACGGCCGTGCCCGCCCAGCGCAGCATGTCCACGTCGTTGTGGTTGTCGCCGATCGCGAAGACTTCGTCGCGCGCCACGCCGAGGTGCCGCGCGAGCTCGGCGAGTGCCGGCCCCTTGGTGGCGCCGGCCGCGTTCACGTCCACGAGCGTGAAGTCGCGCGCCGGATACGACGTGACCGACACGGCGATGGCGTGCTGCACGTCCACGGCGCCGATCGCGGCGACGACGTCGGTCATCACCCCCGTGCCGCCGTTGAAGGCCACCTGCACGGGCGGATCGTCGTCGAGCGCCGCTTCGAGATCGTCCACCGCGCGCACGAGGTGGCGGATCCGTTCGTAGTAGCCGCGGCGGTTCGCCGGCTCCCACGACATGCGATCGAACACGGTCTGCCCTTCGCCGTCGCGATCGAACTGCATCAGCGTGGATTCGCGCCACGGCCGCGTCGCTTCGAGCACCTCGCGCGCCGTGCCCGGATCGAGGTGCCGCACGGCGAGTGTCCCGCCGCCCCGCACCCGCGCCACCGCGCCGTTGTAGGCGATGAGCGTCAGCGGATCGGGCAGCGCCTCGACCGCCTGCAGGGCGAAGGGATAACTGCGGCCGGTCACCACGACGAGATGTACGCCCTGCCGGGCCGCGTCGGCCAGCGCCTCGAGGTTCTCGGGCGGCACGTGGCCGCGACCGTCGAGCAGGGTGCCGTCGAGATCGAGCGCGACGAGACGAATCACCCGTTGATGCGCTTGACGAATGCCTGATGCGCGTCCGGGTGATGCGACTGCATGTAGGCGGCGAAATCCGCGCCCACACGCTCGAGGTTGGCCATGTAGGACGGGTCCTTGTAGGCCTCGCGGATGCCCGGCAGCACCACGCGCAGGCGTTCGAAGACGACCAGCAGTTCGCGGCCGCTCTGGAAGAACAGCTCCTTGTTGAGCACGCCGGTGACGATGAAGGACGCCACCATGTCCCAGTAGGAGATGACCATGCGGTACGAGGCGTTCTCCGGACTGCCCGGCGGCACGAGCGTGGCCAGATCTTCCCACTTCTTCGGCCGGAAACTGGCCGTGAACCACGCCCGGGCTTCGCGCATGCGGTCATCGCGGCGCATCTCGTAGAGCCTCAGGATGAGGTTCGCATCGTCGTATGTGGGTCTCGATACCATGCCGTCGCCTCGGGAAGATGTGGACAGTGCCGATACAATAGTCGAGATATGAATCCGTGGGACGAGATTAGCGGCGCCAACGCCGGTTACGTGCTCGAACTGTACGAGCGTTACCAGCGCGACCCCGGCTCCGTGGACGAAGACACCCGTGCGGCCTTCCGCACCTGGACGCCGCCGCCCGCTGCCGCGGCGCCGGCCGCCGGCAGCGTCGCGCCGAGCGACGTCAGCGCCGCCATCGCCGCCGTCACCCTGGCCGATTCGATTCGCCGCTACGGCCACCTCGCCGCCGCGCTCGATCCAATCGGCTTCAACCGGCCGGTGGGCGATCCGTCGCTGCATCCGCAGTCGCACGGGCTCACGACCGACGCGCTGAAGGCGCTGCCGGCCAGCATCGTCGGCGGCCCCGTGGCCGCCGGCGCGGCAAGTGCGTTCGAGGCCATCGAGCGGCTGCGCGCGATCTACTGCGCGACAAGCGGCCACGACTTCGCGCAGGTGTTCGTGCCCGACGAACGGGTGTGGCTGCGCGAGGCCGTCGAAGCACGTCGATTCCGACCGCCGACCGATCCCATCGAGGGGCGCGAACTGCTCGACCGCATCACCCAGGTCGAAGTGTTCGAGCGTTTCCTCCAGCGCACCTTCCCCGGCAAGACCCGCTTCTCGATCGAGGGCCTCGATCTGATGATCCCGGTGCTCGACGAAATCATCGCCGACGCCGCCGCCTCGGGCGTGAAGCACGTGCTCATCGCCATGGCGCACCGCGGCCGCCTGAACGTGCTCGCGCACGTGATGCGCAAGCCGTATCCGCAGATCCTCGCGGAGTTCAAGGACCCGCTCTTCTCGCGCAGCAGCCGCATCGACCTCGGCTGGATGGGCGACGTGAAGTACCACGCCGGCGCCCGCGTCGAACATCCCGATCGTCCGCAGACGCTCGTCATCTCGATGCCGCCCAACCCGAGCCATCTCGAGGCGGTCGATCCGCTGCTCGTCGGCATGGCCCGCGCCGCCGGCACGTCCACGAGCGCGCCCGGCGCGCCGGTGCTCAAGCCGCACGAAGTGCTCGGCATCCTCATCCACGGCGACTCGGCGTTCCCCGGTCAGGGCGTCGTGGCCGAGACGCTGAACCTGTCGCGGCTCACCGGCTGGAACGTCGGCGGCACGATTCACCTCATCGCCAACAACCAGCTCGGGTTCACCGCCGATCCGCACGAGTCGTTCTCGACCAGCTACGCGAGCGGCCTCGCGCGCGGTTTCAAGATTCCGATCGTGCACGTCAACGCCGACGATCCGGTGGCCTGCATCGAGGCGGCGCGCCTGTCGTGGGCCTACCGCCAGCGCTTCCAGCTCGATTTCCTCATCGACCTCGTCGGCTACCGCCGCCACGGTCACAATGAAGGCGACGAACCGGCCTTCACGCAGCCGCAGCTCTATCAGCGCGTGAGCGCCCATCCCACGGTGCGCCAGCAGTACGCCGAGGCGCTCGTCGCGAGCGGCGCCGTGCCGGCGACGCTCCCCGACGAACTGGTGGCAAAACATGGCGCGGCGATGGAAGCCGCGTACGCCGGCCTCAAGCCCGAGGAACACTACATCCCCGAAGTGCCGGTCGTGCCGCCGAGCGGCGCCGCCGCGCGCGTGGCGACGGCCGTGCCGCTCGACCGCCTGGTCGCCCTGAACGACGCGCTGTCGCAGGTGCCGGCCGGCTTCACCGTGCACAAGAAGCTCGAACGCGGGCGCGACCGCAAGAAGGCCATGCTGGCGACCCCCGACGAGCCGACGATCGACTGGTCGGCCGCGGAGGAACTGGCGCTCGCCTCGGCGCTGGCCGACGGCATCCCCGTGCGCTTCACGGGCGAAGACGTGGAACGCGGCACCTTCAGCCACCGCCACGCCGTGCTGCACGACGCCGTGACCGGCGACAAACACGTGCCGCTGCAGGCGCTGCCGCAGGCCACGGCGGCTTTCGAGATCCACAACAGCGCGCTCTCGGAACTGGCGGTGCTCGGCTTCGAACTGGGCTACAACCTGCAGGAGCCGAAGCGGCTCGTGTTGTGGGAAGCGCAGTACGGCGACTTCATCAACGGCGCGCAGACGATCCTCGACGAGTATCTGATGTCGGGCCGCGCCAAGTGGGGCATGGCGCCCTCGGTCGTGCTGCTGCTGCCGCACGGCTACGAGGGCCAGGGCCCGGATCACTCGAGCGCGCGCGTCGAGCGCTTCCTGCAGCTTGCCGCCGACACCAACGTGCGGATCGTGAACTGCACGACCGCCGCGCAGTACTTCCACGTGCTGCGGCGTCAGGCGCTGCTGCTCGAAACCGATCCGCTGCCGCTCATCGTCCTCACGCCGAAGAGCCTGCTGCGTCACCCGATGGTGGCCTCGCCGGCGCGCGAACTCGCCGAAGGCCGCTTCCAGAAGGTCATCGACGACGCCGTCACGGCGAAGACGCCGGCGAAGGTGAAGCGCCTCGTGCTCTGCAGCGGCAAAGTCTACGTGGACCTGGTGTCGAGCGAGGCGCGCAAGGCCAGCAGCAGCGTGGCGATTGCCCGCGTCGAGCAGCTCTATCCCTTCCCGGCCGAACAGGTCCGCGGGCTCTTCGAGCGCTACACGAAGCTCAAGGAGATCTGCTGGGTGCAGGAAGAGCCGGAGAACATGGGCGGCTGGGACTTCGTCCGCGGCGAGCTCGAACGGCTCATCGACGGCCGCTGGCCGCTGCGCTACGTCGGCCGCGTGCGCAACTCGAGCCCGTCGGAGGGCTCGGCGGCGTGGCATCAGGTCAATCAGCGGGCGCTCGTCGCCCAGGCCTTCGAAGACAAGGCCGACGTGCCCGACGCCACGCGCGTCGTCGCCAAACAGGTCTAAAGAACAGGGACGAGGGATCAGGGAACAGGGACCAGGACGTGCCGACGTCACGTGAGGTCCTTTGTCCCTGGTCCCTGGTCCCCAGTCCCTGAAGGGGATCGAATGATGAATATCGTTGTTCCGGAACTGGGTGAGTCGGTGGTCGAGGCGCGGATCGCGCG
>CADEFD010000038.1:34566-40142 GCA_902826515.1 uncultured Acidobacteriota bacterium
TGAATATCGTTGTTCCGGAACTGGGTGAGTCGGTGGTCGAGGCGCGGATCGCGCGCTGGCTCAAGAAGGAAGGCGACCAGGTCGCCCTGGGCGAAGCGCTCGTCGAGCTCGAGACCGAGAAGATCGACCTCGAGGTGAGCGCCGACCGCGCCGGTCAGCTCACGAGCATCAAGCACCCCGAGGGCGCCGACGTGAAGGTGGGCGAAGTGCTGGCGCTGCTCGACCCGTCGAAGGCGGCAGCCGCCCCGGCGGCTCAGGCGCCGGCGGCCACGCCCGCCGCGGCTCCAGCCGCGGTCGCGGCTGACGCCGCCGCGCCGAAGGCCACGCCCGCCGCGAAGAACGTGGCGAAGGAACATGCCGTGAGCCTCGCCGCGGTGCCCGCGTCGGGTCCGCGCGTGACCAAGCAGGACGTCCGCGAGTTCGTGGCGGCGGCCGCTGCCCCGGCAGCTCCTGCCAGGACCGCGCCGGCCGCCGTGGCCGCCCCGCGCCCCGCGCCCGCCGTGCCCGGCGACCGCACGGAAGAACGCGTGCGCATGACCAAGCGCCGCGCCACCATCGCCCGCCGTCTCGTCGAGGCGCAGCGCACGGCCGCCATGCTCACCACCTTCAACGAGGTGGACATGACGGCGGTGATGGACATCCGCGCCCGCCGCAAGGAGGCGTTCACGAAGAAACACGGCGTGAACCTCGGCCTCACGTCCTTCTTCGTCAAGGCGGTGGTCGGCGCGCTCAAGGCCTTCCCGGCGCTCAATGCCGAGATCCAGGGCGACGAGATCGTCTACAAGCGCTACTTCGACATCGGGATGGCGGTGGGCGCCGAAGGCGGCCTCGTGGTGCCGGTGCTGCGCGACGCCGACCGGCTGGGGTTTGCCGACATCGAACTCGGCATCCGCGACTTCGCGGCGCGCGCCGGCAACGGCTCGCTGACGCTGGAAGACCTGAAGGGCGGCACCTTCACCATCACGAACGGCGGCGTGTTCGGCTCGATGATGAGCACGCCCATCCTCAACCCGCCGCAGGTGGGCATCCTCGGCCTGCACAAGATCGCCGACCGGGCGGTGCCGGTGAACGGGCAGGTGGTCATCCGCCCGATGATGTACCTGGCGCTCAGCTACGACCACCGGATCGTCGATGGCCGCGAGGCCGTGCAGTTCCTGGTGAAGATCAAGGACTACATCGAAGATCCGGCCTGGCTGCTCATCGAGGGCTAGCGTTGCAGTAAGATCGCCGGACCTTCCCAGAGGATCCGGACCCGTGGAACCAAGCGCGACGATACTGCTCCATGCATGGCGCGGTGGTGAGGCGACGGCACTCGACCGCCTCCTGCCGCTCGTGTACGACGAGCTCGCCCGCATCGCGCGCGGCGCGCTGCGGTCCGAGCGCGCCGACCACACCCTGCAGACCCGCGCGCTCGTCCACGAGGCCTACCTGCGTCTCATCGACGCCGACGTGTCGTGGCAGGACAAGGCCCATTTCATGGCCGTGGCCGCCCGCACCATGCGGCGCGTGCTCGTGGACCACGCCCGCAGCCGGCGGCGCCAGAAACGCGGCGGCGGCGCGGTGAAAGTCGAGCTGGAGGACATCGCCGCCGTGGTGGCCGCGCCCTCGCTCGACGTGCTCGACCTGCACGACGTCCTCGAACGCCTGGCCGCCTTCGACGCCCGCAAGGCCAGCATCGTGGAACTGCACTTCTTCGGCGGCCTGAGCTACGACGAGACGGCGGAAGCCGTCGGCGTCTCGGCCGCCACCGTGGACCGTGAGCTGCGGATGGCCAAGGCGTGGCTGCGCCACGAGCTCACGGCCAAGGGCAGCACGGCCACCGAGTGACGGGCGGCGCCGGGGAGCGTCGATGACACCGGAGCGCTGGGCGGCGGCACAGGAGCTGTTCGAGGCCGCGCTGGCGCGCCCCGACGAGGGCCGCGCCGCCTGGGTGGACGGCGCCGCCGCCGACGCGGAGCTCGCCGCGCTCGTGCGCGGGATGCTCGAGGCCGATGCCGTCGAACGCGGCGGCGAGCCGCTCGACGCCGTGGTCCGCAAGGCGATGGTGGAAACGGCCGGGGCGCCCCGCCCCGCGCCCGATCGTCTCGGCCCCTACAAGATCGTGCGCATGCTCGGCGAGGGCGGCATGGGCGCCGTCTATCTCGCCGAACGCGACGACGACGAGTTCCTGCAGCAGGTGGCGATCAAGGTGGCGCGCGGCCTGCTCGATCCGGAACGCGTGCGCCAGTTCCGCACCGAGCGCCAGATCCTCGCCTGGCTCGAACATCCGAACATCGCCCGCCTGCTCGACGGCGGCACGACGGCCGACGGCCTGCCCTACCTCGTCATGGAGCACGTCGAGGGGCAGCCGATCGACGCCTACTGCAATCAGGCGCGGCTCGACGTCACCGCCCGCCTCCGCCTCTTCCTCGATGTCTGCGACGCGGTGAGCCACGCCCACCGCAGCCTGATCGTGCACCGCGACATCAAGCCGAGCAACATCATGGTGAGCGACGACGGCGTGCCGAAGCTGCTCGACTTCGGCATCGCGCGGCTGGCCCTCGAAGGGGCGCCGGACGCCGCCGGCGGCGGCGCCGCGCCGCACCGCATGATGACGCCGTACTACGCGAGCCCGGAAGTGGTGCGCGGCGGCCAGGTGACGACCGCCGCCGACGTCTACGCGCTCGGCGTGCTGCTGCACGAACTGCTCACCGGCACGCGGCCGCTGCGCTTCCGCACGATGACGAGCGAAGAAGTCGAGCGCGTCGTGTGCCATGTCGATCCGCGGCCGCCGAGTCTCGCCGCCCGCGACACCGACGGCCACGGGCCGCCGCCGGCCGACCGCGCCGCCGAACGCCAGACGACGCCCGACGCCCTCGCCGCGCGGCTCACCGGCGATCTCGACGCCATCGTCGCCCGCGCGCTGCACAAGGAGCCGGCGCGGCGTTATGCCTCGGTCGAAACGCTCGCGAGCGACATCCGAGCCGCGCTCGAGCATCGGCCCGTGTCGGCGCGTGAGCAGACCTGGCGCTACGTGGCCGGCCGCTTCATCGGCCGCCACACATGGGCCACGGCCGCGGCGGTCACGGCCGCCGTGGCGGTGAGCGCGGCGGCGGTGCTCTTCTCGGTGCAGGCAGCGCGCCTCGCCGAAGAACGCGACCGCACGGCCCGCGAACGAGACACCGCCCGTCAGGTCTCGCGCTTCCTCACCGATCTCTTCGAGGTGTCGAACCCGGACGTCACCGGCAGCAGCGCGCCGGTTACCGCCCAGGAGCTGCTGAAACGCGGCGCCGAGCGCGTCGATGCGGATCTCGCCGGCCAGCCGGTGGTGCAGGCGCGCCTGCTCGCCACGATGGGCATGGCCTACACGTCGCAGGGCGCCTATCAGGCGTCGCTCTCGCTCTTCCAGCGGGCCCTCGAACTGCGCCGAGCCACCCTGGGCCCCGACGACCTCGACACCGTGGCCTCGATGGACGACATGGGCGAGGCCTACCGCGAACTCAACCGCTTCGACGAAGCCGAATCGATGCATCGCGAAGCGCTCGCCGCCAAGCAGCGCCTGGGCGCGCCGCCGTCGTCGATTGCCGCCTCGCTCAACAACGTCGGCCTCACACTCAGCGAACGCGGACGGTTCGCCGATGCCGAGCCGCTGCTGCGCCAGGCCCTCGACATCTGGCGGCGGCACGAAGGCGCCGCGGCCGACGTCGTCGCCTCGGGGCTCAACAACCTCGCCGATGTCGTGCGGCAACAGGGGCGCGTAGCCGACGCCGTGCCGTTGCTCGAAGAAGCCATCGGCATCCGCCGGCAGACGGTGGGCGCCACGCACCCGTCGCTCGCGCTCGTCGTGGGCCACCTCGGGCGCGTCTACAGCCAGCAGGGCAACGCGGCGAAGGCCGAGCCGCTGCTGCGCGAGGCGCTGAACATCCGGCAGCGGGTCTACGGCGACGATCACCCAGACACGGTCAACACGCGCAGCGACCTCACATCGCTCCTGCACGATCAGGGCGACCTCGCGGGCGCCGAGCCGCTGTACCGCGCCGCGGTCAACAGCCTGGCGGCGCGCCTCGGGCGGACGAGCGGCGACTACGCGGTGCAGGTCAACAACCTCGCGACCGTGCTCGAGGACCAGCGGCGCTTCGACGAAGCCGAACGGCTCTACCGCGAGTCGCTCGCCATCCGGCAGCGCCTGAACGCGCCGGTGCCGCAGTCGGTGGCGCGCGCCCAGCACAATCTGGCCCGCACGCTGCTCGCCATGGGCCGCGTGCCCGAGGCCGACGACCTGGTGCGAAGTGCGCTCGCCACCCGGCAGCAGGTGTTTCCGCCGGGGCACTTCGAGACGGCGCTGAGCGAGGTGCTGCTCGGCAAGGTACTGGCGGCGCGCGGCCGCCCGGCCGAGGCCGCGCCGCTTCTGACCTCGGCCGTCGACGCGCTGCGGGCCGATGCCGCGCAGGATCCGCGCTACGTCGTCTATGGCCTGCTGGCGCTGGCGGAGTTCCTCCGCGGACAGGGGCAGCCCGACCGCGCCGAGCCGCTCGCCCGCGAAGCCACGGCCCGGCTCGAGACGCTGCCAGCGGGCCACTGGCTCCGCGCCACCGCCGAGGTGGAGCTCGCCGCGAGTCTCGCGGCCCTCAAGCGTCCCAGCGAAGCCGCCGGCATCCTCCGCCCGGCGCTGCGGGTGCTGACCCGCCGCTTCGGCGATGGCGACGCCCGGGTGCGCGAGGCCAGCAGCCTTCTCGCCACTCTGGGAGTCTGAAGCGGTGGTCCGAGGACCATTGTCTGGATTCAACGCTAGGTAGTAAGGAAGAACGGGCAATAAAATACCCGTTCAGACTGACTATTGTTCGACCGGCGGGGGCTCATTTCGTGGCACCCGCCCCGGCAGACTGCACGGCCCTGCATACCCTCGGGACGAGACTTCTCAGTGGAAATGGTGTCTTTCCTGAGAGAACGTGCAGAATTCACTGCCGGATCCGATCTTGCTACAGGCTTGCGGGGGCCCGACAATTTACCTGCTGGTGCAGGTCATCCCTCTGCAGACCTACGACAATAGGACTGGAGAGTCCCGGGTACCGAGGACGACCAACGATGCTGGCCGCTGCTGTCGAACCACAACTCATCGGGGAAAGCCCCGCCGTCGCCGATCTGCGCGCCGACATCGAACGCACCGCGCGGTCGGAGGCGAAGGTCCTCATCACGGGCGAAAGCGGCGTCGGCAAGGAGCTGGTGGCCCGGGCGGTGCACGCCCACAGCACCCGCGCGGCCCGGCCCTTCGTGGCCGTGAACTGCGCCGGCCTGCCCGAGACGCTGCTCGAGTCGGAACTCTTCGGGCACGTGAAGGGCAGCTTCACCGGCGCCTACCGCGACAAGCAGGGCAAGCTCGAGATGGCCGACGGCGGCACGCTGTTCCTCGACGAAGTGGGCGAGATGACGCTGCGCATGCAGGGTCTGCTGCTCCGCTTCCTCGAAACCGGCGAACTGCAGAAGGTCGGCGCCGACCGCTCGCGCACCACGGTCAACATCCGCGTCATCGCCGCCACCAACCGCAACCTGCGCGAGCTCATCGCGCAGCAGGCCTTCCGCGAAGACCTGTTCTACCG
>CADEFD010000039.1 GCA_902826515.1 uncultured Acidobacteriota bacterium
GCCTCGACGGCGACGAGCCGCGGCAGGTCCGCTTCCTGCGCGCCTACAGCAACTATCTCACGCCGAAACTCGGCCTCTTCAGCGGCGACACGTGGGCGGCGGTGGGCACGGTGACCCGCAACCTCGCCATCACGCTCACCCTGCTCAGCATCAGCCTGCTGGCCGTGCTCTACGTGCCATGGGCAATCCATCGCACCTACCAGACGTGGATGGCCATCGCGCTCGCCGGCGGCCCCGACCTGACACGCCTGCTCGTCGTGGCGCTGGCGCTGCTCGTCGTGGCGTTTGCCACCAGCGCGTCGAACATGGCGCGGCCGCTCGCCGACGGCACGTGGGAAACCGATGCCCGCGACTGGACGCCGCGCTGGCGGGTGCAGGCGCAGGTCGTCCTGCCGATCCTCGTCGCCATGGCGATCCTCGCCGCGATCGTCGACCGGCTGCCGGCCGGCGATGACGCCGGGTTCTGGCCGATCGTGGCCGCCGGTAACGCCTACGCGCTCGTGTGGGCGACCGGGCTCGGCGTGGCCCACCTGTCGAAGCTGCTGACCGCGCGGATGCACCGCGGCGGCGTGCAGACCCTGCAGGCGCCGGCCACGACCGACTGGCGCAAGGCGCTCAAAGCCTGGCTGCAGCTCACCGGCTGCGCGCTGCCGGCCGGGATTGCCGGGGCGTGGGTGGCCGTGACCTTCTCGACGCCGCTCGCGTGGACGGACGCCGTCGAGCTGCGCATGCCGATCCTGGTGCTGAGCTTCTTCATCGCCATCACCGCCCACATCGGTCTGGCGGGTGAGCTGCTGTCCGAGGAGACGCGCGAGTGGTGGGCGCGTGTCGGCGGCCAGGTGCTGCTCGGCACGCTCATGCTGTCAGGTCTGGTGTTCATCGCCGTCTACGCGCCGCCGCTCGTCGATCGCCTGACCGGCAATCTCGATCCCTCGGGCACGTCGAAGAAGGTGCTGGCGCTGCTCTGGGCCGCCATCACCGGGTCGGGCATCGCCGCCGGCCGATCGAGCAAGACCTCCGACGGCACCGGGGTGTCGTGGCTCGAACGCCTCGGCGGCATCGCGCCGATGGTGTTCGTCGCGGGGTACCTCCTGATCCTGGCCGCTCTGCTCGTCGAGATCAGCAGACCTGTCGGAGCCACCGAAGCGTATCTGGGCATGGTGTTCTTCAGCGGCCTGGCGTGGCTGTTGTCGCGGCGCGCCGATCTCAACGAGTTCTCGCTGCATGCGCTCTACCGGAACCGGCTCGTGCGCTGTTATCTGGGCGCCTCGAACGCCAACCGCAAGGCGCATCCGTTCCACGGCTTCGATCCGAACGACGACCTGCCGCTCGCCTGGCGCGGCGACCCGGCGGGCGCGGCGTGCCGGCCGTACCCGATCTTCAACGCCGCCATCAATCTCGTCGGCGGCAGGAACCTCGCCTGGCAGCAGCGCAAAGCGGCGTCGTTCGTGTTCACGCCGGATGTGTGCGGCTACGAGTACCGCGTGGACGAGCAGACCGATCGTGGCAGCGCCGCCGAAGCCGCGGCCGACGGCGAGCCGCCGCCCTCGCCGGTGATGAGCGCCTATTCGCGCACGGCCGACCACGCCGGCACTCCGCTGACGGTGGGCCTCGCCGTCGCCACCTCCGGCGCCGCGGCCTCGCCCAACATGGGCTACCACTCGTCGCCCACGCTGGCCTTCCTGATGACGGTCTTCAACGTGCGGCTCGGCTGGTGGCTGCGCAATCCGCGCTTCGACTCGAGCTGGACGCTGGCCCGCAAGCGCCTGTCGCTCAACGAACTCGTGAGCGAGCTGCTCGGCCTCACGACCGACGAACGCGATTTCGTGTACCTCTCGGACGGCGGCCACTTCGAGAACCTCGGCGTCTACGAGCTGGTGCGCCGGCGCTGCCCGTGCATCATCGTGAGCGACGCCGGCCAGGACGGCGGCCACACCTTCGACGACCTCGGAAACGCGGTGGAGAAGTGCCGCGCCGACTTCGGCATCGATATCGACATCGACGTCGCCGAGCTGCGGCCCGTGGGGCTCGCCAGCCGTTCGCACTGCGCCGTCGGCACGATCCACTACGAACAGGCCGACCGCACGCAGGCGCCGGGCACCATCGTCTATCTCAAGAGTTCGCTGACCGGCGACGAGCCGAGCGACGTGCTCCGCTATGCGGCGCTCCATCCGGAGTTCCCGCACCAGTCCACGTCCGACCAGTTCTTCGACGAGTCGCAGTTCGAAAGTTACCGCGCGCTCGGCTATCACATCGGCCGCGAGGTGTTCGACGTGGTGCGGGCGCGGCCCGGCGCGTCGATGACGCCGGCCGAGATGTTCCGCCTGCTGCGCCAGCGATGGACGCCCTCGGCGCCGGCGCCGGCCGACGGCATCGAGCGCTTCTCGCGCGCGCTCAACACCATCTGGTCGTCGGTGCGGTCGAACGACGCGCTCCGGTTCCTCGACGGGCAGATCTTCCCCGAGTGGGCGAGCCTCATGGCCACCGGCAGCCAGATCGATCTGCTGGTGCCGGAAGGGCAGGCGTCGCCGCGCGTGAACTACTGGCTGCCCGAACGCGAGGAGGAACGCCGCGCCGGCTTCTACGTGTGCGTCGAGATGCTGCAGCTCATGGAGGACGTCTACCTCGAGCTCGGCCTCGACGAACATCACGATCACATCGACAACCGCGGCTGGATGAACCTGTTCCAGCACTGGACGTGGTCGGGCATGTTCTGCGCGACGTGGGCGGTCACCGCCGCCACCTACGATCCGCGCTTCCAGCGCTTCTGCGCCGAACGCCTGGATCTCACGCCCGGGCGCGTGCGCGCGCCGGCCCTCAGCGGCGCCGGCAGCGGCCGGCGTCTGCCCGATCGGGCCACGTGGCAGGCGTGGGACGACGCGCGGCGCACGGCCGAACGCTACGCCTGGCAGGATCCGTCACTCGGCCTCAATTTCTGGGAAGCCGAACTCGTGGCGCACTTCCTCGACGAGATGGCCGAGGAGGGCGCGCTCACGCTGCACCCGATCCGCGTCGTCGTCACGAGTCCGCGCCGCGAAGACGGGCATCCGTTCGAGTTCACCTGCGGCTACATGATCCTGCGCGATGCCGGCCGCGAGACGGCGACGCTCGTGCACATGCGCGTGCAGAACCACCTGCGCAAGATGGGCGTGGCAGCCACGGCGCTGCGCGAGCTCTCGCAGGGCGGGCCCGGCCGTCCGCGGCTCACCGTGCACGTGGCGGCGGAAGATCCGGGCACGAAGTCGGTGTCGTGGGACGAGGCGTTGCCGCGCCGCGACGCCGCGCTCCGGATCGCGCGCTGGATCACCGCCTTCGACGACGTCCGGCGGCGGGCCGGCGGCTAGCGCGGTCCGGCGGCGGCGCGGGCCGCGGGCGCGGCAAAAGCGGCGGCCACGTCGTGCGCGAGTGCTGTCGTGTCCGCGTACGACGTGTTCGACGTGACCGCGACGACGAGGCGCAGGTCCGGATAGGTGACGAGCGAGGCCACACGTCCGCCGAGGACGGTGCCGCGCCGGCCCACCATGCGAGTCCCGGCGCCGGCGAGGGTCACCGTGCCCAGATCCCAGCCACGGCCGAAGCCGGTGGGCTGGCCGGAGCTGAGCAGCACCGGCCCCTGGAGGCGCGCCACGGTCGCGGGCCGCAGGAGCGCGCCGCCCTGCATCGCAAGACCGAACCGCACGAGATCCGACGGCGTCGAGACGAAGGCCGCCGCGCCGGCGTAACACGACAGGTCGATGTCGCGCATCGGGTCGGGCCCGTACTTCGGGTCCGCCGCGAACCGCGGGAAGTAGGGCGCGGCGCGCTCTCCCTGCGAGCCGGCGGCCGTGTCGGCCGTCGTGTCGTCCATGCCGAGCGGCTCGAAGACCTGCTTGCGCATCACGCGCAGGAACGGCTCGCCGGCCGCGGCCTCCACCGCCGCGCTCACGAGGATCCACCCGTAGCTCGAGCCGCGATACTCCGTGCCCGGGGCGAAGCGCAGGTCGTCTTCGGCGAACACCGGCACGGCGTCCAGCGGACGCTCGCAGTGCCGCTCGTAGAACGGGCCTTCATCGCCGTCGTCGTTGCCCACCCCGGCCACGTTCGCCATGAGCTGCCCGAGCGTGACGGGCTGGGCCTTGCGCGGATAGGCCGGCACGTAGGCCTGGATCGGCTCGTCGAGCGCGAGCGTCCCGCGTTCGAGGAGCAGACCGACGGCTGCCGAGGTGAGCGCGGTGGACGCCGTGCCGATGCGGAACCGCGTCTCGGGGGTGACCGGCGTGTGCCGTTCCAGGTCAGCCCAACCGAACCCCTCCGCCCACACCACCTCGCCGTCCACGCCCACGGCCACCGACACGCCCGGCAGGTTGCCGGCGCTCACCGCCGCCCGCGCGATCTGACGGCCCTGCACGGCCACTTCCGCCCACGCCGCCGCCGGCACGCCGCGGGTGACGGACGGCACGTCCTGGGCGATCGGGTGCAGGGGCACGGCGGTGGCGGTCACGTAGCCCCACAGGGTGAACCCCGCCGCCGCCACCAGGCAGATGCCCACCACAAGCAGTCCCACCCAGGTCTCGAACCGGTTCGTCAGCACGTATCCTCCCTTCCACGCCGGAGCGTGGCCGGGTGGAAGGATGGCCCGGCCGCCCGCGTCAGGTCTTCACGCGGGCGTGAGCGTTTCGTGAGATCCCGGTGAGGGGGGCATTGCACCACTTACTCGGCGCGCAACGCGCCGGCGGTATCGAGGTGCGAGGCGCGCCACGCCGGCACGACACAGGCGAGGGCGCCGGTCACGAGCAGCAGCCCGGCCGCGCCGGCCAGCGCCGCCGGGCCGGCCGGCCGCACGTCGAAGAGCAGGCCGCCCAGCATGCGCAACACGACGAGCCCGCCCACGAGGCCCAGGCCGAGGCCCGCGATGACCGGCCGCATGCCGTTCGCGAACACCATCCGGCGGATGGCGCCGGCGTGGGCGCCGAGCGCGAGCCGGATGCCGATCTCGAGGCGCCGCTGCGCCACGGAGACACTGAGCGCGCCGTAGAGGCCCACCGCCGCGAGCAGGAGCGCGGTGGCCGCGAAGGCGCCGAGCGCCGAGGCGACGAACCGCCGCGATGCCGTGGTGCCGGCGAGTACCTCGTCGAAGGCGCGGACGTCGGTGACCGGCTGGGCGGGATCGACCTCCCGCACCGCGCCGCGCACGGCTGCCGCGAGCGCGGTGGGCGGACCTGATGTGCGCACGACGAGTGTCATGTAGGTCTCGGGCCAGGCCCACTGCGCCTGCGGCACGTAGACCTGCGGGCCGACGGGCCGATCGAGGCCGCGATGCCGCACGTCGCCGACGATGCCCACGATCGTTCGCGGCTGGCCGCCGGGGCCGCCGAGAATCACCTGCTGCCCGAGCGGATCGTCGCCGTCGAAGAGCGTCTCGGCCGCGGTGCGGTTGATGACCGCCACGGGCGACGCGCCGATGCCGTCGCCGTCGTCGAGCAGGCGTCCGCGCAGTACGGGCAGGTCGAGCGCGCGGAAGTAGTCGCCGGTCACGGCGAAGCGGTCGGCCACCGGAGCATCGGCGGGATTGGCCGTGAGCCGCCCCACGATGTGGAACCCGATGCCGTCGATGTTGCGGCTGAGCGGCAGCACGGTCGTGGCCGCGGCCGCCTCCACGCCTGGCAGCGCCCGCACCCGCGACAGCACGTCGTCGTAGAAGGCCACGGCCGTGCGGATCTGGCGGGGCGTATCGCCCTCGCGGAACCGTTCGCCGCCGGCCCACAACGTCATGGTGAGCACGTTGGCCGTGCGCACGCCGGGTTCGACGGCCAGCAGGCGGAGGATACTCTGCGCGAGCACGGCCGACGTTGCCAGCAGCACCGCCGCCATGGCCACGTTGGCGGCCACGATGGCGGCGCGGGTGCGCCACATGGCGGCGCCGCCCGAGCGCCGGCCGGCGCCGCGGAGGTCGTCGGTGGCCGCGCGGCGCCCCAGGTGCCGCAGCGGCACCAGTCCGAAGACCACCGCGCTGCCGAGCGCCAGCAGCAGCGCGACGCCCACGGCGCGGCTGTCGAGCGCGAGCGTCTCCAGGCGCGGCAGCTCCGCAGGCCCGCTCGCCGCCACCACGCGCACCACGGCCCATGCCGGCACGAGTCCGGCGAGCGCGCCGACACCCGAGAGCAACACGGCTTCGGTCAGCAGTTGCCGCGCCAGCCGCGATCGGGTCACGCCGAGTGCCGCGCGCACGGCCACCTCTCCGGATCGTTCACTCGCGCGCAGGATCAGCAGGCTCGCGACATTGGCACAGGCCACGAGGAACAGCAGCGCCACGCCGCCGCCGAGCAGCAGCAGCGCGGGACGCACCGGTCCGAGGAACAGGTCCGCGAGTGTCTGCACACGCGCGCCGGGATGGCTGTAGTCACTCGGGTGTTCGGCGGCCATGGCGCGGTAGATCCCGCTCAGCTCCGCTTCCGCCGCGGCCTGGGGCACGCCGTCTGCGAGGCGGCCGACGACCACGAGATGCCGGCACGTGCGGCACGCGAAGCTCGCGGCCGGGTCGTAGCCGAGCGGCACCCACAACGCGGCATCACCGTACAGCCTCGACGCCACGAGGTCGTCGAAACCCGCGGGCATCACGCCCACCACCGTGAATGCCTCGCCGCTCAGGTCGATGACCCGCCCGGCAATGGCCGGATCGGCCCGGAAGCGGCGGCGCCAGAGGTCGTCGCTCAGGATCACGACGCGGCGCGCGGCGCCGGGCCGGTCTTCCGCCGCCGTGAACGCGCGGCCGATGGCCGGCGCCACACCAATCATCGGAAAGTAGTCCGCCGAGACGCGCATCGCGTTGACCCGCTCCGCGTCCTGGCCCTCGCCCGTGAAGGTGGCCGTGGACTGCGTCGCCGCCGCCAGATGGCTGAGGCTGCGGGCGCGCGTCTTCAGATCCACGAACGACAGGTAGCCGGTGTTGCCGCCGCGGCCGTCGGCGGTGGTTTCCCCGACGAACACCAGCCGTCCGGCGTCGTGATAGTCGAGCGGCGCGAGCAGCACGCCGTCGATCACCGTGAACATCGCCACACTCGCGCCGATGCCGAGCGCCACCGTGCCCACGGCCGCCAGGGTGTGGGCGGGCCGGCTCAGCATGCCGCGCAGCGCCACGCGCACGTCGCGCCCGAGGATGTCGAGGTGTTCGCGCGGCGCCGCCGTCAGCACGTCGGCCGCGGTGGCGCACCAGAGCGACCACATGGCGCCGCGCCGTCCGGTCTCGCGCGCTTCACGCGCCTCCGCCTGGAAGGTGGCCTCGGCATCGCGGGCGTAGCCGTCGCGGAATTCGGCCGGCAGCAGCCGCAGCAGCAGGCGAAAGATGCGGCGACCCATCACGCCGTCCCCAGCTTCGCCCGGGCCTGCGCCAGCGTGTCGGCCATGCGGCGCGTCTCAGCCACGGCCACCGCGCGCCCGCGGTCGGTGAGGCGGTAGTAGCGGCGGCGGTCGTCGTCGAGCGCCGGGTCGGGCCGCGCGTCCGATTCGGCGATGAGGCCGTCGTCGACGAACCGGCGAATCACCGAATAGAGCGTCGCGGCGCGCAGCCGCACCTGGCCATCGGTGCGGCGCGCCACTTCCTTGATGACGGCATACCCATGTTTCTCGCCATCGGCGAGCGCGACGAGCACCTGGAACATCGCGGGGGTGAGCGGCAGGAACGGCGACGGATCGAATCGCTTCATGAGTGTCACACTATGACCATCGATGGCATAGTTGCAAGCACGACGGCACCGCCTGCCGCAACTCGCGGGGACGAGTCGCGGGGTGGCTGGCGGCGGCGTCAGATCGGGGACGTGCGGCCTAGGGGGCCTTGCCGGCCGCCTTGTCCATCAGGGCGAAGGGCAGCACGCCGATGTTCAGGAACGGGTTCAGTTGCGCACCGGCCTTCGTGAGGCGTTCGGACGTGGCCTGATGCCCGTTCTGCGCGGCCCAGTCGGCGGCGCTCGCGCCGGCGGCGTCCTTCGCATTGGGGCGGGCGCCCTTGTCGAGCAGCACCTGCACGACGGCGTCGTGCCCGGAATAGGCCGCGAACATGAGCGGCGTGATCCGCGCCTCGGCATGGCCGAGATTCGCGTCGGCGCCGCTCGCAAGCAGCGCCGTGACCTGGGCGGCGTCGCCCCGGGCGGCGGCCCGCATCAGGGGCGACAACCCGTCGGCATCCACCGCCGGCTGGGTCAGCGCGAGAGCGAAGAGCGCGAGCAGCACACCCATCGTGCCCACATCCTACACCCGCGCCGCGCCACCGCTGGCCGGCGATTGGCGCGAGGCGTATGATGCCCGGCGTGCGCCTGCCACTTCCCGCCCTGACGTTCGTCGCCCTGGTGTCGTCGGCCTGCGCGGCCCCGGCGCCGCCGCCGCTGCGACCCATTGCGGACGTGAAGCAGCTCATGATCTCGGTGCTCGAGCCGGCGGCCGACGAGTACTGGGACGGCGTCGGCACGATCATCGACCAGACCGGCACCTTCGACATCCGGCCCGAGACGAACGAAGACTGGGACGCGCTCGTGAACCACGCCTACGTGATTGCCGAGTCGGGCAACCTGCTCATGATGGGCGGGCGGCCGAAGGATGGCGGCGAGTGGATGCAGATGTCGCGGGCGCTCGTGGACGTGGGCGAGAAGGCGATCCGCGCCGCCGCGTCGCACAACCCGCAGGCCGTCTTCGACGTCGGCGCCGAGGTCTACGACGTGTGCACCGCCTGCCACGACAAGTACGTGCAGGGCGCCGCCGCCGGCGCGAAGCCCTGATCGCGGCCCGTCGTCAGCGCCCCGGACGTTTGCCGTAGCCCGGGCGGAAGTGTTCGTGGCACGTCACGCACGACTGATACAGCTCGTCGTTCAGCGCCTCGAGAGCCGCCACGTCCTTCGCCTTCGCGGCCGCGAACGCCTTCTTCCCGGCCTCGAGCATCAGCCGCGTATCGGCGTTCCACTGCGGCCGTCCGCGGGCGTGGGCCGGCAGGAGCAGCAGATTCGCCGACTCGGCCAGCATGAGCGTCTGCGCCTGCAGCGCCGCCCACTCCTCGCCGCTCGCCGGCGTGCGGCTCGTGATGTAGAACACGGCATCGGAGGCCGTGCGGATGACGTGCACCATCAGCTCGCTCATGGTGCCCACGGGACGGATGGGCGCGGCGGCGGGTCTGGCGGGCGCGGCGGGCGCCGCCGGCGTCTGGCCCGAGGCCGGGACGCCCGTCAGCAGCGCGGCGACAACGAACGCGGCGATTCGCATCGCCGGAGCATATACTTTCGGCGCCATGCTGCTCTCGTGGGCCCAGTGGGTCGGCGATCTGCCGACGAGCGTCGCGCTCCGGGAGTCGCTGTACGTCTGGCCGCTCCTCGAATCGGCGCACGTGCTCACGCTGATGCTCTTCGCGGGTACGGCGGCGATGCTCGACCTGCGGCTGCTCGGCGTGACCTTCAAGGGGGTGCCCGCCACCCAGTTCACCGAGCGCCTGCTGCCGTGGACACGCGCCGCCTTCGCGCTCATGTCGCTGACCGGCGTGCTGCTGCTCTACGCCAATCCCGTGCGCTACTACTTCAACCTGTTCTTCCGGTTGAAGCTCCTGCTGCTCGTGCTGGCCGGCCTGAACATCTGGTGGTTCCACAGCCGCACCAATCACACGATCGCGCAGTGGGACCTGGCGCCGCGGCCGCCGCGGGCGGCGCGCATGGCGGCGATTCTGTCGCTGGCGGCGTGGACCGGCGTCATCGTCACCGGGCGCATGGTCGCCTACAACTGGTTCGACTGTGACCTGCAGCCGCAGTCGGCCTTCGTCAACTGGGCCGCCGGCTGCATCGTGCCGCCGGTGGAGCCGCAGTAGCCATGGACCTGCTGGCCTTCGCCGAATGGTGCGAGTCGACCGGGCTCGGGCAGATCGTGCGTGAGTCGGTGTGGTTGTTCCCGGTCATCGAGGCGGCGCACCTGCTCGGGCTCTCGCTGCTCGGCGGCGTCGTGCTCATCGTGGATCTGCGGCTGCTCGGCGCCGGGCTCGTGGGCGCGCCGGCCGCGCTGCTGGCGCGGCAACTGCGCCCGTGGCTCACGGCGGCGGTCGTGACCATGACCGCCACCGGCGTGCTGCTGTTCCTGTCGGAAGCGGTGAAGTGTTACTACAGCCAGGCGTTCTGGGTGAAGATCCTCACCTTCCCGATCGCCATCGCCTTCACCTACGCCGTGCGCCAGCGGGTGGCCGAAGCGCCCACGACCTCGCGCGGCCTGGCCGTGCTCACGGCCACCACGTCGCTCTCGCTCTGGTTCGTCGTGGCCGCCGCCGGCCGCTGGATCGGCTTCTCCTGACGCGGAGCCACTCCTGGCGCTACGGCACCGTGAAGGTCGCCGAGCCCGCCAGCCAGCTGCCGCACCCGTTGCCCGCCACCAGGGCGATCGTGTACGGACCCGACGGCACGCTGGCCGAGATGCTCGTGACCGGCGTGGGCAGGAGCACACGCGGCCACGCTTCGAGCGGCACGGACGGGGCGAAAATCGCCACTTCGTAGAACGTCGGCGGCCCGCCTGGAGGCGGCGCGCCAGGCGTCCAGGTGAGTGTCAGCTGGTTCCCGTTCACCGTTGGCGTCACCTGGTAGTCGGTCTCGTCGATCGGCGTGCAGGCCGGCACCGACACCGGCAGCACCGCGGAATGTGGACCCAGGCCGAACTGGTTCTCGGCGCGCACGCGCACGTAGTAGTTGCCGGCCGGCACCGCGCTCGCGGCCAGCACGCCGCCCGGCACCGAGAACGTGCCGATGTTGGCGCTGCCCGGGGTGGTGCCCACCTCGACCCGATAGTTCGACGCGCAGCCGCCCCACGCGGCGAAGCGCAGGCGCACATCGGTTGGAGCGGTGCCGGTGGTTTCCCGGGTGACGAGGCCGGCGCCGGGAGCCGCGGTGCAGCCCCCCGGCACGACCACCGCCGTCCAGTCGCTGGCGGCGATGTTCGGCGCGGCCACCACGCCGAGGATCACGGCGACGTAGTAGGTGCCTGGCGGGACGCCGAAGAACGTCCAGCCGTACGTGTTGTTCAGCTCGTTGGGGTCGGGGATGAAGGGCGGGAAATACGGGACGCGGGCCAGGATGGCGCCGTTCGGTGACGCCGCCGCGAACAGCGTGACCCCGCCCGCGCTGGTCATCTGGCTGAGAGTGTTCTGGCCGGTATAGACCCGGATGTCGGCGATGTTGGGGTAGGTCTGGACGGCCAGCGGCGTGAACGCCGTGCCAATCTGGGCGCCGGCCTCGGCGGCCGTCAGCACGCACGCAATGAGGGCGGCAGCGGCCAGCCCGGCGGACGACGAGCGACGCATCCAGTGGCGCATTGATGTCTCCATACCGGGACTAGCGCAATCCCGGGGTGGAGTTCGTCACCGGACGCGTTCTTCGCGCGGCCGTTCAGCGCCCGCCCGGCGGCGGCTTCTTCGTGCCCTCGGTCGGGTCGCGGCCATCGCGCGGCGCGCCGGTGCCCGACGAGCCCATGAACATCTTGCGGCCGTCGGTGAACGTCACGTCGCGGCCGTTGGCGCGCTTGAGCGAGTGGTCCTTCGTCTGGTAGCCGTCCACGATGAGCTCGGTGCCCACGGTGAGCGAGTCGCGCGTCAGGCCGCGGCGCAGCAGCGTGTTGGGCGTGCCGCCTTCGACCATCCACACTTCCGGTTTGCCGTCCTTCATCACCTCGATGTGGATCCAGGCGTGCGGATTCACCCACTCGAGCTTCACCACCTTGCCCTGCAGGCGGATGGGCGCGTTCGGATCGAATTCGGCGCCGAACGCGTGGTGGCCGCGGATGGCGACCGACGACGCGAACACGAGCGCGGACGCGAGAACGAAGAGTGTCGTGCGCATGGTGAGAACTCCTGTGACTACTGCCGGGGCGGGGGCGGCGACTTCTTCGCCGCCTCACGCGCCTTTTCCTGCGACCGTTCGCCGCTCAGCACGTTCGTGAGGGCGTAGTTGGCTTCGTGGCACGCGTATTCGTAGATGAGCTCATCGAGCTTCTCGAACGGCACTTCACCGCTCCACGGCCGCGTGAAGGTGGCCGGATCGTCGATGGTGAACCTGTAGAGCAGCGTATCGGCATCCACGCGCGAGATCCGCTCGATCACCTTCAGCGTGTCGGAGGCGCCGCGGAAGAGCTGCTGCGGGTGGAAGTTGGTGGTCTCGATGACGAGCGTGTCGCCTTCCCACCAGCCGATCGAATCCCCCCACCACGGGCGCACCGACGCCGGCGGGTGGGTGTGCTGCTTGCCGATGCGGATGATGCGGGCATCGTGCACCATCTCGGTCATCACCATCACGTGATCGGGCGTCTGCACGATCGTGTAGTTGTTGTTGTAGAAGTAGTTCGGCAGCATCGGCGGCCCGGCGTTGCTGCCGAAGGACGCGATGCAGCGTTCGGCCAGCGGCCGGTTCTCGGGGTTGTCGTACTCGCCGAACTGCTGGTTGCGCTTCGCGCGCTCCGCCTGGCGGGCGCGGGCGGCGTCGGTCAGCGCCGGCACGCGGCCATCGGGCGGGTCCACGATGAGCGACGTGCGGTACTCGCCGTTCACGACCGCCACCCGTTCGCCGGCATCGATCCAGAAGTTGTTGTAGCCGCCGACGTTCCCGGCCGCGCCGGTCGAGCCGTCGCCGCCGGCCGGCGGCGCTTCGCGGTTCGGATCGCTCGGCTTCGACAGCGCCTCGATGCGGTCCTGCACGCCCTTTTCGATCCGGGCGACGAGGGCCGGCGAGAGCACGGGCGGTTGACCGGCCGGACGTTCGAGCGGCGTCACCGTGGCATTCGACCAGTTGCCCTGCAGATCGGGCTTGCCGTCGGGTGTGCGCGGCCCCGCCTTCGCGGCGGCTGGCGCCGCCGCTACGGCGCGGCCGGCGGGCGCCTGTGCCGCGAGCGGCGCAATCGCCGCCCCGGCGCCGACGAGCACGAGACACGAACCGAGCGCGAGCAGGTGGCGTGGCATGTCCATCCTCACGGCAGGGGAGTCTTGCGCAGGTGGCCGTACATCAACTCTTCGACGAACGGCACACATTTGAACTGGCCGAGCCGGGCGTCGGCGTTGATGTGGCGGTAGAGCGGCATCGTCATCGTCCACGGCCGCGCGTAGGTCTTCGCGTCTTCGAGCGTGGCGTCGTAGCGGATGTGATCGCGGTCGAGCATCGTGTAGCGTTCGGTCACCTTCAGCACTTCGCTGTGATGGTTGCCGGCGCGATCGAGCCACGTGCTGTCGTTGAAGCCGGTCGTCTCGACGACGAACGTGTCGCCGTCCCACCGGCCCACCGACTGGCCCATCCACGAATCGGTCTGCGGCGGCCCCGGATCCTGCAGGTAGACGTTGCGCACGGCGCCGGCGAATTCGTAGGCGATGAAGAACGCCGACTGGCTCTGGAAGATCTGGAACGGGAAGGGCAGGTAGGTCGCGCGCGGTACGCCCGGCAGGTAACACTTGATCTCGGGGTCGCGCTGGAGCCAGTTGGCCTGGTTCTCCTCTTTCTTCTTCCGCGCTTCGGGCAGATACGGAATCTCGCCGCCCTCGACCACGCCGACGCCGGCCGGCACGGCGCCCACGGCGCCGAAGGCGATGACGTCCTTCGCCGGCACCGGCACGACCGGGCCGGGACGCATCGCCAGGGCCGGACGCGCCGCGTGCGGCTCGAGATCCCAGTTGGCCGTGTTGAGCGCCTGCCACACGCCGTTCAGATCAGGCTTGCCGCCGGCCGCGCGCGGAATGCCGGGGCGTGCCGCGGCGGCCGCCTGCCGCGGGGCCTGCTCGCCGGCCAGCGGCAGCGCCGTCACGGCCAGCAGCGCGCCGGTCGCCGCCGAGGCGATCCCCACCGCCCAGAGCTTCAAACGTGCACGGGTCACGCGGCCTCCAAGGGCGCGATGCTCGCATCCGCCCCGGCCCATGTCAAGAAGAGCCGGAGTAGAATCCAGCCCGCGCCAGCCACCCCCGTGGCGCGAAGGGAGCCAGGCGTGACCTCTGTGTTCGCCCGCCGCGCGGTGGTGTCTGTTGCCGTGTTCGCACTTGGTGTTCTGGCCGCGCCCTCGCGCGCCGTGCTGGTGGCCCGCCCGGGCCGCGACCTGGCCCCGGCGCCGCCGGCCTCGGTGGGCGTCTCCGCCGAACGCCTGAAGCGCCTCGACGCCGGCATGAAGGGCCTCGTCGATGACGGCCGCCTGGCCGGTGTGGTCACGCTCATGGCCCGCAAGGGGAAGGTGGTGCACCTCACGGCCCACGGCCGGCAGGACAAGCGCGAGCCGGCCCCGATGACGACCGACGCCCTCTTCCGCATCTACTCGATGACCAAGCCGGTGACCGGCGTGGCGATGATGATGCTCTACGAAGAAGGGAAGTGGCGGCTCGACGATCCGGTGTCGCGCTACATCCCCGAGTTCGCGAAGCTGGTCGTCTACACGGGCGAGAACCCCGACGGCACGCCGAAGACCGAACCGGCGCGCCGCTCGATGACGATGCGCGAGCTGATGACACACACCGCGGGCCTCGGCTACGGCCTCGTGGGCGCGCATCCCGTGGACAAGCTCTTCCTCAAGGCGAACGTGCTCGACAGCAGCGAGCCGCTGGCGGCGATGATCGGCAAGATGGCCGGCCTGCCGCTGCTCGCGCAGCCCGGCACACGCTGGAGCTACAGCGCCGCGGTGGACGTGCAGGGATATCTCGTCGAGAAGTTCTCCGGCATGTCGTTCGCGCAGTTCCTCGAGACCCGCCTCTTCGCGCCGCTCGGCATGAAAGACACCGCGTTCCACGTGCCGGCCGCGAAACTGCCGCGCCTCGCGCGCATGCACCGCGAAGACGACAGCGGCACGCTCGTCGCGAGCGATCGCGAAGGCGATCCGACGATCGTGCCGAAGGCGGCGTTCGGCGGCCACGGGCTGTTCTCGACCGCGAGCGACTACGCACGTTTCGCGCAGATGCTGCTCGACGGCGGCGAGCTGAACGGCGTGCGCGTGCTCGCGCCGCGCACGGTCGAGATGATCCGCACGAATCACGTGCTGGCCGAACCGCTCAAGACCATGCGGCAGGGCCAGGGCTGGGGACTCGGGCCGCAGGTGATTCTCGACGCGGCCGCGTCCGGCGAGCCCTATTCCGACGGCTCGTTTCACTGGTGGGGCATCGGCGGCACGTGGTTCTGGGTGGATCCGGCGAAGGAGCTCGTGTTCGTCGGGATGATTCAGTACCAGGGCCGCGGACTCGGCGCCGCGACCCAGATTCACGGCTACGCGCGCAACCTGGCCTATCAGGCCGTGCTGGAGTAGACGATGCGCCCGGGCCGCTTCACGGGAATGACGACGGCGGCGGCGCTTGCGGCGGCGCTCTCGGGCGCCGTGGGCATCGCGCAGACGCCGTCAGCGATCGAGTGGCGGTACTACGGCGGCGATGCCGGCAGCCGCAAGTATTCGCCGGCTGCGCAGATTGCCGCGGCGAACGTGTCGCGCCTCGCCGTGGCCTGGCAGTGGCCATCGATCGACAACGCGGTCGTGGAGGCCAACCCCACGGCGCGGCCCGGCGCGTATCAGGACACGCCGCTCATGGCGCGCGGCGTGCTCTACACAGTGACGTCACTCGGCCAGATCGCGGCGCTCGATCCCGCCACCGGACGTGCCCGCTGGACGTTCGACCCCGGCTCGTGGAAGACGGGGCGCCCCGGCAATCTCGGCTTCGTGCATCGCGGGCTCGCCTACTGGACCGACGGCCGGCGCGAACGTCTGCTGCTCGCGACCGGTGACGCGTACCTGCTTGCGGTGGACGCCGCCAGCGGCACCCTCGATGCCAGCTTCGGCGAGGCCGGACGCGTGGACCTGATGGCCGGCGTCGCGCGCGCCACGCGCGCCGCGACCTTCACCAACAGCTCGGCGCCGATCGTGAGCCGCGACGTGGTGGTCGTGGGCGCGAGTGTGCACGACGGGCCCACGACGAAGGAATGGCCGCGTGGCGACGTCACCGGCTACGACGTCCGCACGGGGCGCAGGCTGTGGACGTTCCGATCGATTCCGGAGAAGGGCGGCGTCGGCTACGACACGTGGAGCGGCGACGCCGCCGAATACACCGGCAGCACCAACGTGTGGACCACGATGTCGGCCGACGACGATCTGGGGCTCGTTTTCCTGCCGTTCGGCACACCCACGAACGACTTCTACGGCGGCCATCGCCCCGGCGCGAATCTTTTCGCCGAGTCGATCGTGGCGGTGGATGTCGCGACCGGCGCGCGCCGCTGGCACTACCAGGCGGTGCATCACGGCCTGTGGGACTACGACCTGCCGGCCGCCCCCACGCTCGTGGAGATCACGGTGAACGGGCGCGCCATCAAGGCCCTGGCGCAGGTGAGCAAGCAGGGCTTCACCTATGTGCTCGACCGCCGCACGGGCGAACCGGTGTGGCCGATCGAAGAACGCGCCGTGCCGCAATCGGCCACGCCGGGTGAGCGCACGTCACCCACGCAGCCGTTTCCCTCGAAGCCGCCGGCGTTCGAGCGTCAGGGCATGACCGACGACAACCTCATCGACTTCACGCCGGAGCTGCGCGCGCGGGCGGTCGAACTGCTGGCGCCGTTCGACCGCGGGCCGCTCTTCACGCCGCCGTCCGAGAAGGGCACCGTCGTGCTGCCCGGATGGGTGGGCGGCGCGAACTGGGGCGGCGCGGCCTTCGATCCCGAGTCGGGCCGCCTGTTCGTGCCGTCGATGACGAGTCCGATCGTCGTGCAGCTCGTGCGTCCGGATGGCGCGAAGAGCAACTTCCAGTTGCTGCGCGGCGGGCAGATGAACGCGCCGACGATCGACGGACTGCCGCTGACGAAGCCGCCCTACGGTCGCGTGACGGCGCTCGATCTCCATCAGGGCGTCCAGGCCTGGATGGTGCCGGTGGGCGAGGGACCACGCCGGCATCCGCGCCTCGCCGCGCTCGACCTGCCGCCGCTCGGCATGCAGACACGCGGTAATCCGCTCGTGACGAAGACGCTGCTCTTCATCGCGCAGGGCGGCGGGCCGCTCGGCGCACCGCCGCCTGGCCGCGCGGGCGCCGCCGCGCCGCCTGAGACACGCAAGCTGCGCGCCTTCGACAAGGCCACCGGACGCGAGCTGTGGGCGGCCGAACCGCCGATTCCAGGCGCCATGGCGTCGCCGATGACCTACGTGTATCAGGGCCGGCAGTACGTGGTGGTGGCCGCCGGTGGCGGCGTGAACGCGGGGCTCGTCGCCTACGCGCTCACCGCCCCGTAAGGCCCGGGCGCCCTCGTACCCGCCGAGCCGTCACCGCCGCGCGCGGCGCCGGTAGATGCCATCGAACGTGGTCTGGTAGGTGGCGCCGTCATCCCGCGACTGCCGCCACACCTGACGCACGGAGCCGTCGGGTGCGGGTGTCCAGGAGAGGTCGCTGCGCATGTGCGCGCCGTCGGGCCCCGTCCATGCATTGCGCAGCACCATCCGTGCGCCGTCGAGTCCGCCTGTCAGGACGACGCGGTTGCCGCCCGCATCCACCCATGTCTGGTTCCACTGGCGATCCGCCGCCACGTAGAGCGTAAGGCTCTTGCCGGCGCCGCCGCCCTGGCCCTCCCAGTGCTCCAGCAGCGCGCAGCCGCCCAGCACTGACTCGATGCGGTTCGTGCCGGCGGGTTTGCCGTCTGGTGTCGTGACGTCCCAGTCGCCGATCCAGAAGTCGAACTCGTGGTGCGCGGGCGTGGCGCACGGACGTGGTGCGGGAGGTGGCGTCTGCTGCGCGCGTACCCCGGCAGCGAGGGTGATGACCGTGACACTCAGTGCGGCGACGGTTCGGCGCATGGGACCTCCAGGCACAGACTCGCACGAGTCGTCGGCCGTCGCCTGCCACATGATGACGGTGCGCAGAAGTTCCTGGGGCCGGCGGTGGGCCGGATCGGCGCCGGCAGCCGTCGTTACACCGCGATGGTAGGCTGCGCGTCCGCCCATGCCGTTGACCCTGTCGGAGATCTCCCGCCTCAGTCGCGCCGTGGTCGCGAGTTATTGCGCCGATCGCGTCGGCGTGGACGGCGTGACGCACACGGCGCCCGACTCCGAATACGCCGAGGTGCTGCTGACCGTGATGCCGCTCGGCCCGGAAGACCGTCGCGGCCCGCGCACGCTGCTCGTGCAGGTCCGGCGGAGCGATGCGGCCACGCTCGAGCACGATCTGCTCCGCCGGTTGGCCCGCGCGCTGCGGGCTCGCCCGACGACGCCGTAGCGATCCTGCCCGCGGCGCCCGTCGGCCCCCAGGTGTTGCAGTGTCGTGTGGGCGTTGTCGCCCCCACTTCACGTCGCCGCCGTACGCTGCCGCAGCCTGGCGCATCCCGCCAGCCTCTTCAGGAGACCGTACCCATGCGTCGTGCCTTCCACGGTGTGCTCGCCGTCACCTTGACTCTTGCCGCTGCCAGTACCGTCGCCTCGCCGGCGGACACCTTCCGACTGAGTGGCTGGGCCGAGATTCCGTCCACGTATCGCCATCCCGGCCCGACGTCCGGCCAGTTCGCCGGCCCCGCCAACGGCGTCACGCCGCCCTACGAGGGCCAGCCGATCCCTGGCTTCTCAGGCATGATCCCCGGTCCGCGGCCGGGCACATTCTTCGCGCTGCCCGACAACGGCTTCGGGGCGCAGGGCAACAGCGCCGACTTCGTGATCGGCGTGTACACCGTCGAGCCCGCCTTCAAGTCCCGAGGCGATGGCACGACGTCGCGCGGGCCCGTGCGCGTGCGGAGGTTCATGCCGTTCAGCGATCCGTACGGCCTGCTCAATGCGTCGTACATCACTGACGGGCCGGTCTACAGCCGTCTCTTCTACTACCCCACGGGCGTGCAGATTCCGGTCGACCCCGCGATTCAACACGGCCGGCTGCTGACGGGCGCCGACTTCGACGTGGAGTCGATCGCCCGGATGGACGACGGCACGTTCTGGGTGGGTGAAGAGTTCGGGCCGTACCTGCTGCACTTCGACGCGCGCGGACGGCTGATGAGCGCGCCGGTGCGCCACCCGGTGCTGCGCGCGCCGCAGAACCCGCAGAACGCCATTCTCGGTGCCGCCAATCTGCCCAGCTCGCGCGGGTTCGAAGCCATGGCCCGCAGTGGCAATGGCCGCCGCCTGTATGTCACGACCGAAGCGTCGATTGCGACGGAAGCGGACAAGCGGATCCTCGAGGTCTACGAGTTCGACACGCGCGCCGAGCGCTACACCGGGCGGTCGTTCCGCTATGCGAAAGACAGCTCCGATGCCATCACGGGCGGTACCGCCAACACCACGAACATCTTCGTGACCGGCGATCTCACCCACCTCGCGGGGAACCGCTACATCATGATCGAGCGCGATGACTTCCAGGGGCCGCCGAGCGGCGCGAACCCGCCGCGCCAGAAGAAGCTGTACCTGTTCGACCTCGACACGGTCGACGAGGTCACCGGACTCCTGAAGAAGCGGCTGCTCGTGGACCTGCTCGACATCGCCGATCCGAGGGACATCGGCGGGCCGCTGCCGGAGATTCGCAGCGACCGCTTCACCTTCCCGCTGCAGTCGGTCGAATCGGTGACGCCCGTGGACGCGTTCACGCTGCTCGTGGGCCTCGACAACAACTATCCCGGCGGCAACGGCCGCGTGCCTGGCGTGCCCGACGGCACCGAGATCATCACGCTGCGCTCGACGACGCCGCTCCGCTGGTTGCGCGTGGAGTCCTGCGACGCGGACGACGACGACGACCGGCGCGACAGGAAGCACCACGGCGACGACGACTGCCGGTAGCGGCCGCGCCACGAATGGACGCGCGGAGGGCGACGAACGTCCTCCGCGCGGCGCCTAGACCAGGAACACGCTCGCCAGTCCGAGGAACAGGAAGAACCCCATCGCGTCGGTCACGAAGGTGAGCAGCACGCTCGACCCCTGCGCCGGATCGCGGCCGGCGCCGTGCAGCAGCAACGGCACTGCCACCCCGGTGACCGCGGCGACCACGAGGTTGAGGACGACGGCGCTGCTCATCACGAGACCCAGGCCGGCGCTGGCGTAGAACACGAACGCGAAGAGCCCGACGATGGCGCCCCAGACGGTGCCGTTCAGCAGGCTCACCGCCAGTTCCTTCCGCATCAGCCGCGCCGCCTCGGCGTGCTGCACGCGGTCGCCGGCCAGCGCCCGAATCACGATCGCCATCGTCTGGTTGCCGGTGTTGCCGCCGATGCTCGCCACGATCGGCATGAGCGCGGCGAGCGGCGCCAGGCTGCCGATCGTGGACTCGAACTGGCCGATGACGCGCGAGGCGATGAAGGCCGTGACCAGATTGATCCCGAGCCACGGCCAGCGGTTGCGCGCGCTGGCCAGCGGCGCCGCGAACAGATCTTCGTCCTCGCGCAGACCGGCCGTGCGCAGCGCCTGCAGGTCCGCCTGGCCGCGCATCACGTCCATTGCCGCATCAACCGTGAGCCGCCCGACGATCTTGCCGCGCTCGTCGACGACCGGTGCTGACACGAGATCGTAGCGCTCGAACGCCTTGACGGCGTCGGCGGCGGCGTCGAGCGGCCCGAACGTGGGGGTGTCCCGCACCATTGCCTCGAGGATCGTCGCCTCGGGCGCCTGGACCAGCAGGGCCTGGAGCGGCACGCTCCCGACGAGCGCATGGCGCGCGTCCACGACGAAGAGGCGGTCGGTCTGCGGCGGCAGTTCGCCCCGCACCCGCAGATCGCGGATGGCGTGTTCCACGGTGTGGGTCTCGGGCACCGCCACCCACTCGCGCGTCATGAAGAAGCCGACCGAGTCGTCCTGATACAGGCGGCTGTCTTCGAATACCGTGCGGTCGGCCGAGGCAAAAGCCGCCGACGCCCGGGCCAGTACGTCGGCCGGGATGGCGTCTGAGACGTAGGCCAGGTCTTCCGGGTCGAGCGACGTGAGCATTCGCACAAGCGTGTCGTGCGCCGTCAGATCGACCAGCGACTCACGCACGACCGCATCCACCTCGACGAACACCTGTGCCGCCTGTTCGTCGGTGACCTGTTCCCAGACGTTGCGGCGCTCGTCGAGCGGCAGGACCTCGAGTGCATAGGCCACATCGGCGGCATGCATGGCGCGCACATACCGCTGCAGTTCGGCGGCGTTCTGCCGATGCTGCAGGTCTTCGAGCAGGCCTCGCTTCGGGCCTTCCTGGCGGGCGGCAAGACCGTCGAGGAGCCGGTGTCGCGCCAGCAGGCGTCGCAGATCGGCCACGCTCGACTGCAGCCGCACTTCGGATCGCACGTTCGCCATGTCGCGATCCTAGCCTCCGCTCCCGACTCCGCCCATCGTTTTCACCTCCGTGTCCGCGCGGCGATTCGCTGGCCCCGGTCGGACTTCCGCAAGAAAGAGTCTGGCCGGGATCGGACTTCGTGGAATGACGCACGGCGGATACGTCGCCGCCACATCGTCGATACATGCCCCCTGTAGCGTGGCCCTCTGTCTGGAGGACTGGAACCGATGAAACGAACCATGCTCGGACTCGGCTGCGCGCTCGTGCTGGCGGCCGCCGTGACCCCCGTCTCGCACGCCAGCGACCGCGCGCAGTCGCGCGCCATCGATCGTGACGACGACCGCGACCGCGACGACCGTGATCGCGACGACGATCGCGATGACCACGACCGTGACGGGAAGGGGCGGCGCCCCGAATGGCGATTCAAGCGTGTGGGCACCTTCGCCAACTTCCGCAACGCCGGGCTCGACCGCACCACCGTATCGGAAATCGTCACCGCCACACCGGACGGCCGGACGCTCATCTACACCGACGCGGAAGGTGCGATCGGTTTCATCGACATCACCAATCCGGCACGGCCCGTGGCCGCCGGCACCGTTGCGGTGGACCCGGATCCGGCCGCCGCTCCGGCCTACTCGCCGACCTCCGTCACTGTCTGGCGCGACCGCTATGTACTGGTCGCCGTGGATTCCAGCGTGTCGAAGAAGCACCCAAGTGGCGAGCTGCAGGTGCTCGACCTCACGACGCGTGGCAGGGTGGCGACGATTGACCTCGGCGGCCAGCCGGATTCGGTGAAGGTGAGCCCTGACGGGCGCTACATCGCCGTGGTCGTCGAAAACGAACGCGATGAGACGCTCTGCGTCGGCGGCACCGCCAACGATCAGACCGTCAGCGAGTCGGCCTGCACGGCCGGCGGCGGCCGCCTCGGCGGCATGCCGCAGGATCCGCTCGGCAATCCGGCCGGCTACCTGGCCGTCATCGAGACGGCAGGTCCGCCCGCCGCGTGGAGCCGCACGGACGTCTCGCTCATCGGCTACGCAAACCGCTTCCCGAATGACCCGGAACCGGAGTTCGTCGACATCAACCGGAAGAACCAGGCCGTGGTCACGCTGCAGGAGAACAACCACATCGTGGTGATCGACCTGCGGCACAAGGCCGTCGTGAACCATTTCCCGGCTGGTGCCGTGGACCTCACGCAGATCGACGCCGTGCGCGCCGGAACGGGCGTGCCAAACACCATCGCCCTCGTGAACTCGCAGCCCGGGCGTCTCCGCGAGCCGGACGCCGTGACGTGGCTGGGTGAGCGCATCGCCACCGCCAACGAAGGTGACTACGACGGCGGCAGCCGCGGCTTCACGATTTTCAATCTCGACGGGTCGGTCTTCTACGACAGCGGCAACGAGTTCGAACACCTCGCCGCGCGCTTCGGGCACTATCCCGATCGGCGTTCGAACGCCAAGGGCAGCGAGCCCGAAGCCATCCTGTATGCGAAGTACGGGCGCAACGACGTGCTGTTCGTGGGCTCCGAGCGGGGCAGCTTCGTGGCGGTCTATCTGGTGGACAACGATGGCCGTCCGCGGTTCTCGCAGTTCCTGCCGGGCCCGCTCGCGCCCGAAGGGCTGCTCGCCGTCGCCGGCCGCAACCTCTTCGTGGCGTCCGGCGAGAACGACACGCCGCCCCTCGGCGTGCGCTCGACGGTGCAGATCTACAAGCTCGCTGACGACGGCCCGTTCTATCCGTCGATCTACTCGGCCGACGAGGAGCTTGGCGAGGCGTCACCCACGCCGATTCCGTGGGGCGCGCTGTCTGGCCTCACCGAAGTACCCGGACATCCGGGGCGTCTGCAGGCCGTGTCGGACTCGTTTTACACGCCGACGACGGTCTTCAACATCGACACCACCGTGTCACCCGCCGTGCTGACCCGCGCGCTCACCGTGGGCGCCCCGTGCACGACGGCCGCCGGCTGCTACGACCCCGAAGGCCTCAGCTACGCGCCGAACGGCGATCTGTGGCTGGCGAGCGAAGGCAACGCCGACGACACGCGTCCCAACCGGCTGATCCAGGTGGATCCGGCCACCGGCGCCGTGTTGCGCACCGTGGGCCTGCCGTCGGCGGTGCTGGCCTGCCGCGCCGCGGAACGCGCCAAGTCTCCGGCCTCGACGCGTGCCACCGGCAGTCACGGCTCCGGCTTCGAAGGGCTCGACATCGCGCCGAAGCAGGGCGGCGGGTATCTCATCTACGCGGCGCAGCAGCGCGGCTGGAACTATGCGACCACGCCTGCGTGCGACGCGCTCGACGACGACCCGATCGACGGCGGCTCGATTGCCGAGCCCGGGCAGACCCGCATCTGGGTGTTCGATCCGTCGGTGGCGAACAACGACGCGGCGTGGACGTCGGTGGCGTATCAGTTCCAGGCGAAACCGGTGGACGCCGCCTGGATCGGCCTGTCGGAGATCACCTACACGCGGGAAGGCTGGATCCTCATCGAACGCGACAATCTCACCGGCAGCTTCGACTCGCCGGCGGGCGCGGAGACGGGCAACGGCTACAAGACGCTGGTGCGGCTGCCGCTGTCGCCCGGCGCCGACAACCAGTACACGCGGGACGAGAAGGAGATCGTCGACCTGCGGCCGGCGCTGCTCGCGACCAACGGCTGGATCACCGACAAGCCGGAGGGTGTGGGCGTGCGGCCCGATGGGACGCTGTTCGTCGTGACCGACAACGATGGCGTGGACGGGTCGTCCGGCGAGACCATCTTCACGCGCCTCGGCAAGGTCTGGCGCCTCTTCCGCTAGCTGCGTGGACACGGGGGCGGGGCTCGCGCCTCGCCCCCGGCGCGTCACTTCATCAGGCGCCTCGAGGGCCTCGCCGCTTCACCGCCGCTCGCGGACGTAGCCCTGCTCGAGCGTCATCTCCCAGTCCACGTCGGCCGCGTCGACCACGAAGTGTGACCAGCGAGGCTCGTCCGCGACGTTCACCGTGTCGGCGCCGACGCCGCGTGCCTCCACGAGCGTCTGGATGGGCCGCCCCGAGACCGCGCTGTGCAGCGTGACCGTGAACCGTCCGGCGCCGGGCGCGGTCTCGCGCGTCGTCTTCCAGCGCAGCCGCAGCGCGGTCAGCGACACCTCGAACGACTCGGTCTGCCGGCCCGATCGGCCCGACCACGACCCGATCTCGCGCCACTCGATGTCGGCCGCGGCCGGCGGCGGCGCGACCGCGGCCGGTGCATCGCCGCCACACGCCGTGGACCACGCGATCGCGGCGACGAGGGCGCCCGTGGCGAGCGTGCGAGTCAGAGAAGGCATGCAGCCGTGGGTCCGCAAGGGGGCCGCACCATCATATGGGGGCGGCGCCTATACTGAACGTAGACGCCGCGGCCGGCGCCGTCGCTCCGGCCCCGCGGCCGACGCCCATGTCAGACACCCCGGCACCCCCCGCTCCCGCGCCGCCTGCCGCACGACCGCGATGGCGCCTGTGGCTCGCGCGCTACGAGACGCCGCTCTGGATCGTCGCGATGCTCGTGCTCGTCTGGATGCGGTGGCCGGTCATCAAGGGTTATTACTACAAGGCCACCGACGCCGTGGCGCCGGCGACCACGATTCAGTGGCGCACGGATGTGGATGCGGCGCTCGCCGAGGCGGGCCGTGACGGCAAGCTGGTGGTGGTGGACTTCACCGCCGACTGGTGTCCGCCGTGTCTGGCGATGAAACACGACGTGTGGCCCGACCCGCGCGTCGCGCGCGCCGTGGCCGACCGCTTCGTGCCCGTGCTCATCGACACCGATCGCGATGGGGCCACGACGGCGCGCTACGGCGTCGAGGGCATCCCCACGGTGCTCGTGCTCGCCGGCGACGGCCGCGTGGTGGACCGCGGCGCGCCGCTCACGGCCGGCGGCATGCTCGGGTTCCTCGAGCGATCGTCACCGGCGCGCTGACGGCGGCGCCTGTGCCAGCGCGGCGAACGCCGCGTAGAACACCTCGTCGGGCACGAGGTCGGGCGTCAGCAGCCGCTGGAACACGAGGCCCTCGGTGAGCACGTGGATCACGCAGACGAGCTGCCCGGCGGGCATCGGCAGGTCGGCGTCGGTCGCGATCGAGCGCAGCCACTCGGCGCCCATCTCGTAACTCGCCGCCGTCACCTCCTGCACCTTCGCGCGCATCGCCTCGTGGCCGAGCGCGTACGCCATGCCCGTGAGGCGGCCGCCCGCCACCTGCCGCCGTGCCGGAATGGCGGCCAGCGTGGCCTCTGCCAGGGCGCGCATCTTCTCCGCGAAGGTGGCGTCGGGCCGGTAGCGCGGCACGATCGGCGGCCAGTAGGTGAGCCCGAGCGCCAGGAACAGGTCGTCGCGGTTCTTGAAGTTGCCGTAGATCGCGCCGCTCGTCATGCCGGCCCGTTCGGCGACATCCCGCAGCGTCGTGCCCTCGTAGCCCCGTTCACGCACGAGTTCACGGGCCGCCTCCAGCAGTGCGGCCCGCGTGCGCTGGCGTTTGTCGCCCTTGGGAGCCCTCCGGCCGGATGGGGTGGCGGCCTCTTCGTCCATGGGAGTTATTTTATATTGATCTTATTTTATAGATCGCCAATATTTTGAGAATGTCTGACACACCTGTTCTTCCCGCCGTGGTCGATGCCATTCAGCCGTTCATCGACCAGGGCCATCTGGCCGGCGCCGCCACGCTCGTCTGGCGCCGCGGACGTATCGTCCACGCGGCCAGCGCCGGCGTCCGCGACCTCGACGACGCCCGCCCCGTGCGGCGCGACACCCTCTTTCGCATCGCCTCGATGTCGAAGCCGGTCACCTCGGTGGCTGCGCTCACCCTTCTCGAAGCGGGCCACTTCGCGCTCGACGACCCGATCACCCGCTGGGCGCCGGAGTTCGCGGCCATGCGGGTGATGCGGTCGCCCGCCGGCGCCCTCGACGACACGGAGCCGGCGGCCCGGCCGATCACGTTCGGCGACCTGCTCACGCACCGCGCCGGCCTGACCTACGGCGACTTCTGGCCCGGCGCCCTCGCCGACGCCTATGCCACGCGGCTCGGCGGCGACATCGACTCACCGCTCGCCCCCGACGCGTGGGTGGCGGCGCTCGCCTCGCTGCCGCTCATCGCCCAGCCGGGCGCTGCGTTCCACTACGGGCACGGCACCGATCTGCTCGGCGTGCTGCTCGCGCGCATGGAGGGCACGACACTCGGCGAGGTGCTCCAGGCGCGCGTGTTCGGTCCGCTCGGCATGCGCGACACCGGCTTCACCGTGCCGGCCAGCCAGCGCGATCGGCAGGCGGCGGGCTGCGGCTTCGACGACGCGGGGCGTCCGGCGACGCGACGCGATGGCCCGGGCGGATCGTTCCTGCACGAGCGCCCCGCCGACTGGACCTTCGAATCAGGCGGCCAGGGTCTGTGGTCCACGGTGGACGACTACCTCGCCTTCGCGCGCCTGTTCGTCGAGGGCGGCACCGTGGACGGCGTGCGCGTCCTCGCGGCCGACACCGTCGCGCTGATGGGCCGCGACCACCTGAGTGCCGGGCAGCGCCGCGCCGCGACGATGTTCGGCATGCCGCTCTTCGGCACCGGCCACGGCTTCGGCCTTGGCGTGGCGGTGGTCGTCGATGCGGCGAGCGCAGCCGCCACCCTCTGCCGCGGCCACGCCGGCACCGTGGGCTGGCCCGGCGGCTTCGGGGGCTGGTGGCAGGCCGACCCGGCGGACGGATCCGTCTGCGTGCTGCTCACGCACAGCATGGTGGACCTGGCGCAACTCGCGCAGGGCATCGGCCTTGGCGCCTACGCGGCCCGCGAGGCCTTCCACGGCGCCGCCACGGCGTGAGCCGGGCGGCCCCTGCCACCGATCCCCCCGCCCGGGAGTCAAAGGAACGTGACTCCCATGCAGGACTACGCGGCCGCCGCCCAGATCGTCATCGCGCTGTCGATCGGCATCGTCTGGATCTTCCGCTTCGACAACATCGTGAAGGAATTCCGCCAGTTCGGGCTCCCCGATCTGGTGCGCACGATGGTCGGCGCGACCAAGATCGCGCTGGCGACGCTGCTCGTGGCCGGCGTCTGGTACCCCGTGCCGGTCGCGGCGCCCGCCGTCGTGATGGCCGTGCTGATGATTGGCGCGCAGGGGGCGCACCTGAGTGTCGCAAACCCCTGGCACAAGTTCCTGCCCTCGCTGGCGCTGCTCGTGCTGTCGGTCTTCGTCGCCAGCGTGCACACCGGACTCCTCGGTCAGTGACCGCGGCCAGCGTGCTGGCCGCCGGCTCGGGTGTGGCGTTCGTGGCCTACGGCGTGTTGTGCCTGACGTCGGCGTCGATGGCGGCCGAGTTCGCGCGCTTCGGCCTCGAACGTGTCCGCGTGCTCACCGGCGTCCTCGAAGTGCTGGCGGGTGTGGGCCTGCTCGTCGGGCTCAGGTGGCCGCCGGCGTTGTGGGTGTCGGCGGGCGGCGTCGCCCTGCTGATGCTGGGCGTCGTCGTGATGCGCGTGAGCCTCGGCGACCGGCTCGCCGAGACTGCACCCGCCCTGATCCTGCTCGTGGTCAACGGCTACGTGTTGTGGCGGTCGCTCGCCGCTTCCTGACGTCACGCTCCCGAATTGTGTGCAGGGCCGGTCCGGCCTTCGACTACCATCCCGCCGTATTGGGGGGTGACGCATGACGACGTCCATTCGTGCCGTGACTGGCATTCTGGTTGGTGCCGCGCTTCTGCTCGCGGCGTCGACGGCAAGCGCGCAGCAGGGGCCCGGGCCGCGGCGGCCACAACAGGTGCCGGCCACCGGAATCGACACGCCGCTCACGCCGGCGGATCTGCCCGGCATCCGGAATCTCGACGCCTTCACCAATCGTTCGATCGAGGGCCTCACGTTCGAGCACCGCAGCGACGGCACCATCGGCCTCGACCTCCAGGGACGGTTCCAGAACGTGATGCTGGCCAACCGGCGGCCCGACGGCGGCGTCGATCTCACCTGCGTCAGCGAGTCTCACGATCACACGGCGGTCACGCTGCCGCAGTGGACGCCCGGCCGCACCCCCGGCATGCAGCGGCTGCGCGTGCCGTCGCATCTCGCGGCGCCGATCGTCGTGGCGCCGAAGTCCGCGCCCGCGCCGGAGGTGAAGTAGTCATGGCGCGTCAACGTGTGCTCGCAGCCGCGCTCGTGTGCCTGCTAATGCCTCGCATCGCGCAGGCCGGCAGTATCCTCGTCGACTTCTTCGCCGCGCCCGGAACGGGATTTGCCGATCCCACGCCGGCGGCGCCGGTGGGCGGCAACCCCGGCGTGACGGTGGGAGAGCAGCGCATCTACGTCTTCCTGCAGGCAGCGGCCATCTGGACGCAGGTGCTCAAGCCCACGCAGGACATCTACGTGGCGGCGCAGTTCACCTCGCTCGGGCCGAACGTGCTCGGCTCGGCGGGGCCGCGATTCATCTGGTCGAACTTCCCCGGCGCGGAACTGCCGAACACGTGGTACTTCGATTCGCTGGCCGACAAACTGACCGGCGGCGATCTCAGTCCCACCACCTACGACATCCAGGCGAACTTCTCGAGCGACTTCGCCTTCTATCTCGGCTTCGACAACAACGATCCGCCAGGCACCTCCGACCTGCTGGCCGTTGTCCTCCACGAACTCGGCCACGGCCTGAACTTCGCCAACGCCGTGACCGAAACCACCGGCGCGATGCCGCTGCCCGCGGGCGCCACCGAACCCTTCGGCGACATCTACTCGCAGTACACGATGGACGTGACCACGGGCAAGACGTGGAACACGATGACCGACGCTGAACGCGCGGCGTCGGCCATCAACGTGCGGCGGGTGTCGTGGAGCGGGCTGCACGTCAAGCTGGCGCAGAACAAGGTGCTCGAACGCGGCGAACCCGCGCTGCGACTCACCGCCGGCGCCACGACGGTCACGACGATGCTGGGCACGGCCTCCTTCGGGCCGTCGCTGACCGCCACCGGCACGACCGGTGACGTGGTGGCGGCGCTCGACGCCGCCGACGCCGCCGGACCGAGCGCCACCGACGGCTGCAGCCAGATCCTGAACGACGTGCGCGGACGCATCGCGCTGCTCGATCGCGGCACCTGCGGCTTCGTCGTGAAGGTGACCAACGCGCAGGCCGCCGGCGCGCGGGCCGTGCTCGTCGGCGACAACGTGGTCGCGCTTCCGCCGCCAGGCCTCGGCGGTTCCGACCCGGCCATCACGATTCCCTCTGGCCGCATCAGCCTCGCCGACGCGACGGCGATTCGTGCGCGGCTCACCGCCGGAGAAGCGGTGCGCGCCCGCCTGCTGCTCGACACGTCGGTCGTCGCCGGCACGGACCGCGTGCGGCGGCAGGTGATGCTGGCGGCGCTCAATCCGGTGTCGCCGGGCTCGTCGATCTCGCACTTCGAATCGGTGGCTTCGCCGAACCTGCTGATGGAGCCGTCGATCAATCCCGATCTCACGTCGTCGGTGACGCCGCCGTTCGACCTCACGCTGCCGCTGCTGACGGACCTCGGGTGGTTCACCGATCGCGACGGCGTGCACGACGGCGTGGACGCCTGTCTGCAGTCGAACACCGCGCCGACCGTGGTGCTGAACAGCTGCGATTCGTTCGTGCCGAACGAGGTCTATCCGAGCGGGTGCACCACCTCGGACGTGCTGAACGCGTGCAGGAACGTGCCCGGTCGCCTCTACCCCGCCTGCATCGCGCTCACGACGACGGTGCTGCGCTTCGCGGGTGAACTCACCGGCGCGCAGCAGGGCGCCATCGTGAGCTGCTCGCGCTGACCACCGGTCAGCGAGCGCGCAGGTAATCGCGCGAAGGGCCGAGTCTCCGCCTGGGAGGCTCGGCCCTTCGTCGTTCGGGCCGCGCGGCGCGCGTCATCGGCTGGAATCGCCGCGCCATGGCCACGCCGCCCCGCGCCCTTGCCCGTGCCGCGGCTGGCCGTGACGGCGGGGCGCCAGCTAGACTTTGGTCTTCGCCGCCGCCACAATGGCCCCGCGCCGCCACTGCGTCCGGCATTCCCCGCGAGTTCCCACATGACCTCGACCGTTCGCACGACCCTTGTCGCCGTCGCCGCTCTCGCCCTTGGCCCGCGCGAAGCGATGGCCGACGACCACCGGCTCATCAAGCTCACGAGCGTCTGCACGGCCGTCAACAGTTTCGTGGACCTGCCGCCGCTCGGGCCGAGCACCGGCGACATCTACGTGTGGGTCGACGACCTGCTGGCCGCCGACGGCACCACGAAGGTCGGTGACGCCTCGGGCCGCTGCAACCTCATCGATGCAACCGTCGGCTCGTTCGGCTGCACCACGGTGAGCCGGTTCCGCAACGGCACCATCACCACCGAAGGCCTCCTCTTCAACGTGCCCGGGATCGTCAGCGTGGGCGCAGTCACGGGCGGCACCGGGGCCTTCCGCGGCGTCGAAGGCGAGGCCACCGTCGACATCGGCTCGCCCTGCGGTCCGCACAACGTCACGTTCAAACTGAGAAAGTAGCGGCTCAGAACTCGGTGCCCGCGCCGGCCCCGCCCGACCGGCCGCCGGAGAACGCCGGATCCTCGGGCGCCGTCACCTGTCGCGCCTGGGCGGGCTGCACCGCCACCGAGGCGAGGCTCGCAAGCTGGATCGTGGCGCTTTCGCGCTGCACGAGCTGGCGCGCGGTGAAGCCACCGCGCTCGCCGTCCGCACCGCTCGACAGCCATCGACGCAGCACGAGCGCGGCGCCCACGAGCACGACCCCGAGCAGCATCGGATCCCACGGCTGACGCGGCCACCCGAGATATGTCTTGTTCGTGAGCAGCGACGCCAACCCTGCCACCAGGGCCACGCGCAGCAGCAGCGGATCGCGGTCCATCAGGGCCGCGCGTCCGATGCCGAAGGGCAGCAGCCACGTGACCACCCAGCTGGTCCAGCGGTACCAGGCGTCCACGGTGTGTCCGAACGGCTCGATCAGGATCACGCTGTTCAGCGCGAGGTAGGCGCCAGCCGCGGCCGCCGCCCGCACCGTCTCCGCGTCAGACCGCGTTACGTCGTTATCCGCCAGCCGCCGCGCTCCGCTCGCGTACACGTACGCCCCGGCGCAGACGAGCGCGGCGAAGATGCGCTTGAACTCGACATCCACCGAACCCGACGCCATCGGCAGAAGCGCCGTCGCGTACACCGCGCCCACGGCGGCGTACTGGAAGCCGAAGCGCCGGTACGCCGCCGCGCTCCCGGCCGCCACCGCGGTCATCGCGAAGAACCAGGCATCGCCGCCGGAGTTGGTCTTGAAGGTCTCGGCCGCCAGCAGGCCGGCGCTGAACCCCCAGAGCCCCACCGCGCCGAGGGCCAGCGCCTCCTCCACGCCGTAGCGGTACAGCCTGAAGCGGCGCACGAACGCCGTGGCCGCGCCGAAGGCGGCGGCACCGAGCACCGCCGCCGTGATCGACACCGCCACTTCGGATCGCATGTCGGTCACGAGGAAGACCAGGCCCACGGCGGCCGCACCTGCAATCGCCGTGAACGCCGCCAGCCCGAGGCGCAGCATGATGCCGGCGCGGCGCAGGTCGGTCGCGACGTCGCCCCGCAGATCCGCCTCTTCCTCGGGCGTGAGCAGTCCGGCGCTGCGCCAGTCGTGCAGGTCGCGCCCGAGTGCGAGGCGCACTTCGTCCTCGACGGCGTAGTGCCTCATGACCGGCGCTCCATCCGGCGCGCCAACGTGACCAGGCCCACGACCATCAGGCCCGCGGACACGACGATGTAGAGAAACGCCGTTTCGACGCCGGCCGAGTGGCGCAGCAACTCGCGGCTGAGGCTGACGTAGCCGGCAAACGCGCCGTAGACCACAAAACTGAAGCGGCGGAAGTGCACGCCGCCGGCGATGCAGAGCGCCGCCGCGGCCACGGCGCCGAGCAGCCACGGCGACAGACCGTCGCTCTCGAGCACGCTCCAGGTCAACGTCGAGAGCACGACGAGAGCTGCCACCTGCAGGTAGGCGTCGAGGAAGTGCCGCTTGATGCGGAGCTGCCAGGTGGCCATTGCGATCCCGGCCACGGCCATCCCGTACATCAGCGCCATGAGACGCGCCGAGTCATCGCCGAACCAGTGGAGGCGCGTGAACCGCACGCCGAACCAGCCTCCCAGGGTCGCGATGCCGAGCGACAGCACGAAGCGGTTGTCGAACCGGTAGGCGGCGGCGAAGTAGACGATCGCCGAGGCCAGCAGGTAGTAGTCCCACTGATCCCGGAGGAACTCGAAGCGATACTCCGCGTAGCCGAACTCGACACCCAGCACGAGACAGCCCAGATACAGGACGTAGTCGAAGACGAGCGACGGTGACCCGACCCGTTCGCTGGAATAGGGCAGCGCCTTCGCGAAGGCCCACGCGAAGCACCCCGCCACGAGGGTGGTGGCCGGCACGAGGATCGCCAGATCGCCCCATTGGTCCGAGTAGGTCCGCGCCGTCCAGGCCAGCCCGCCGGCGAAGGCGAGCACGCCGAGATACAGCAGGGCATTGAGCTCGACGAACAGCGAGATCCGGTGCCGCGACACGATCGCCGCGATCGCGTCGTGCCGGGCGGGGGAGAGTCGGCCGGCCGACAGCCAGGTGTCGAGGTATTCGCGGGTCGTGCGCACGCGGCTAATCTACCAGCCCCCCTACGCCTGTGCCGGCCCGCCCGCGGTGGTGGCACGGGCCTGCACGTCGCCGCCCGGTCTGGCGTGACGTGGCCGGCTGGCCTGCCCCCGCGGGCGTGCGCCGGCGCTCTCCATCGACGGGTGGCGGCTGGCTGGCATGCGTCGTGCTGCCTGAGCCGTGGACGCAGCCGGGCGGGAAAGCGCTGTTGAACCGCGCATGTCACCGGGGGCAGCGGGACGCAGGTGGGGACACGATGTTCGAAACGCTGAAAACATTGACGCGGGGCGCAGACGTCGAGACCGTGAAAGCGGCCTCGGCGGAACTCATCAAGCTGGTCAAGTTCGCTCGCGAGAACAAGACCATGCTCGAAGCGGCCCTCAACCAGGTCGAGTCGCGCAGTTCCGGCCTGATGCAGACGGCCAAGTCGCTCGAGCGCGTGGAGAAACGCGCCGTCGCCGCCGGCGGCCGCCTCGACGACCTCGACGAGCTGGTCAATGTCCTCATCTCGCGCGTCAACACCTTCGACGCCGTGGGTCCGCGCATCGAGGCCGTCACGAAGCAGGCCGATACCGTCGAGACCAGCGTCAGCCGGCTGCTCGCGCCCGACGGCGACATGCAGCGCCTGCGCGAGTCGCTGCAGCGGCTCGAAACCGAGGCCGCCGACAATCGCGCCGCCATCGAGGCGCTGCGGAAGGAACGCAGCCAGGTCGACGAAGTGCGCACCGCCCTCCGCGAGTCGCAGCAGCACGCCACCGCGGCGACGAGCGAGGTCACGCGTCTGCGCACCGAGGTCGACAGCCTCCGCGCCCTCACGCCCGACCTGCGCAGCGAATACGACCGCCTGCGCGCCGCCGCGCGCGAAGAACGCGAATACGCCGACACGGTGATGACCGCGGTCACCGAGATCGAGAAGAAGATCGGCGCGCTGACCGCGCTCGACGAGCTGAGCAAGTCCACCGAAGAGCGCCTGGGCGCTCTGAACAGCCTGTCGGAACACGTGTCGCTCAAGGTGAAGGCCCTCGAGGGCCAGCGCGGCGTGGTCGAACGCGCCATCGTCGAGAGCAACCGCCTGAACGAGATGGTGTGGGCCATGGATGGCCAGATCGCCCGGCTCGCCGACGGCGCCAAGCAGATCACCAAGGCCGAAGACCTGATCGAGCGCCTCGAGAAGCTCTCGGCCGACACCAGCGCCGAACTCGAAAGCGGCGCCCGCACGAAGGACGAACTCTCGCGCGACATCGCCCGGGCGCAGCGCGACAGCAAGGAGTTCAACGACTTCGCCCGCAGCTATCTCGAGCGGATCGACCTGGCGCGCAAGGAGGCCGATGCCCTCAACCAGCGCCTGGCGTCGCTCCACACCGGAATCGGCGAGGTCGAAACGCGGCTCGACGGCGCCGCGGCGAAGGAACGCACCATCGCGGCCCTGGGCCAGCGCCTCGACACGCTCGCGGCCCGCATCGACGACCTCGGCACGCAGTCGGACGACCTCGGCCGCAGGCACGAGGGCCTCAAGGCCCTCGGCAGCCGGCTCGACAACGTCGAAGACCTCTCGAAGCGGACGACGGCCCAGATGGAGACGCTGGCGCGCGTGCGCCAGGACGTCGAAGTGCTGCGCAACGAGTTCCATGAACTCTCGAAGCTCGGCGTGGACCTGGCGAAGACCCGCGACTCGCTGACCGGCGACCGCACGGCGATGGAAGCGGCCGCGGCCAAGCTGGCGATGTTCCAGGTGGAAGTGCCCGGCATCGACCGCAAGCTCGACGCCGTGATGGCGAAGTTCGCCGAGATCGACGCGGCCACCATCAAGGCCGCGCGTCTCAGCGAAGATTCGGCGGCCCTCGACCAGCAGCTCTCGCGGTTCACGGCGCGCGCCGAGTTCGTGGACATGGTGCACAACCGCGTCAACGATCTCGCCAATCTCGCCCTCAAGACCGAACGGCAGCTCGAGGCGCAGCTGGCGCGCAAGAACGAACTGGATCAGGTGAAGTCCACGGCCGATGGTCTGGTGGGCCTCGTGGCCGACGTCCAGCAGAAGCTCACGGCCGTGACGGCCACCCAGGGCCAGCTGACGCCGCTCACGCGGCAGGTCACCGGCCTCGAACGCCGCATCGCGAAGGTGGCCGACGCCGTGACGCAGGCGCAGACCGGCGCCGCCGCCGTGGGCGAGCAGGAAAAGCGCCTGGCGGTGATGCTCGAAGACGGCCGGTCGCTCGCGGCCGATGTCGCCGCCCGCGGCCGCGAGGTGCGTGGCCTGATGGACGAGGTGAAGCGGGCCTCGACCGTGAAGGAAGAGATCGCGGCCGAACTCGGCCAGGTGCAGTCGCGCCAGCGCGACGTCGCCGCGGCCATCGACACCGCCGACGAACAGATCAAGCGCGTCGAGGCCCTGCACGAGCAGTTCGAGGGCCGGCGCCTGCATCTCGTGAGCGCCGAGAAGAACATCGCGGCGTTCGAGGCGAGGGTCGACACCCTCAAGGAGGCCTCGGCGGGCGTCGAACAGCAGATCCGGGCCGTCGCCAAGCGTGAACAGGTCGTGAGCGCCATCAAGTCGCAGGCCGAAGCCGTGCGCGACGTGGCGGCGAGCACCAAGGCCGACCTCGAACAGGTGCTGGCCCAGCGCGGCGAGGTCGTGGCCCTCAAGCAGCAGATCGAACAGCTGCTCGCGAGCGCGTCCAAGACCGACGAGAAGATTCGCCTGGTCGAGGAGCGCAAGGCGCTCGTCGAGGGCGTGCAGGGCCAGACGAACACCATCATGAACATGATGGGCGACGTGCGGGTCACGCTCGAGACCCTCACCGAACACAGCGCCGTCATGGACGCGGTGGTGGACAAGGTCTCGCGCCTCGAGTTCGTGGTGCAGCAGGCCCAGAACACGCTGCACCTGCTGCAGCAGGAACGCGAACTGGCCGAGCAGATCGACCGCGCGCGCCGGCAGCTGCGGCGCAACGAGCAGAACGAAGACACCTGGCGCACGGCCTGAGCGCGCCTCGGCGCGGCCCCCGGGCCGGGTGTTACCGGCGGGTGTCGGCGAAGCGGATGATGGCGTCGGATGCGGCCGCGGCCGCGTCCGACCACCGCGGCAGCAAGGCCCCCTGGACCAGCGCACCGGCCGCCACCTCGGCGCGCCTGGCGTGATCGCCGACCACCGGCTCGAGTGCGGCGGCGAACCCGTCCGCGTCGGCGATGGGCACGACCGACCCGCCATCGAACCCCACCAGCTCCGGAATGGCGCCCGCCATGGTGCTCACGACCGGAATGCCGCGGACGAGCGCCTCGGCCACCGCCATGCCATACCCTTCGTGCTGGGTGGCGAGCACGAACACGTCGGCGTGCTGGAAGGCGTGTTCGAGCTTCGGGTCGTCGAGTTCGCCGGCCAGCGTGACCTGATCGGCCAGTCCCGACATGTCGATCTGCTCGCGCAGCGCCGTCACGTGGTCCGGCGCCACCAGGTCGCTGCCGACGCAGGTGAGATGCCACGGCAGGAGCCGCAACTCGGCCACGGCGTCGAGCAGCACGTCGTGCCCTTTGCGGGGAATCAGGCTGCCCACGCACAGCAGCTCCACCGGCGTGGACCGCCGGGCGCCCGGCCGGCTGCGGGTGCCTTCGGCACGCGGCGCGGTGTCGGTGCCGGGGGTGACCATGGCGATCTGCTCGCGCAGCACGCCGCAGGCGGCGATGGCGCGGGCGATCCCGAAGCTTGGCGCGATGAGCCCCGTGGCGGCGCGCAGCGCCTGCCCCTCACGCTCCGCCACGACGGCAGCGTTCGCCGGGTCGAGGCCGGTTTCGCCGGCCAGCAGGTGATGGACCACGCCCACCACGGTCATCCGGTGCGCCACGCGCTCGATCTGTTCGGGAATGGCGCCGAGCACGAGCCCGTCCACGAGCACCAGGGCGTTGTCGCGTTGAGCCGCCAGGAGGCGATCGATCTCCTCCAGGGCCGCGTCGGTCGGCGCCGGGAAGCTGGCATCGACCAGCGTGACCTCGACCTTCCAGCCGAGCGCCCGCAGGCCCTGCACGATCTGGCGATCGTAGCGGTACCGCCCGGAGCACCGGGTGAGGCCGCCGGGCACGAGCAGGGTCAGCGCGCGCGCGGAGGCGGCGGGCACCAGAAGTGAGAGCAGATCCTGATCCGGCATCGACAACAGACAACCTGACGTTACCTCTGGGGAATCGACCGCCGGAGGCGCGGGTTGAGTGCCGCCCGCCGGGCGCGCAATGCCGCGCAGCGGTAAGCTTGGCCATGCTCCTGCCGGCGCACCTGTCCGACCTCCTGAGACGAACACTGCTCGTGGCCTGCGCCGCGGTGTTCACGGGCCCCACCGCCGTTGCCGCCGAGCTGCAGCGCTGCAGCGCCGCCCACTTTGCCGACAACATGCGGGCGCCGCTTGTCGCGGCAAGCGACGACTGGTTCGACGTGCACGCGGTGGAACCCGGCGTGTTCGCGCTCGTGGAATCGCGGCAGCAGCAGGAAGTGATCTCGTGGCTCGTCGTCGGCACGACGCGCGCCCTGCTCTTCGATACCGGCATGGGCATGCGTCCGCTCCGTCCGGTCGTCGCGCGTCTCACGACGCTGCCGGTCACGGTGCTCAATTCGCACACGCACCTCGATCATGTGGGCGGGAACGCGGAATTCAGCGATGTGCGCGCCATGCCAACGGCGTTCACCCGCGCCAACATGCGTGGCAAGACCCACGCGCAGGTGGCCGACGAAGCGGCGCCGGCCGCTCTCTGCGGCAACACGGCGGTCGGATTCGACACCGCGGCGTACCACATCCGCCCGTGGACCTCGGCCGGCAACCTGCGCCCCGGCGACACGTTCGATCTCGGCGGGCGCACCCTCGAAGTGATCGCGGCGCCGGGCCACACCGCTGACGCGATCGCGCTGCACGATCGGGCCGCCGGGCTGCTGTGGACGGGCGACACGTTCTACGCGGGTCCCATCTGGCTCTTCATGCCCGAAACCGACCTCGACGCCTACCTGGCGACGATCACGAAGCTGGCGGCCCTCGCGCCGTCGTTGCGGCGGGTGTTGCCGGCGCACAACACGGTGTCTGCGGCCCCGTCCATGCTGGCCAGCGTGCGCGACGCCATGCGGGCGATTCGAGCGGGAGCCCTTGCCGGCACCACGCCGGCGCCGGGGCAGCGGCTCTACAGCTTCGACGGCTTTTCGGTGCTGGTGGCGCAGGCGACCGTCACCGCGTGGCAGGCGGGGCGCGCCAGGCCGTGAGGCGGGAGACAGATTGATGTCCGAGGTGGTGATTGTGGGCGGTGGGCTGGCCGGGCTGACGTGCGCGCGCCGGCTCCAGGCGCAAGGGCGCGCGTGTGTCGTGCTCGAAGCGGATGACGCGGTGGGCGGACGCGTGCGCACCGATCGGGTGGACGGTTTTCAGCTCGATCGCGGCTTCCAGGTGCTGCTCACGGCGTATCCCGCGGCGCAGCGCTGGCTCGACTACGACGCGCTGGCACTCCGCCGGTTCTCCGCCGGGGCGCGGGTGTGGTGCGACGGCGCGATACACGTCGTGAGCGATCCGACGCGCGAGCCCGGCGACCTGCTGGCGACGATGAAGGCGCCGGTGGGCACGCTGGCCGACAAGATGAAGATTGCCACCTTGCGCTCGGCGGCCCGCGCGGGCACGCTCGACGAGTTGTTCACGCAGCCTGAAACCACCGCGCTCGAGGCGTTGAAGGCGCATGGTTTCGGCCCCCTGATGATCGAGCGCTTCCTGCGCCCCTGGCTCGGTGGGATCTTCCTCGACGAGTCGCTCACCGCGTCGAGCCGCATGCTGACGTTCGTGCTGCGCATGTTCGCCGAAGGCCACGCGGCGGTGCCCGAGGCGGGGATGCAGGCCATTCCGGAGCAGCTCGCGGCGGGCCTTTCGCCCGGCACGGTGCGGCTCGGCGCGCCCGTTGCCGCGGTGGGCGACGGCGTCGTGACACAGCAGAGCGGCGAGCGGATCTTTGCCGATCGGATCGTGGTTGCGACCGACGGCGCCACGGCGGCCCGGTTGCTGCCCGAGCTGCCGCCCACCGCGTGGCGCCACGTCACGTGCCTGTACTTTGCGGCGCCCGTGAGCCCGCTGGGCGCCCCGGTGCTGGCGCTGAACGGCACGGGCACGGGCCTCGTGAACAACGTGGCCGTGATGAGCGACGTGGCCCCGGGCTATGCGCCGTCCGGGCAGGCGCTCGTGTCGGTCTCGATGCTGAAAAATACGCCGGGAGATGACCAGTCGGTGGCCGGCCAGGTGCAGACCGAGCTCGCGGACTGGTTCGGCCCGGCGGTGCGCGAGTGGCGCTGGCTGCGGTCGTATCGCATCGCCCGCGCGCTGCCCGTGCGGTGGCCGCTGGAGCGTCCGGCGCCTGCCGCCGTCCGGCCGGGCGTGTGGGCCGCTGGCGACTTCCTGACGACGCCGTCCATTCAGGGCGCCATGGAAAGTGGGGAAGGGGTGGCCGACGCCGTGCTCGCGTGAGCCCGGGCACAGGACGGCCGTCGACACGTCCGCCCGGTATACTGCGAACATGACACGCCGCACCCTCGCTTTCGCCGTCGCCGGCCTCATCGCCCTGCCCGCGTCCGTGGTCGCGCAGACCCCGCCGGCCGCGCCCGCCCGCGTGCGGCCCACGTTCCAGAAGTTCACGGTGGAAGGTGAGCCGGTCGACCGGCGCAAGCCGGAACTCGACACCGATCACCCGGTGTTCCCCGGGCAGACGCGCGCGCCGTACCACAAGACGGTGGACCTCGAGGTGACGACCATCGCGAGCGGCCTCGACGTGCCGTGGGCCGTCGAACTGCTGCCGAGCGGCCGCTTCCTCATCACCGAGAAGGCCGGCCGGCTGCGCATCCTGAACAAGGACGG
>CADEFD010000040.1:0-20117 GCA_902826515.1 uncultured Acidobacteriota bacterium
ACGAAGATCTGCGCGCCCGGGCCGGCCATCTGCGCGAGCTGCTCGGCCATCTCGTCGGCATCGTCCGAGAGCGCGTCGATCTCTTCCTGCGACAGCGTCTGCGTGAAGCCGTTGTCGCGCCGCTCGGAGGCATCCGTCTCGGCCACCGTCACTTCCTCGCTCATCGCGACGGCCAGGGTGATGGTGGTCTGGTTGGCGCCGCGCTTGAGGGTGAGGGTGCCGGTGGAGGGCCGGAACCCCGGATAATTCGCGCCGATCGTGTAGTCGCCGGGCAGGAGGCCCGTGGCCGTGGCCGTGCCGAGGTCGTCCACCTGCAGCGTGTGCTCGATGCCGTCGTTGCCCACGAGCAGCACGCTCGCCCCCGGCAGCACGGCGGCGGTTTCGTCGAGCACGGTGACGCGCAGCGACGCCGTCGCCTGTGCGAGGGCCGGCGCCGCCGTCGCGAGGACGGCGGCAGCCACGAAGAGAACAACACTCAGACGGCGCATCACGGGCCTCATTGACCGACTACTGCTTCTTCTGGAAAAGCTCCGCCTTGATCGACGGATTGACCTTGATCTTCTCGACGGTCCACTCCTCGGTGGGCGTGCCGTCCACCGACAGGCTGATGCGCTTCGGCAGTTTCACGCCGTCCACGGTGGCGTACTCGTCGAAGCGCATCTGCACGGCGCTCGGCGCCGGCGGCGGCATCGACTCCATGCGGCGGCGCATCTCTTCGGGGCTCGGACGTTCACGCGGCGGGCCACCGCCACCGGGGGCGCCCGCAGCGCCACCAGGGGCGCCGGGCGTGCCGGGCGTGCCACCGGGACCACCACCCTGACGACGTCCGCCGCCGGGGCCGCCCATCATCATCATGCGCGGGCGCACTTCCGAATACGCGAGCATCAGCGGCAGGTGTGTGGCCTGATCGACGAAGAGGCGCAGCGTCTGCCCGCGCGCGTCCTTCATCTCGAGCGTGTCGGCCTTGCCGTCCGGCGATTCGGCCACGCCCGCATACGTCACCTCACCGGCCGGCGACGCCAGCAGCGCCAGCATGTAGCGCTGCATCTCGCTGCGCAGCATCGTGGCCATCCGCTTTTCCGCCTCGGCGGGATCGGTCGGCGCGCCCGGCGGGCCGTTGCGCATCTGGATCTGCATGCCGCCGCCCATGCCGCCGCGGTTCTGGACGTCCATCCACGCCGACTCGCCGGCGAGCGCCTGGATCCGTTCGACGGTCATGCCGCCGGGGAACTCGTTTTCCTCCGACTTGTGCATCCGGTCGGGCCCGGCCAGCGTGAGCACGATCGTGCCCTCCATCTGCCGCTGCCCCATCTCGCGCCGGAACGGCCCTTCGAGCGTGAGGCCCTTCACCTGCTCGACCTTCGCGCCGCCAAGCGCCTGCCGCATCTCGGCCAGCACCTTCGCTGCCTGGTCCGCCGCCTGCTCGGCCGCGTACACCGGCAGCGGCACCACACGGTCCGTGCCCGGCACGCCCACGCCCACGAGCATCGCCGTCGCCATCGCCATCCACGCTTTCATCGGTCTCTCCCTCCGCCGTCGCCCGCGCCTCACGGCGCGGGCTTTGGCGAGACATGTGCCGCGCGGCCATCGACGGCCATGCGGAACATGACCATTCTGACGGTGGCGCCGCCGGATTCGACGTCAAGGAACGGCAAAGGGTTTGTTAAGGATGTTAAATGCCGATTTCCCACAAATTTCAGCGGTTTTTCGCATGCTACACTCCGGCTCATGACGCGCGTCCCGCGCTTCGGAGGCACCACGTGGCTGGCCGCCACGGTCGCGCTGCTGCTGCCCGCGCTGGCGTGGATGCAGTACGACTGGGTCAATCAGCTCGCCACCGCCGATCGTGAACGCCGCGAGCGCACGCTGCGCGCGGCCGGCGCGCAGTTCACTTCGGCCGTCAACACCGAGGTCTCGCGCCTCGGCGGCAGCCTCACGCTCGACGGCGCGATGGTCGAGCGCCGCGACTGGGACGCCTACGCTCTGCGCTACGAGAGCGCCATCGCCGGCGGGGCCGGCGCGCTCGTGGACGGCGTGTGGTTCGTGGACATCGACGAGTCGGCGCCCTCGCCCGAGGCGCGCCTGCGGCTGCACGAGTGGCGGGCCGACGAGCGCACGTTCGCCGCCACCGAGTGGCCGCCGCACCTCCAGGACGTGCGCGCGCAGCTCGCCGCCGAGCCGGCGCGTCGCGAGCCCGGCGAGCGTCCGAGCCCGCGCGAGATCTTCGCCGCCGCCAGCACCCTCGGCGACGAGCGCACGCTCGTCATGCCGATCGTGCGGGTGCAGGTGCCGCGCGAACCCGCGCAGCGGCCCGAGCGCTTCCGCACCGATCTGACGATGCGCGGCTTCACGATCGTGCGCCTCGACCTCGACCTGCTGGCGCGCGAACGGCTGCCGGCGCTCGCCGGCGAACACTTCCCGGAATCGTCCGAGTACCGCGTGGCCGTCGCCACGACACGCGACGGTCGCGTGCTCTTCGAATCGACGCCCGGCGCCGCGATCGAAACAGCGACCGCGCCGGACCTCAGCACACCCTTCATGCAGCCGCGCATCGGCCCGATGATGGTCGTGACGCGCCTGAACGCCGAGGGGCGCGCCATCGACGGCCCGACGCCGCTGCCGCCGCCCGGACCACCGCCGATGGCCGATCCGGACGACCCCGGCCGCCAGGTGGTGAGCGTGTTCGAGATGCGCGGGCGCGACGGCGATCGCACCGTGCGCCAGCGCACCGTGACGCACGCCCACGGCCACTGGACGCTGCGCGTGAAACACGCCGCCGGCTCGCTCGAAGCCGCCGTGGCCGCCTCGCGGCGCCGCAACCTCGCCCTGAGCGGCGGCGTGCTGGCGCTGCTCGGCGTGGTGGTGGCGCTCATCAGCGTCTCGGCCCGCCGCGCCCAGGCGCTGGCCCGCCGGCAGATGGAATTCGTGGCCGCCGTGTCGCACGAGCTGCGCACGCCGGTCGCCGTCATCAACTCCGCCGCCGGCAACCTCGCCGACGGTGTCGTGGGCGATCCGGCCCGCGTCAGGCGATACGGCGCCGCCATCCAGACCGAAGCACGGCGCCTCGGCGACACGGTCGAGCGGGTGCTGCAACTGGCCGGACTCGGCTCGGGACGTCCGCTGCCGATGGCGCGCGTCGCCCCCGACACGATCGTGCACGAGGCGGTGCGTCTGTCGGCGGCCGACGCGGCCGAGGCCAACGTGCAGGTGCAGGTCGAGATGCCGGCGGATCTTCCCGCCGTGCTGGGCGACGCCGGCACGCTGCAGTCCGCCGTGCAGAACCTCATCGGCAACGCCATCAAGTACGCCGGCGCGGATCGCTGGGTGCGGGTGGCGGTCACCGCGCACACGACGCCGCGGCGCGAGGTACGCATCGCGGTGGAAGACCACGGCGACGGCCTCGACGGCGACGAGCAGCGGCTGGTCTTCGAGCCGTTCTTCCGCGGCCGGGCGGCGGTGGCCAATCAGGTCAAGGGCAGCGGCCTCGGCCTCAGCCTCGTGCGGCGAATCAGCGACGCCCACGGCGGCCGCGTGGACGTCGTGAGTTCGCCCGGCCACGGCAGCACTTTCACCATCTGTCTGCCCGCGGCGCCGGATGCGCCGGCCCCCGCCACTGCCACCGCCGGGGCCTCGACCCACGCCGCCCCCAGGGGAGCCTGAGTGGCCGAGGGACGCGTGCTGCTCGTCGAAGACGAGCCCGGCCTGCAGCTCACGCTGAGCGATCGGCTGGCGGCGGAGGGCTACGAGGTCGAAACCGCCGGCGACGGGGAGCTCGGGCTGGCGCGCGCGCTCACTGGCGCCTTCGACCTCGTCGTGCTCGACGTGATGCTGCCGAAGCGCGACGGCTTCGACGTCTGCCGCACGCTGCGCCAGCGCGGCATCTCGACGCCCATCCTGATGCTCACCGCGCGCGGCCAGGTCGTGGACCGCGTGGTCGGCCTGAAGCTCGGCGCCGACGACTACCTGGTGAAGCCGTTCGAGGCGATGGAACTGCTGGCGCGCATCGAGGCGCTCTTGCGGCGGGCCGGCCATGGCGTGGCGCCGCCGGCCGGCACCCCCGGCGCCACCCGCTTCGAGTTCGACGACGTCACCGTCGACACGCGCAAGGCCGAAGTGGTGAAGGGCGGCGTGCCCGTGGAGCTCTCGGCCAAGGAGTTCCACCTGCTGCGCTACTTCCTCGAGCACCGCGGCGCGACGCTCTCACGCGACGAGCTGCTGCAGGAAGTGTGGGGTTACGAGCACACGCCGTCGACGCGCACCGTGGACGTGCACGTGGCGTGGCTGCGCCAGAAGCTCGAAGCGAGTCCGAAGACGCCGCAGCTCATCCTCACCGTGCACGGCCTCGGCTACAAGTTCGTCGGCTGAGCTGCACCTGCTATCCTGACGGCTCATGGCCCGTATCTGTGTGTTCTGCGCCTCGACGCCCGGTCTCCGTCCCTCGTATGCGGAAGGCACACGCGCCCTGGCGCGTGCGCTCGTGGCCGGCGGCCACAGTCTGGTCTACGGCGGCGGCAACGTCGGCCTGATGGGCGTCGTGGCCGATGCCGTGCTCGCCGCCGGCGGCGAGGTGGTGGGCGTGATTCCGCACACGTTGATGGAGCGCGAGATCGGCCACACCAGCGTGACGCGCCTGCACGTCGTGGACTCGATGCACGAACGCAAGGCGCTCATGGCCGATCTGTCGGACGCCTTCGTGGCGCTGCCGGGCGGCGTCGGCACCTTCGAGGAGCTGTTCGAGGCGATCACCTGGACGCAGCTCGGGCTGCATCGCAAGCCCTGCGGCCTCCTGAACGTGGACGGCTTCTACGACGGCCTGCTCCACTTCCTCGACCACGCATGGGCCGAGGGCTTCATCAAGCCCGAAACACGAGCCATCGTGTCGTCGGACACCGACCCCGAGGCGCTGCTGCAGCGGCTGCTGGCCACGCAAATGCCAGCCGTGCCGCAGTGGATCTCGCCGCGCGAGCGCTAGCGGCGCGTCAGGGACGTTCCACGAGGGTCACCGCGGCGCCGGTGACGAGGGCGAAGCGGCCGCGGCCGCGCGAGGCGATCTGCAGGGCCGGACACTTCTGTTCGAGCCGCCGCCGCAGGAGCAGCAGCCGCGTCTCGAGGTTGTCCTTGTACTCGGGCAGCTGCAGGGTCTTGTCGAGACGCAGTTCGCGGTTCGTGAACTCGGCGCGGCCCTCGGCTGCGTGAATCGTGAGCAGCTTCCAGAGAATACGCGCCGGCAGCCCGCGGATGAGGTACTCGCCGTCCACGAGCACGACATCGTCGGCGCGGTAGTACGCAAGTTCGAGGGCGCCAGCCGGACCGGCCGCCGCGGCCGGGGCCTCGCGGGGCGGCGGCGCCGGCAGTGCGCGCGGCTCGGCCGCCTCACTCGCCTCCTGCAGCACCGCGTTCCGGATCGCCATCGCCAGATAGGCGCCGAGCAGCTCGATCGTCTGCTTGTCGTCCTCGTGGAACCGGTAGGGCGTCTCGCTCTCGATGACGAGCACGCCCACGAGGTCACCGCGCACGAGCAGCGGCACGCCGAGCTGACTGGCGGGATTGGCAAGCCCTGGCAGCGCGATGCGGCGTTCGGCCGGACACCAGCCGGCCTCTTCGGCGCGAAAACGGGCGGCGTAGGCGTAGAGCATGCCGCGCATCAGGCCGGAGATGCGGATCGGCTTGCGGGCCTCGGCCACGAGGCCGGTGATGCCTTCGCCGAACCGCGCCTCGGCCCCGGCGCCATTTTCCGGATAGCCGCGCGTGGCAATCGTGATGAGCGTGCGCGGCTGTTCGCCCGGCAGCAGGATCATCGAGTGGCTGAACCCGAAGACCTCATCGAGCCCGGCGAGGATGGCGTCGATGAGCGGCTCGAGGCCCTCGGCCGCGCTGATGCGTTCGGTCAGATGCTGCAGCGCGCGCATCGTGAACACGGCGTCGAGGCCGCGGCGATCCGACGCGGCTGGCCCCTGGCCGGGCTGCTCGGGCACCTTGCTCACCGAGACCACTTCGTAGACGTCGGCGGCGAGCAGCTTGAAGATGCCCTTCATCCCGCAGTACGACGCGATCGCCTCGATGCGCAGCGCCATGCGATCGAAGAGGGGCCCGGACGTCTCGGACCGCACGAGGCGCAGGCGCAGCGCCCAGCCCTGCTGGGTGTCGGGATCGACCACCCGCACGAGCGCCTGCGGGTTCTCTTCGACATTCCGGCGGCTCTTGTTGAAGAACTGGAACGAGAGCGCGACGTGCGACGGGTCGACGTACTCGACGTGGCTGAGATACGCCGAGTTCGGTGTGCCGTCGGCGGCGCATGTGTAGAGCGTGGCCGGAATGATGCCCTGGAAACACGACGTCAGCGTCTCGAGGCCGAGGCTCATGACAGGCGCGCTCCCGCATCGGGCCCGGGCGTCTGGTTGAAGAGCGCGGTGACACGCAGGCGGATCGCCACGCACGGCCAGGTGATCCACGTGCGCGTGGATTCGCCGGGCGTGCCGATCATCTCGAGCTGCTGCATGAAGCCGTCCCACTGCGCCCGCACGATTGCGCGTTCGTCGTCAGTGGCCGGACGGTGCGAGACATACGTGCCCTTCACCTGACAGGCGCGATCGTCCATCGGGCGCGCGAACACCACGGCGGCCTGCCCGTTGTGCGCGAGATCCGCGAGCACGGCGTCGGCGCCGACGACCGGCACGTAGATGACGACGTGCGTGCCGTCGGGCTCGACGGCGGCGGCCGGCGCGTAGGCGGCATTCGGCGCGAGCGTGGCGTCGCGGGTGCCGATGTTGATGGCGAGCCCCTGCTGGAGGAACAGGGCCAGTTCGGCGTCAATCATGCGGTCGAGGCCGAGTATAGCCAACTTAGGAAGTTCTTAAGGTCGCCGTAAGGAGTGTTAGGGAATCTGTAACGAAACGTTAATGAACGGCGGCGAACTCCGGAGCGATCCTTCCGTCACACCACACGAACACGGAGGACATCGACATGACCCACAAGACCGCAACCGTTCTCATCGCCTTCGCCGGCATCACCCTGACCACCCTCATCGCCACCGCCAGCGGGCCGGCGCAGCGGCCGGCCGCGGCCACGCACCGCACGCCGGTCGAGCTCGGCGCCTACCTCGTCAGTACGATGGGCTGCCACGACTGTCACACGCCCTGGAAACTCGGCCCGAAGGGTCCCGAGCCCGACATGTCGCGCGCGCTCACCGGGCATCCCGAAGATCTGAAGATGCCGCCGGCGCCGGCGCTGCCGGCCGGTCCGTGGATGGCATCGTTTGCCGCGACCAATACCGCGTGGGCGGGTCCGTGGGGCGTCAGCTTCACGGCCAACCTCACGCCCGACAAGGAGACCGGCCTCGGTGACTGGACCGAAGAGCAGTTCATCGCGGCGCTGCGCACCGGCAAACATCAGGGCAAGGGCCGCCAGATCCTGCCGCCGATGCCCTGGTCCGTCTACGGCAGACTCGTGGATGAAGAAGTAAAAGCTCTCTGGGCCTACCTGCAGTCACTCGCCCCGGTGAAGAACCGCGTGCCGCAGCCGATCGACCCGCCCGAGGGGAGCCAGCGGTGACACGCAAGCTGACGCGCATGCTGCTGACGCTGGCAGCGTGCGCCTGGGCCGGCGCGGTGGCCATGCGGGCCGGTGGCGCGACGGACAACGACGTGCCGTCCGCGCCGCCGCCCGGGCGCCTCAGCGAGACCGGCCTCTACGCCGACAGAGACGCGCTCATCATCGACCAGCGCAACCGGCCGTTCACTCCGCAGTATCCGCTGTGGAGTGACGGCGCCGCCAAACGGCGGTGGGTGCGGCTGCCCGACGGCGCCACAATCGACGCGCGCGACGTGAACCGGTGGGACTTCCCCGTGGGCACGACCTTCTGGAAGGAGTTTGCGTTCGGCGGCCGGAAGGTCGAGACGCGGATGTTCCGGAAGGTGGCGCGCGACCGCTGGGACTTCGCCTCCTACGCCTGGCAGGACGACCAGCGCGACGCCACGCTCGTGCCGCGCGACGGGCTGGCGCGCGTGGCGGAAGTGGCGCCCGGCAAGTGGCACAACATCCCGTCGCACGACGAGTGCCGCGCCTGTCACGACGCCGGCCGCACCGAGGTGCTCGGCTTTTCCGCGCTGCAGCTCTCCGACGACCGCGATCCGCTGGCGCCGCATGCCGAGCCGCTCGAACCCGGCATGGTGACGCTGGCGTCGCTCGTGGCTGAGCGCCGCATCGCTGGCCTGGCGTCGCGGCTCATCACCACGCCGCCGCGAGTCGCGGGCCGCACGCCCGTGGAGCGGGCGGTGCTCGGATACCTCTCGACCAACTGCGGCAGTTGCCACAACCGCGAGAGTTCGATCGCGTCGCTCGGCCTGTTCCTGAAATACGCGATCGCGAGCCCGCGCACGTGCACCGCCGACGCGCTCGCCACCACGATCGGCCACACGGGCCACTGGGCCGTGCCCGACGCGCCCGACGGCACGTCGCGCGTGGTGGCGCCGGGCGCGCCGGCGCGCAGTGCGCTGCTGCGCCGGGCCCAGTCGCGGCGGCCGTCGAGTCAGATGCCGCCCATCGGCACGGTGCTGGCCGATCGCGACGCGCTGAGGCTCGTCACCGAGTGGATCGACGCGCTCGAAGGCCCACCGGCTGCGCCGTGCGCGGTCAGCGCGCCGGCGACGACGGCGGCGGCACGCCGCCCGGCAACGTCCAGAACGGGCCGGTGAGGCCCACGGCGGTGAAGATCGCCTGCGACGCCTCGCGGCTCTTCGGCGCCCAGTCAGGCGACAGGCGATCCTTGTACCAGCGGCGCGAGAGCGCCGCCATCTGCGGCACCGGCACGAGCCCGTCGAGGCTGAGTCCGCGCCCGGCGGCCCAGGCGGCAACATCCTCTTCCGACCGGAAGAGCCGGATCGTCGATCAGGTGTAGCCGATGTCGTCCCACCAGCGCGGCGCCGGCACGCCCACGTGCACGACCGCGCCCGGTGCGGCATAGGCCACGCCGTGGCGCACACCGGCGGCGATCGGCTGGTGCGAGACGGGGCACGGCGTGACGAACGACACGTCGGTCTCGAGCGCGGCGGCGATGCCGAAGGCGTCCCACACGCAGTTCGCCCACACGCTGCGGCCGCGCACCATCACGCTGAAGGGTGTGGGGACGGCCGAAAACGGCATCGCCATCCACACCTCGCCGGTCTCCGGGTGCGCCACGATGACGTGCGTGGCGGCCAGCGCGGCGTAGCTGGCGGCGACGTCCGCGTATTCGAGATCGAGCGCGCGCATCACGCCGATCCTGGTCGGGATGTGCCCGGCGACGAAGGTGTCGAGGATCTCGCGGCGAACCCGCAGGTCCGTCGTGCTGAGCGGCGCGGCCACGAGCAGCAGTCTAGCGGAGTTCCTGCTGTACTTCGCGGTAGAGCCAGGCGCGCGCCGTGGCCCATTCGCGTTTCACCGTGGACGCCGAGAGCGTCAGCACGCCGGCGGTTTCTTCGATCGAGAGCCCGGCAAAAAAGCGCAGCTCGACGATCCGCGCCTGGCGCTCGTCGAGCGCCGCCAGCTGGTCGAGCGCGGCGTTCAGATCGAGCAGCCGCTGGTCGGGAAGCGGACTGGCGATGACATCCGCCAGTTCGTCGAGCGGCGCCATCGGGGCGCCGTCGCCACGCTTGGCGGCCAGCCGCCGCCGGGCGTGGTCCACGAGCAGATGCCGCATGGTCTTGGCCGCCACGGCAAAAAACTGCTCGCGGTTCTGCCACCCCGACTCGCGCTCGGCGCTGAGGCGCATCCACGCCTCGTGCACGAGCGCGGTCGGCTGCAGCGTGTGGCCGCCGCGTTCGCTGCGCAGGCGGTTGACGGCGATCCGGTGCAGGGCGGCGTAGACGAGCGGCACGACTTCGTCGGCGGCGCCGGCCTCGCCGCGCTGCCACGCCTGGAGGAGCGCGGTGAGCTTCGGATCCGGTGCGCTCACGAGGCCGCCTTTCCCAGGGCGCGCGCCCGCGCGCCGATGAGCCCCGCGCCCATCGCCGCCGCCTGCTCGGCCACTTCGCGCATCTCGCGCCCGGCCGCGCTGCCGCCGAGCCGCGCGGTCTCCGCGGCCAGCAGCCGCGTTTCGAGCTGCGCGAGGGCCATGCCGGTGGGCCGCAGCAGCGCCTCGGCCGCCGCCACGTGCGTGCGCGCCGCCGCCACGTCGCCGGCCGCAAGCGCCACCCGCGCGTCGGCGGTCGAGAGTGTGAACTGCGCCCAGATGCGATCGCTCGAGGCCACGAGCGCGCGGGCCGCGCGGGTGAGCCGTCGGGCACCGGCCACGTCAGTGGCGGCGAGCCGCGCCCGGGCCTGCACGAGCATCGCCTGGGCCCGCGCCGCGGGCTGCTGGCTCGCCGACCGTTCGGCCGCCTTCGCAAGGGCTTCCGCCTCGGCCACGCGGCCCTCTTCGAGTGCCACGACAGCCAGGGCAAGCCGGCTCTCGCCGATCGTCTTCGGCTCCTCGCGCCGCTCCCGCACCGCGAGCGCGGCTTCGTGCAGCCGGCGGGCGCCGGCGAGGTCGCCGCGGGTCAGCGCCACCTCGCCCTGCTGGTAGAGCACGAACCCCTCGGCTTCCGTGAACGTGATGGCGCGCGCGGCGGTGAGCCCCTCGGCGAGGACACGATCCGCGGCGTCGAGTTCCCCCTGCGCGTGCAGCACGGTGCCGAGTTCCACACGCGCGATAGCGGCCCCGCGCTGGTCGCGAATCTGCTCGCGCACGGGGATGGCTTCCTCGAAGCCGGCCCTCGCCGCCGCGAGCTCTCCCGTTTCGCGCTGCACGATGGCGAGGTTGTGCAGGGCGCGCACGACGTTGCGGGTGTCGCCGATGGCGCGCGACAGGCTGACCGACTCCGTGTAATAGCGCGCGGCGTCCCGCATGTGGTCCTGCTCGAAAAGCACGACGCCGATGTTGTTGAGCGAGATGGCCGTCCAGTTGCGGTCGCCGATCTCGCGGCGCAGCGTCAGCGCGCGTTCGTGCATGGCCCGCGCCTCATCCAGTTGCCCGCGGTTCTTGAGCACGATGCCGTGGTTGTTCAGCACGGCCGACATGCCCCGGCGGTCGCCGATCGTCTCGCTGAGCGCGAGAGACTCGCGGTAGAGCCGCTCGCACAGGGCGGTGTCGCCGAGATCCGAGTGCACGGTGCCGAGCGCGCTGAGGGTCGAGGCAAGCCCGGCGCGGTCGCCGGCCGTCTGGAAGGCCGTGCGCGCCTCTTCGAGGGCGGCGAGCGCTTCCTTGAAGCGACCCTGGCTGTGGTGGCTGCGCCCCTGGGCGAGGCGCGCGCGCGCCTGCATCTGCGTGAGCCCGCCTTCGGCGGCGCGGGTGGCGGCGCGTTCGGCCGCGGCCAGTTCGCGCGGGAAGTCGCCGAGCGCGGAGGCCGCCTGGGCTTCCACGAGATCGATGCGCGGATCGGCGCTCTGCGGCGCCGGCAGCCGGCGCAGGCCGTCGATCGTGACGAGGGCGTCCTTGCCCTGTCCGGCCGACACCTGCGCGCCGGCGAGCTTCAGTCCGTATTCGATGTTGTCCGAGAAGAAGCCCCAGAGGGTGCGGTAGACCTCGACGGCCGCCGGCCACTGGCGGCGGGTTTCCTGCAGCACGCCTTCCACGGTCAGGCGGTCTTCACGGGTGAGGTCCGCCGAAGCGTCGAAGGCGCGGCCGGCCGCCTCGGTGGCGCGGGCGTCGTAGCCGAGCGTCGTCCAGGTGGCGGCGAGCGCGAGCTGGATGAGCGGATTGCGCGGCTCGATCGCCGCCGCCGCTTCGAGGGCGGCACGGGCGCCGTTGCCGTCGAGGGCGCGCTGCTTCTCGAGCCCCTCGGCGTAGAGGCGCGTGGCCTCGACAGTCGCCGGCAGCGCCGCCCGCACGCCGCGCACCGTCGTGGCCGAGCTCTCGGTCACACCAAGACGCTCGCGCAGGGCGCGGCCGGTGGCCGAGACGAGCGCGAAGAGATCCGCCTCCGTGCCCGACTGCGCGATCGCCGCGGCGTCCTGGCCCGCACCCACGAGTTGCACGTCGAGGCGCAGGGCGCGCGTGTCGCCCGGGCTCACCGCGAAGGAACCGGCCACGACCACGTCGGCGCCGACGGCGCGGCGCACGAGGTCCACGACCGCCGACGGATCGGCCGGGGCCGCCCCGCCCGTGTCGCGCAGGGCCCGCGCCACCAGGTTCGACGGCACGACCCGCAACTGCCCGCCGCCGTTCAGTTCGGTCGCGAGCATCTCGGCCAGCGCCGTGGCCAGCCAGCCGTCGGCCGGCTGCGCGGAGAGGTTGCGGAACGCGAGGACGGCGACCGACCGGCGCGGCGCGGCAATCGGCGTCGAGGCCGGTGAGGGCACGGCCGCTGGCGCGCGGGCGGGCAGCAGCGTGGTCGTGATGCCCGCGGTGGCGGCCACGAGCGCAAGTCCGGCCAGCGCCATGCGGTGGCGAGCCACGAACCGGCCGGTCGCGTAGCGCCAGGCGCCTTCGCTCGCCGCCACGGGCTGACGGTCCAGATAGCGCCGGATGTCGTCGCCGAGCGCCCGCGCCGTCGGGTAGCGGAAGCGCGGGTCCTTGCGCAGGGCGCGCAGCACGATGTCGTCGAGGCCGCCGGAGATCTGGCGGCGGAGTTCCTCGGGCGATGCGTCGCGGCGTTCGCTGATCGCGGCCGGCGTGACATCCACCGTCGTGCCGTCCGCCTGGGTGATGCGCTCGGCCCGGGCCACGACCGCGCTTGGCCGCTCCGGCTCCTCGTCACACACGACCCGCGCCACTTCGTCGGGCGTGTGGGTCGTGAGCCGGTAGGCGCGGTGTCCGGTCAGCAGTTCGTAGAAGAGCAGCCCCAGGGCGTAGACATCGGTCGCCGGTGTCACCGGCAACCCGCGCACCTGCTCCGGGCTCGCGTAGTCGGGCGTCATCGGCCGGCCGAGCGTCGTGAGCGTGGACGGCCCGCCGGGGCCGGCGTCGAGGAGCTTCGCGATGCCGAAGTCGAGCAGCTTCGGGTGCCCGTCCTTCGTCACGAGCACGTTGTTGGGTTTGAGATCGCGGTGCACGATCTGGCGATCGTGCGCGTGCTGCACGGCGTCCACGATGCGCAGGCAGAGGCGCAGCCGCTCGGGCGTCGAGAGCCGGTGGTCGTCGGCGTAGCGGTCGATCGGCACGCCGTCGACGAGCTCCATCACGAAATACGGCAGGCCGTCGTCGGTCGAGCCGCCATCGAAGAGCCGGGCGATGTTCGGGTGATCGAGCGAGGCGAGAATCTGCCGTTCATGGCGGAAGCGCTGGACGAGCAGCTCGGAATCCATGCCGCGGCGCAGCATCTTGATGGCGACGCGCTGCTCGAAGTGCCGGTCGGCGCGGTGTGCCAGGTACACCGTGCCCATGCCGCCATGACCGATGCGGCGCTCGATGACGTAGGCGCCGAGGGTGCGGCCTTCGAAGGGGTCGGCGGCGTCATCTGCCGCGACCACCGGGCGCACGGGCGTCTCGATGAAGTCGCCGGCGTCGGCGTCAGCCGCGAGCAGCGATGCCACCTCGGCCCGCAGCACCACGTCGCCGGCACACGCTTCGTCGAGGAAGGCGGCGCGATCCGCGGCCGGCCGCTCCAGCGCGTCGGCCAGGATGGCCTTCACCTGCAGCCATGACGCGCGGGCTTCCACGGCGTGATTTTACCCCCTGGTGCCACGTCGGAGCGCGTCAGCCGTTCACGAGCTTCATGCCGCCTTCCACGTAGCGCTCACCCACGACCTGCGGGGCCAGCGCCTCGAGCGCCGCCAGCTCCTCGCGGCTGAGAGCGATCGCGGCCGCACCGGCGTTCTCCTCCACACGTTCGGCGCGTGTGGAGCCGGGAATCGGCACGATGTCGTCGCCCTGCGCGAAGAGCCACGCGAGGGCGAGCTGTGCCGGCGTGCAGCCCTTCGCCGCGGCGATCGCCTGCACCGCGGCCACGACGTCGAGGTTCTTCTGGAAGTTCTCGCCCTGGAAGCGCGGGTTGGTGCGGCGCCAGTCGGCGGGGTCGAGGTCCTCGAGCGTGCGGTAGCGGCCGGTCAGGAAGCCGCGGCCGAGCGGGCTGTAGGCCACGAAGCCGATGCCGAGGTCGCGACAGGTCGCGAGCAGATCCCCTTCGGGATCGCGGCTCCACAGCGAATACTCCGTCTGCAGCGCCGCAATCGGATGCACGGCCGCGGCGCGGCGCAGCGTCTTCGGCGCGGCTTCCGACAGCCCGAGGTAGCGCACCTTGCCGGCGTGCACGAGGTCGGCCATCGCGCCCACGGTTTCTTCAATCGGCACGCCCGGATCGACGCGGTGCTGGTAGTAGAGGTCGATGGTGTCGAGGCCGAGGCGCTGGAGCGAGGCGTCGCAGGCCTGGCGCACGTAGTCGGGCCGGCCGTTGATCCCGAGAGCACGGCCGTCGGGCGCGCGCATGATGCCGAACTTGGTCGCCACGATCGCCTGGTCACGCCGGCCGGCGATCGCTTTGCCAATGAGCGTCTCGTTCGTGAATGGCCCGTAGATGTCGGAGGTGTCGAAGAAGGTGATGCCGAGTTCGAGCGCGTGATGAATGGTCGCGATTGACCGCGCGTCATCGGCGGCGCCGTAGAAGTCGGACATGCCCATGCAGCCAAGGCCGAGGGCGGAGACGGTGAGTCCGGAGCGGCCGAGCGGGCGGGACGGGACGCGGATGGGCATGCGTCACGATACTCCAGCGCGGCCGTGGCGGAACGTCACACGCGCAGCAGCACTGCCTCCACGTCACGACGGTACGCGCGGGCAATCGCATCGGCGTAGAGCGCCACCTGCAGGCGATACGCGGGTTCCGCGAACGCGATCTCGACGTCGGTCTTGAAGTCCACGACGACCCACGCGGCGCCGTCGTCGAAGGCGGCGTCGGCCTGCCCGTCCACGAGCACGTCGCCGGCCATCACCGCGAGCGGCACTTCGCGCTGGCAGGCGCGGCCGGCCGCCATCGCGGCGCGGGCGCGGGCGAAGAGGTCGTGCGCCAGGGCGCGTTCAGCCACTTCCGCCGCGGCCACGCGTTCCTCGTCGGAGGCATTCAGCAGCCGGGCCTGCACGGCTGCCATGCGGGCGATGGTCTCGATCGAGGCGTCGAGCGGCACGTGCGCGAGCAGCGCATGCACGAGCGTGCCGAAGCGGCGGCCCGATGGCCGTGGGTCGCCCGGAAGCCCCACCTCCACGACGGTGACGCGCGCGGCACGCGCCGTCACGCCGGGCGGCGTCACAACGGCGCCGTCGAGGCTGGCATCCGCCCATTCGGTGGCCGTCATCGTCAGCCGGCCCGACGCGGCGCCGCGGTCGAGCACCGAGGTGCGCCAGGCGCGCCACCCGTCGTAGGCGGCGCGGTCGGCGGCCACGATGTGGGCCGGCGCGTCCTTTTGAATCAGGTGTTCGTGGCGGATGCCGCGACGCTCGGCGCCGGCGCGATCGACGAGCAGCGGATCCCACCAGACCACCGTGTACGGTTCGCCCGTCGTCGGATCGGTGTGTGCGTAGGCTCCCGGCCGCATCGTGTGCAGTGTGGGCACGTTCGCGGGCGGCCGATCGAGATGGGTGTCCCTGCCGGTGAAGGCCGGCACGCCGGCGGCCGTCGTGGCGTCGCCGCCGTAGAGCGCCACGGCGAGCGGCTGCACCCAGTGTTTCTCTTCGGGGCCGTCGCCGATGGCCGGCACGACCAGCAGGTCCTTCGCGCGCGTCGCCGCCACGTAGGCCAGGCGCACACCTTCGGCCTTGTCGCGCGCGGCTTCGAGGTCGTTGTGCTCGCGCAGGTCGAGCGGCGCCCAGCCGGCGAGCTTGATGGCGGCGAGTCCGCGTGAGCTGTCGAGATACCGCTGCGCGTCGTCGCGGCTCAGCTTGCAGCCGATGTCGGCCAGGATGACCACCGGGAACTCGAGACCCTTGGCCTTGTGCACCGTCATGAGGCGCACGCCGTCGGTGCCTTCCTCGAGAATCGGCGCCTCCGGCGTGGGCGCGCGGTCTGCCGCCTCGCGCAGTTCGTCCACGAAGCCGCGGAACGAGAGCCCGCCGTCCGCCTCGTAGCGCCGCGCCAGCTCGGCGATCTGCAGCACGTTGGCGAGCACCTGCTCGCCGCCGCGCCAGAGCACGAAGCCGGCATGCGCGCGCGTGGCTTCGAGCAGGCGGCCAATCGTCTCGGCGACCGGCCGCGCGTTGCGCAGGCGGTTCAGCTCGGCGAGTGTCGTGAGCGCGTCGCCCACCGCGGCCAGGGCCGGCGGCGCGTCCTTCGGCACGTCGTGCGGACGGAAGCCGTGCCCGAGCGCGTGCCAGGCGAGCAGTTCCTCTTCCGCCACGGCGAAGAACGGACCGCGCAGCGTCGCGAACACGCTCAACGCGTCGTCGGGCCATTCGATGGCGGTCAGCGCCGTTCTGAGCGCGTCCACTTCCTCGCGTTCGTGAAACGCCTTGCCGCCCACGAGCAGGTGCGTGAGCCCGCGCGCTTCGAGCGCCTCGACGTAGTCGCGTGTCACGTCGGTCTGGAAATCGATGAAGCGGCGGAACAGCAGACACACGTCGCCCGCGCGGATCGGACGCCGCGCCGCGGTTCGGAGCTGCCCCGGTTCCCCGTTCCCTGCTCCCTGGTCCCTGTTCCCTGGTCCCTGCTCCCTGCGTTCATCAGGCACCGTGTAGCCGCTGTCGCGCACGAGCCAGCGCACGAACTCCCCCACCGCGCCCGGAAGCGACGCGGCAATCGCGCCCTGCGTGACGTTGCCGCGATCGCTCATCGGGCGCGGCACCGGCAGCGCGATGACCGCGGGCTGCTCGGGCACGTCGGAGCGGGCCGGCTGCAGTTCCACGTAGTCGGCCTGCAGCGACGGGCGGTCGCCGGTCATGTGCGTGCTGAAGGCGGCGTTCACCGCCCGCTGGATGGCCGGCACGCTGCGGAAGCTCGTGCGCAGCCGCACCCGCTTCGCGCCTTCGCTCACGAGACGTTCGCAGATTGCGCGATACACGCCGACGTCGGCCCGGCGGAAGCGGTAGATCGACTGCTTCGGATCGCCCACGATGAAAAGTGCGCCCGGCCGCACACGGCGCTCCACGGGCGGCGTATCGTCGTCGGCATCGCCGTCGGAGGCGAGCAGCAGGAGCAACTCGGCCTGCAGCGGATCCGTGTCCTGGAACTCGTCCACGAGCAGATAGCGGAAGCGCCGCTGGAAGTCGCGCCGCACCTCGGCGTCGTCGCGCACGAGGTTGCGCGCTTCGATGAGCAGGTCGAGGAAGTCCACCGCGCCCGCCCGCCGCTTGCGGACGTCGTAGAGGCGCACGGCGGCGCCCAGCGCCTCGTGCACCTGCGCGGCAAGATCCGCGTCGGCGGCGTTCCTGAATGCCACGAGCGCATCCACGAGCGAATCGCGCGCCTGGATCACCTCCGCGTTCGAGCGCTGCTTCGAGAACTGACCCGACGCGCGGCGGCCGGCCCGCAGATCGCGCTCCTCGCCGGCGAGCGCGCAGAGTACGCCTTCCCAGCCGTCGTAGTCGGGCTGGCCGCGCCGGCGCAGCGGCTCGATGTCAGCCCAGACGCGGCGCACGCGCTCGAGCGCGCGGGCCAGCGGATCGCGCGGACTCGACGGCTGACGCGTGGCCTCGCAGAGCGTCGCCATGCCATCGAGCAGGTGGTCGATGTCGCGATCGCGCGAGAAGCCGTCGGGCCGCGTCCACGGCGCCGGGTGGTCGCGCCACTCGAGCAGCTCGCGGCCGGCGCGCTTCAGCCGTTCGATCGGCGCGTCGTCGTCTTCGTCCTGGCCGAAGCGGCGCACGGTCACGCGGCGCAGCGAGCGCCGCACCCCTTCGCATGGGTCGTCGAGTTCCTGCTGCAGCCAGTCGGTGAAGGCCTCGTCGAAGAGACGCGACGCCTGGCCCTCGGTGAGCACGGCAAACGAGGGGTCGATGCGGGCCTCGACGGGACGCTCGCGCAGCAGGTCGGCGCAGAAGCCGTGAATCGTGCTGACGTGGGCTTCTTCGAACCGCTGCACGGCGCGTTCGAGCGTGGCGACCGCGTTGCCGGTGGCGGCGGCGCGGGCATGTTCGAGCTGTTCGCGCAGCCGCAGCTTGAGCTCGCCGGCGGCTTTTTCCGAGAACGTGACCGCGACGATCTGATCGATGGTGGCGCGGCCGGTTTCGACGAGGCGCACGATGCGCTTCACGAGTTCCGTGGTCTTGCCGGTGCCGGCCGCCGCTTCGACGACCAGCGTCGTGTCGAGGGCGTCGGCGATGAGCGCCCGGTCACGGGCGTCGGCGATGGGCGGCGTCACGGCATCCTCCGCAGCGCCTCGAGGTCGGGCACTTCGGGCTTGCGCGCGGTGCGCCGGGGCTCATCGGGGCCGCACACGGCGCGGAAGTCGCAGTAGTCGCAGGCGGCGCGGCCGGCGAGCTGACCGGGCCGGGCGGCGAGCATCCCGTGTTCGATCGCGCGGTCCACGATCTCGAGCACTTCGAGGCCGCGCCGGCGGATGTGTTCGTCGATCGTGATGGCGCGTTCGCTGAACTGCCCGGCCGTCGTGCAATACGACAGCCGCCCTTCCACCACCCGTTCGCCGGTCATCGCCTCGAGGGCCACGGCATAGAGCACGGGCTGCAGCACGCGGCCGCCTTCCACGATCGTGGCCGGTGTCGTGCGGTTCTTCCCGGTCTTGTGATCGGTGACACGCAGCGCGCGATCGGAGAGCCGGCGCTCCACGAGGTCGATCGAGCCGCGCAGCCTGAAGCCGGCCTCCCCCACCGTGACCGGATCGCGCGTGGACGCGGCGTCCCGGGCACTGTCGAGCGGCAAGCCGAAGGCCAGCTCGAAGCGTTCGGGCAGCCACTGCGCGGCGTCCTTCACGACCATGTCGTCGAACCACAGATAGAGATCACGGCGCAGGCCGGCGATCTCGTCGCGCCAGACGCGGTCGATCGCCGGCGCCAGGTCGTCGTAGGCCTTCTTCGTGACGGCGGTGATCGCCCACTCGAGCTGTCCGCGGGCCGGCGCGGTGTGGCCCGGCAGGAGCGGCAGCATCCCGTTCTTCACGAGCGTGCGGAAGAAGTCCGTCTGGATTTCGTGGAAGAGGCTGCCACGTGTCAGCGGATCGAGCCGCTGCAGCGGCGCCGGAGCGTCGAGCGGCGCCAGCTGATAGATGGCGGCGAGCTGGAACTGGTAGGGGCACGCCGCATACCGCTGGAGCGCCGTGAGCGAATAGGGCCGCGCCGTCAGGCGCTGCGCGGCCAGCGCCGGCGCGGTGAGCGGCTGCACGCGCGTGAGCCCGTCGGCCTGCGACCAGCGCGGCTGCCAGCGCGACCAGCGCTCGATGACCGACCGCCTGAGCGGCGCGTTCAACTCGAGCAGGTAGCGGGCGCGGCCCTCGTCGCGGGCGCGGTCCACGGCCGGGGCGCGCAGCAGCGGCAGCAGCACCGCGAGGTCGTGCTCCATGTCGTCGATGGCGGCGCGCGGATCGCGCGGCGCCGGCCAGTCGAGCCGGGCGCCGCCGCGCGCCGAGGCGTCTTCCGCCACGGCGTCGTAGCGCGGAATGGCGCCGGTGGTGGCGCGCATCACGTCGAGCACGTAGAACGACGGCACGCGCGGCCGCGACTCCGCCAGCTCGAGGCGCGGGTACGACAGGTGCAGGCGCGCCGTGGCCGCACCCACGGCCAGGCGCAGCTGCAGACGTTCCTCGTCGGCGCGGGTATCGGTGACGGGCAGCGCCGGATCGAGCGCCGCGCGCCGCGCATCGAGCAGCAGCGCGTCTTCGCGCAGCCGCTGCGGGAAGATCCGCTCGGCCATCCCCGGAACGAACACGACCGAGAACGTGCGGCCGCGGGCCGACTGCGGCGTGCCGATGAACACCTGGCCCTGACGCCGCCGCCGCGGCTCGTGCGTAAGCGTGAGCAGGCGCGGCGTGAGCACGTCGCGCACTTCGCGCAGCCGCACCGGCCCCACGGCGCCAAGCGGCGCCATCTCGGCCAGCACGCGGGCCACCCGCGCCGGCTGGCGCAGCACGCGTGGCACGAGCGCGGCGAACTCCTGCAGCCACGCGGCCCAGGTCCGGGGCGCGCGCCAGGCGTCGATTGCGGCCACGATCGGCAGCGCGAACGACTCGAGGTGCCCGAGCTGCTCGCGATCGCGTTCGATGGCGCGCAGGCGCGGCGAATCCCGATC
>CADEFD010000040.1:20217-33580 GCA_902826515.1 uncultured Acidobacteriota bacterium
GGCACCTGGCCGAGCGAGAGGTATTCGGCGAATCGGCGCGCCGACAGGCCTTCGTCGGCACAGGCCAGCAGCGCGAGGAAGGCGCGTCCGGCCGGGTCCGGACGTCTGGTGCCGCGTTCGAACCACGCCGGCACGCCGGCCCGCGCGAAGGCGTGTTCCAGCAGGCCGAGATACGTATGCGGCGCCCGCAGCAGCACCGCCATCTCGTCGAAGGGCACGCCGGCGTCGGCCTCGGCCAGCACCCGCCGCACCACCTCGACCGCCTCGCGCCCCTCACCGGGGGCCGAGAAGATCTGTACGGTGTCGTCGAGCGCGCCCATCGGCGGCGCGTCCGGCGCGAAGAGCCAGCGCTGGAGGCGGGCGCGGGCGCTGCCGTCGTGGCCTGCCGGCTCGGGCGCGTCGTCCGCGTCGGCCTTCATCACGCCGCCGGCCGCCTCGCAGGCCGCGCGGGCCGAGGCGTCGCCGGCAGGCATCACCGCCAGGCAGCGCGCAGCCGCGGCCGCGAGCGCCGCGAGCAGGCGGCGGTCGGCCGCCGATGCCATCGGCACGTCGAGCAGCAGCACATGACGCGCCGGCAGCACGTCGGGCGACGTGGCCAGCCGCGCCGCGGCCGTGGTCATCACCTCTGCCCGGCTGACCGCCCCCGAGCGCGCGGCTTCGTCGCCCAGCCGGCGCGCGAGCGCCGCCAGGTCGGGCCCGACGCGGTCCACCGCCGCCAGGGCCTCGAGCGGCACACCCGCCAGCTGCAGTTCGCCGAGCGTGCGCGCGGCGGCGCGGGGGAATCCCGGCAGGTCGGCCACGGGATCGAAGTAGCCGAGCTCGCCGGCATCCCGCGCGTCGAAGGACGCGCGCGCCACCATCGCCTCGACGCCGAGCGCGCTGCCCGGCGCCACGAGCCGTTCGGCCAGCACCGGGAGGGCCAGCCGCGTGGCGAGTTCCGAGAACGACATGCGCGTCACGCCCACGAGCGCGCCGGCGGCGCGGGCGATGTCGAGCGCCAGTTCATCGGCGGCGGCCCGCGACGCGCCCACGACGAGCACCCCCTCGGCCGCGTAGGCGGTCACGAACGCGCGCGCCACTGCCGCGCGGCGGGTGGCGGAGGGAGAGACGACGTACTGGAAGGAGGAGGACGCGGACACGGCGGGGCCCGTCGAGGAGGATACACGACGGCCCCGCCGGCGTCCGCCGCCTGTGCGATCAGACGAACGGGCCGCGCGCCGCGAGCAGCCAGGCGAGCGCCAGTCCGATCGCCGCGAGGATCGGCGTCATCCAGTCGAAGCCGGCCAGCGCGACGTCCACGAACTCAGCCACGGCGCTCGTCACCGCCGCCTCGGCCGGCGGCAGCACCGCAAGAACGGCGGCCAGCACGCCGCCACACCACACGATATTGCGAAACATCGTCCATCTCCTTCAGGCGCGGCATCGCGGCCGCCACTCAGGAGATCGCCGGCGGGCCGCGAAGTGCGCCACCCGCAGCGATCAGCGCGCAACGCGGCCGGTCACGCGCACCCAGGCCTCCGCGCCGACGAGCACCGCGACGGCAAGCGGCCACAACACGAGGACGGCCAGCGACGCGTGTCGCGCCGGCGGCGTCGCGACCGGCTCGTCCGACAGCTCGAGCGCGGTGAGCACGTGGAAGCGCCGGCCCATGAGCACCGCACCGAGCGCGTAGAGCGCCGCGAAGGCGAGCGCCGTCATCGCCGGCCGCCGTCGCGTGCGCGCCTGACATCGCGACGGGCGGCCGCCGCATCGCGGGTGAGATAGAGGACCGCCGTGAGCGCGGCCAGCGCCACGACGGGCCACAGCGCCACGAGCGGCACCTCGAGGCCCGCGAGCCGGAACGACGGCCCCCACGGGGCGGCCGTCTGGCAGGCCACCAGCCACGCTACTGGCAGTTCGCCGTGCCACATTTCGTGATCCGCAGCGCTCCGGCGCCCTTCACGTAGTGCGCCACGACCGGCAGGCCGTCGACGCCGATCCCGAGCGACGAGTCGTAGCCGTGCGGCACGTCCAGCGTGTCCACGCGTGTCGTGCGCGCCGCCGTGCAGGCCGCATCCGCGCAGGCCGACACATGAAGACTATCGGTGCCGGGACTCGCGTGGCTCACGACCGGCAGGCCGTCGGCCGCGATGGCAATCGACGGGTAGTACCCCTGCACGTCGCCCGGGGCCGTCACGAGCGTCGTCACCGCGCCAGCGGCGCAGGTGGCACTGCCGCAGTGCGTGACGCGGAGCCCGACCTTTTCCTGCATGTGCGCGATGACCGGCAGCCCGTCCCGGCCAATCGCGATGGCGCTGTGCAGGCCGGCGGCTTCGGCCGGATCGTCCACCGTGGTCGAGACGTTGCCGGCGCCGCAGCTGAGGTCCCCGCAATGTGTCACCCGCAGCGCCCCGGCCGTCGCGTCGTAGTAGCTGACCATGGGCAGGCGGTCGGCGCCGATGACGATGGCGGTGTGGAGCCCGACGTCGTTCGACGACGGATCCGGCCAGCGCGTCACGTTGCCGGCATCACAGGCTGCGGTGCCGCAGTGGGTCACGGCCAGCGTGCGGCGCGTGCGATCGTAGTAGCTGACAACCGGCAGCCCGTCCGCGCCGATCGCAATCGCGGTGTACTCGCCTGAGGCTTTCGACGCCGCGACCCGAGTCGTCGTGGTCGATCGGCAGATGCGATCGGCGCAGTGCGTGAGGGCCAGCGACGTCGTGCCGGCATCGTAGTAGGCGACGATCGCGAGACCGTCGGCGCCGAAGGCCAGCGACGAATACTGTCCGGCGTTGACCACGAGGCTGTCCACCGGCGCCGTGCGATTGCCGCTCACACACGCCGAGTCGCCGCAGTGCGTCAGCATCAGCAGCTTCTGCGTGGCGTCGAAGTGGCTGATCACGGGAAGGCCGTCGGGCCCGATCGCGAGTGCCGGGTACAGGCCCATCTGACTGGCGCCCTCCTTCACGCTCGTCATCGCGTTCGTGCAGGCGACGCTGCCGTCGGGATTCACGCCGCGCATGGCCTGCGTATTGGTGCAGAGTCCCCGCACGCGCGCCTGCGCGACGGTGCCGACGAGGCCGGGCGCCAGGTGCGCCGCGGTGATGGCGCCGGACGCAATCGTCGATGCCGGCACGGTGGGCAGCGGCCGGGGGGCGCCGCCGGTCGCCGCGCCGAGGGCGAAGCGGCCGGCATTGCCGGCGCTGTCACGCCACGTGCCCTGGCCGTCGCCGGGATTCACGCGGGCGTCGAGGCTGAGCGCGCGGCCTTCGGGGGCGACGACGATGTGCACGCCGAGGCCGATCGACCCGTCGGGATTGAGCGTGGCCACACCCACGGCCGGCGCGCGCTCTGGCGCGCCGCACTGATCGTCGAAGCCGTCGAGCCGGAAGACGCCACCGGCATCGTCCACCCGCACGGTGAGCACGTTGCAGTACGGCTGCAACTGCCAGCGGAAGGTGCCGAGCGGCTGCGCCGACAGCGGCTCTACCGCGCCCATCATCAGGCCGAACACGGCCCCCCACACGAACATCCGAACATTCATCTGCGCCTCCAGGTGGTGCGGCATCGAGGGCCGCCAGCAGGGAGATCGCAGGCGTGAGGCAAACCGCGCCAGGCCGGCGCGAGGCGCGGAGCGGCTAGTCGCCGAGCAGCGACGCGTGCAGCAGCATGCGCGCCTTGGCCCAGTCGCGCTGCACGGTGCGTTCGGAGGTGGCGCGCAGGGCCGCGATCTCCGGGATCGAGAAGCCGCAGAAAAACTTGAGATCCACGAGTTCGGCGAGACCGGGGTCCACCGCCGCCAGCTGGTCGAGCGCGCGATCGAGCGCCTCGAGTTCCTCGGGCGTCTCGGCGGCGGCTGGTTCCTGCACGGAGTCCATCGAGGCGAACGTCAGCTCGCCGCCACGCTTGAGCGCGGTGCGGTTGCGCACGTAGCCGATGATGAGACCGCGCATCGCCCGTGAGGCATAACCCAGGAAGCGGTTGCGATCGGGGAACGACAGGCCGTCGCGCTGCGCCAGAGAGAGGTAGGCTTCATGGAGCAGCGTAGTGGCGCCGAGCGTGATCGGGCCGCCGCTGCGGTAGAGATGCGACTGCGCGAGGCGGTGCAGTTCGCCGTAGAGCGCTTCGAAAAGGGCGTCTTTGGCCGCAGCCTCCCCGGTTTCGGCCCGGGCGGCCAGTTCGGCGATGGACGCCGGCACGTCCGACATCCGTCGAGTGAACCACGAAGCGGCGCCGGGCGGCAATGGCGGGGCGTGACGGGCGTTTGCGATCTCCGGATGGGAGCATGGAACAACTCGACCGGCAGCTCTGGGAGCAACTGAGTCCGCTCATCGACCAGGTGCTCGAACTCGACGTGCCGCGGCGGGCGACGTTCCTGGCCGCGCTCGACGTCGATCGTCCCGATCTCGCCGCGGCGCTGGCGCGCCTGCTCGCCGCGCACGATCGTGCCGCCGCCGACGACTTCCTCGCCGTGGGCCCGTCGATGGCGGCCACACCGGCCGCCGAGGGCCTGGCCGGATTCCGCGTCGGCGCCTACACGCTGGAACGTCCGCTCGGAATGGGCGGCATGGGCACGGTGTGGCTGGGCCGGCGCAGCGACGGCCAGTTCACCGGCACCGTGGCCGTGAAGCTCGTGAATCTCGCCATGCTCGATGCCGGCGCGGTCGATCGCTTCAGCCGCGAGGCATCCATTCTGGCGCGGTTGACGCACGCCAACATCGCGCGGATGTACGACGCCGGTGTCACGCCGATGGGCCAGCCCTACCTGGTGCTCGAATACGTCGAGGGGCAGCGCATCGACCACTACGCCGACGCGCGCGCGCTCGACGTGCGGGCCCGGCTCGGGCTGTTCCTGCAGGTGGCCGACGCCGTCGCGCACGCGCACCAGAACCTCGTCGTGCACCGCGATCTGAAGCCGTCGAACATCCTGGTCGGCGCCGACGGCCGCGTGAAGCTGCTCGACTTCGGCATCGCCAGGCTGCTCGGCGACGGATCGCCTGACGGCGCGGCGCCGACGACGGCCACCCGCGGCAGCGCGCTCACGCCTGAGTACGCGGCGCCCGAACAACTCGGCGCCGGGGCCATCACCACGGCCACCGATGTTTACGCACTCGGCGTGCTGCTCTTCCAGCTGCTCTCGGGACAACACCCGACCGCGCAGGATGCCCGCACCGCCGTGGACTTCCTGAAGGCGCTCGACCAGCCGGCCACGCGCCTCACGGCGGCGCTGCGCCGGGCCGAGGCGCGACACGAGGGCGAGGCCATCGCGCGGGCGCGCAGCACGACGTTTGCGAAGCTGCTGAAGACCTGCGGCGGCGATCTCGACACGATCCTGAACGTGGCGCTCAAGCAGGCGCCGGCGGAACGTTACGCCGGCGCGGCGGCGTTTGCCGACGACATCCGCCGCTACCTGCGGCGGCTGCCGGTGGGCGCGCAGCCCGATTCCACATGGTACCGGCTGCGGATGCTGGCGGCGCGGCGCAAGGTCGAGTCGGTGGCCGCGGCGGTGACCGTGCTGGCCGTGGTGGGCGGCGCCGGCGCGGCCGTGTGGCAGGCGCGGGCGGCCGCCGCCGAGCGCGATTTCGCCGTGCGCCAGCTCCAGCGCGCGCAGGCGATGAACGACCTGAACGAGTTCCTGCTCACCGACGCGGCCCCGCTCGGCAAAGCGTTCACGGCGGGCGACGTGCTGGCGCGGGCCGAGGCCATCGCCATGAAACAGCAGGGCGGCGATACGGCGCTCCAGATCGACACGCTGCTCACCATCGGCCGGCAGTACGCCTCGCAGGACGAGAGTGAGAACAGCCGCCGGGTGATGGAGCACGCCTACAACCTGTCGCGCTCGGTGAGCGACCTGGCGCTGCGCTCGAAGGCGGCGTGCGGGTATGCGGCCTCGATCACCGACGCCGGCGATTACGCGCGCGCCCACGCCCTTGCCACCGTCGCGCTCGCGGCCCTGCCGGGCGATGCGATGTACGTGCTCGACCGGGTCTACTGCCGGACGCTGCTCGGGATCGTCGAACGATCCGGCCCGAATCCGGCCGCGGCCGTGGACGTGCTGCGCGCGGCGCACGACGAACTGAGCGCCTCCGGCCTGGGCTCGCCGCTGCTGCACGTGAGCGTGATGATGCAGCTCGCCGAGTCGTACCGCGCCGCCGGGCGTCCGCTCGAGGCCGCGAAGGGATTCGAGAACGCCTACGACGTGCTCGTGTCGATCGGCCGCGGCGACACCGAAACGGCCGGCACGTTCCTGAACAACTGGGCGCTGACCATGCTCGACCTCGGGCAACCGCGCGAGGCGGAGCGGCTCTTCCGCCGCGCCGTCGCGATTGCGAGCGCCGACGGCACCGACACGAGCGTGTCGCCGATGTTACTGACGAACCTGGCGCGGCCGCTGATGGATCTGGGCCGCTACCGCGAGGCCGTGGACATTGCCGATCGCGCGTCGGTGCTCGCGACGGCGGCCGGCTACACGGTGGTCTACAACCAGGGCCTGCTGCTGCGGGCCGCGCTGTACCGTGAGCTTGGCGACGTCGCCCGCGCCGGCGCGCTGCTCGACGAGTTCGCCGCCCGCGCCAGCCGAGACATCCCGCCCGGTCACATGGCGCACGACGTCCTCGTCATCGATCGCGGACGCCTTGCCGCGGCGCGCGGCGACACGGCCGCGGCAGCGGCGGCCTTCGATCGGGCGATTGCGGCGCTCGATGTGCCCGATGACGAACGCCAGCTCGGCCTGCAGCGCGCGCTCCTGTCGCGGGCGCGGCTGCGGCTCGGCACCGGCCTGAGCACGGCGGCGCTGGCCGATGCCGAACGGCTCGTGCAGCTCGTGCGCGCGTCGAGCGACGAGTCGGCGATGAACTACAACCTGGGACGCGCGTGGCTCGTGCTGGGCCGGGCGCTCGCCGTGTCGGCGCGTGGCGACGAGGCGCGGCGCGTGCTCGACACGGCGCGCCGGCATCTCGAGGCCACCGTGGGCGCCGACCACGCCGAAGCCCGCGAAACGCGCGCGGCCCTCGCCGCCCTGGACGGGCGCTGAACGCGGCTAGGGCGCGAGGCTCGACGACAGGCGGTACTTCGCGGCGTTCGAGAAGTTGCCGCTGACGCGCACGTGCACGGCCTCGCCGGCCTTCACCTGCACGGTCACCGATTCACTGGCGGAGTTGCCCTGCAGATCCTGGTCGGACCGGTCCTGCGACTCGCCGAAGTTGCCGCCGGTGTAGACCTCGAGCACGAGGTCCGGCGTGTCGCCGTTGCCCACCTGCCGCGTCACGACGGTGAGCGTGCCTTCCTCGGCGGCCTTGAGCACGTACCAATCCCACGAATCGCCGCTGGCGGGATCGAGGCTGTCTTCGAGCGGTTTGCCGATGGCGATGCTGCGCGCGGCGCCGGGCCGGCGATCCGGATCGCCGGGACGCTGGAAGGCCGGGAAGGTGAGGAACGCGCCGGCGATCGTGAAGGTGCTCTTGTCGCCGCCCTGCAGGCGGACGCGGACGCGGTAGCTGCCGGGCTCGGTGATCGTGGTGGAGAGCAGTTCCATGCCTTCGTTGCCGGTCAGGTCGCGATCGGTCGAGCCGTCCGGCAGCACCTGGCCATCGGCGTCCACGAGCTGCAGCGCCAGGTCGCCGGTGCCCTGTACGGCCACCGAGAGCACGCCGGCCGTCTTGGCGGACACCGTGAACTCGGTTGGCCCGTCATCGGTCACCGAGGCCTCGGACGGGGCGCCCATCGGCAGGGCGGCGGGCGACTGGGCCGTAGCCGGGACGGTGATGGCCAGGACCAGCCCGGCGGTAAAAGTGAGAACGCGCGACATCGGAGGCTCCTTGGAGGGTGGGTCTCCGGCCCGGATCCCGGGCGGCCGCCACTCCTCACGCACTATAGCGTCAAGCATGAAACGAGGACACGATCCGCCCCGACAGGACACGTCCGCGGCTAGAATCGTGGCACCCCGGCGCCAAAGCCCCACAAATTGCGTGGCGCGGTGGGTACGCGCCTTGCTTCGTGAGTGGCAGGAGTTGGCAATGCAGATCAACAAGCTGGTCTTCGGCGGGCTCATCATCGGCTGCCTCGGCGCGGCCGGCCTCGGCGGCTACCTCGCCAACCGGATGAACCAGCCGGCCCCGGTCACGGCGGCCTCGCCGGCGGCCCAGCCGGCGTCTGCCGGCACGGTCACCGCCTCGGAAGGTGTGGTTGCCCCGGCGGTCGAATCAGCCCCCAGCCCCGCCGCGGCCGCGCCCGTCCGCGAGGCCCAGCCGACGGCCGCGCCCCGCCGGACCGAACCCGCCCCGGCGCCGCGGCGCGCCTCTGCCGCCCCCCGCCAGGCCGCCGCGCGGCCAGCACCCGCGGCCGTCGCGCCCCCGGCTCCTGTGACCGCCCCGGCCCCGCAGGCCCAGGCTCCCTCCGGCAGCACCATGTGGGAAACGCGCCCGGCGGTGGAAGCCGAGGCGCCGGAACGCACCGCGCCCGAGCCAGAGCCGGTAGCCGAACCGGAACCTGAATTCGTCGAGCTGGTCGTGCCGGCGGACGCCGTCATCGGCCTCCAGCTCGAAACCACCGTCTCGAGCGACCGCGCCCGTGTCGAAGACGCGGTTGAAGCGCGCGTCACCCGCGATGTCCGCGTGGGCGGCCGCGTGGCCATCCCCGCCGGGTCGCTCGTGCACGGCACGGTCACCGAAGTGGAACGCGGCGGCAAGGTGCGCGAGCGCGCCCGCCTCGGCATCCGCTTCCACACCATCGTGCTCGCCGGCGGCGACAAGCTGACGCTGCGCACCGACGCCATCACCCGCGAGGGCGCTTCGCCCGGACGCGAGAGCGCGGCGAAGATCGGCGGCGCCGCGGTGGGCGGCGCGATTCTCGGCGCCATCCTCGGCGGCGGCAAGGGCGCGGCGATTGGCGCCGGCGTCGGTGCCGGCGGCGGCACGGCGGCGGTGATGGCCGGCGAACGCAACGTGGTCACGGTGCCCGCGGGCTCCACGGTGAGCGTGCGGATGCGCCAGCCGGTCACAGTGACGGTCGAAAAGGAATAACCCGCGTAGAATTGGGCGGTCCAACACCACAAGGAGCTCCGCCCATGCGTTCCACGATCGCCCTTCTCTGTCTCGCTCTGTCGGCCCCGGTTGCGGCGCAGACCAAACAGGACTACCCCGGCGTCACCAACTTCACGCGGGTGGATGCCACGGTGGCCTGCGGCGGCGCCACCGAAGTCTCCACGCTCGACGCGCTGAAGAAGGACGGCTTCAAGACCGTCATCAACCTCCGCGTGGCGACCGAACCGGGCGCCAACATCGACGAGAACCAGGCGAAGGCCAAAGCCCTCGGCCTGAAGTACGTGCACATCCCCTTCAGCGGCGGCAGCCCCGACCCGAAGGTGGTCGACACGTTCCTCGCCACCATCGCCGACACGACCAACCAGCCGGTGTTCGTGCACTGCGCCTCGGCGCAGCGCGTGGGCTCGGTGTGGCTGGTGAAGCGCGTGCTGCAGGACAACTACTCGATCGAGAAGGCCACCCAGGAAGCGAAGGCGATCGGACTCTCGAACCCCGGGCTCGAGAAGTTCGCGCTGCAGTACATCGCGGACCACAAGAAGTAGCCGTCCATTCAACCCGGCCGCCGGCCGGGCGGTCCAACCCCGTGGCGCGGAAACCCCTCGTGCCCTTCGACGGTTCACCACCGAGAGGAGAGAGTTCATGAGGAAGTTTCTGTATGTGTCCGCGCTCACCCTGACCACGGCACTGGCCGCGCCGGCCGCCGCCGGTGCCGACGTGTTCCTCACGCCGTACGCGGGCGTGAACTTCGCCGGCAGCACCATCGACAAGCGCACGAACATCGGCGCGGCGCTCACGTGGCTCGGGTCGAGCGGCTTCGGCGTGGAAGTGGATATGGGCTTCATCCCCGACTTCTTCGCGCCGAAGGACCTCGAGGTCGATCTGCTCGGCGACAACAGCGTCACGACGCTGATGGGCAACCTCGTGTTCGGCGGCACCGGCGGCGGCATCCAGCCGTACGTGTCAGCGGGTGCCGGCCTGATGCGCAGCCAGGTCGGCAGCTTCGGCGAGTTCTTCGACGCGACCGACAATGGCTTCGGCGTGAACGCCGGCGCCGGCGTGCGTGTGGGCGGCGGCCGCCTCTCGCTCAAGGGCGACGTGCGCTACTTCCGGAACATCACCGACGTGGACGAGACGGTGCTCGAGGACGTCCTCGGCGACTTCTCGTTCTGGCGCGCCACCGCGGGTCTCGCGATTCGCTTCTAGTCCGCACGAACGCGCGGCACCGGTACAGACAACGAGGGCGGCCCTGGGGCCGCCCTCGTGTTGTGTACGGCGATTGTGCGCGCCGGCCCCCGCGGGAGACCAGCGCGTGTGGCTAGGGCGTCTCGAACACCGTCAGGCCCAGGCGCGGCACGACAGCCCCGCCACCGCCGACGATGACCGTCAGCACGGTGGGCGCCTGCCCTGGTCCGCTGCCGATGACGAGTTCCGGCCCGCCAGGCCCGCCGGCCAGCGTGCCGATGGCCGCATGCACGCTGCGGAAGCCGGCCGCGCCTGCCGGCGCGTTCAGCACGAGCGCGGCGTTGCCGAGGGAGAACGCCTGCAGCAACGGCACGCCGGCATCCGGCGTGACCACGAGATCGAGCGTGGCGTCGCCGTTGATGTCGCCGAGCGCCACGCGGGCGCCGGTAGTGGCCGGCGAGAGCGTGGCGCCAAGGCCGAAGGTGACGGTGGCGCCGCTCACCTGCCAGGTGCGCACGTCGATGGCGCGGCCCGGCCCGGGCATCGTCGCGATGTTGAACGCGCCGACGATGGAGGAGCCGCCGAAGCGCGCCGCCGCCACGCGCACGCCGCCGGTGAAGCCCGGCTCGTAGGCCTGGAACTGCGCGGTGACCACGGCGCTGAGCGCGCCTACCGTGAACACCTTCACGTCCGGGGCGCGGCCGCCGTCGGGGCCGACGACGACGTCGCCGCGGCCGTCGAGGTCGAGGTCCGCGCAGGCCACGTTGACGCCGCCCGTGAAGCCGCTCTCGAAGGCATCGAACGCCACGACTTCGCTGAGGAAGCCGCCGGCGAGCGACAGCACCCGCACGCGGCCGCCGCCCGGGCCCTGCGCCGCGACGATCTCGTCGCGGCCGTCGCCGTTCACGTCGCAGCTGGCGACGCGCACGCCGCCGAGGAACGTGCGGTCGAAGGCGTAGAAGCTGGCCAGCGGGCTGCCGGCGCCGCTCAGCACCTGCACCTGCGGCGTCTCGCCCTGGCCGTTGCCGGTCACGATCTCGCCGCCGGCCGCGCCATCGACGTTGCCGACCGCCACGAAGCGGCCGCCGCCGGCGCCCACCGCGTCCACGACGAACTCGGCGCTGTCATTGGCGGCGTTGGGATCCGCCGGCGCGCCGTCGATGCGGATCGCCTGGATCTTCGCGGCGGTGCCGGTCCGCGGCACGAGACTCAGATCGAGCGTGGCGCTGCCGCCGGGGGCGATGAGATCCGTCTCCCACACACCCGCCGTGGCCGTGCTCACACCCGCCGAGCCCTGCGACCAGGTGGCCGACGCCACCTCCAGCACCCCCGCTTCATCGAGCTGGATGACGTAGCGGCCGCGCGCCGGCGTCGCGCCGGTGTTGGTCACGGTGAAGCGGCCGGTGACCGGCTGGTTCACCGCCGCGGCCACCGTCGTGCCGACGGCGCCAGCCGCCGACACCGCGCCGCTGATGACGAGATCGACCGGCGCCACGGGGCCGCCGGAGACGAACACGTAGGAATCCACCATGTTGCAGGCGGGATAGGGATCCGGATTCGACGAACTGGTCATGAACCAGAGCGCGAGCGGCGTGCCGGGCGGCACGGTCGCCGCCACCTGGAACACCACCGTCACCTGCCGCAGCCCCGACGGCCCGGCCGGCGTGTTGCCCAGCCAGCGGCAGTCGAGCATCCCCGCGGTGACCGTGCACACGCCGCCGGGCGAGGTCGTGGTCGAGACCACCGTCACCCCGGCCGGCAGCATGCCGTCGATGACCACGTCGGTCGCCGCCCCGGGCCCGCGGTTGCTGGCGGTGTAGGTCACCGTCATCTGACCGCCGGGCGCGACCGTCGCCGGCACCACCTGCTGCAGGCAGATGTCGGTCAGCAGGCCACCGCCGAGCGGCGGCACGAAGCCGAAGTCCACGGTGAGGTTGCTGTCGGGATTGGTGTCGCCGTCGTTCGTCGGTTCGGTGCCGGCGCCGAGCGTGATGGGACCGCTGCGCACCGCGCCGCCGATGAGGGTGACGCCGTTGTCGTCGTTGTCCACGTCGTTGTTCGGCGTGCCCGAACTGCCGATGTCGGTGCTCGACTGCGAGCCCGACGGCGGCACGACCTCGACGTAGTAGGTGCCGGGCGGCAGGCCGCCGAAGAGATAGTGGCCGCTCGCGTCGGTCGTGGTCGTCTGCAGCACGGTGACGCCGTCGGCAGCGATGAGCCGCACGATCACGCCGCCGATGCCGGTTTCCCCCGGATCGACGAGGCCGTTGTTGTTGACGTCGGCCCACACGAGATTGCCGAGGCTCAACGCGCGCACGAAGCCGAAGTCCACCGAGAGGTTCGAGTTCGGATCGCTGTCGCCGTCGGTCACCGGCTCGGCGAGCGCGCTCAGCGTGACCGGCGCGCTGCGCACGGTGGTCGGCGTGACCGCGATGCCGTTGTCGTCGTTGTTCACGTCGTTGTCGGGCGTGGCCGAGCTCGCGATGTCGGTGCTCGAGAGATAGCCGGTGACGGCGCTGCTCGTGCGATCGACTTCCACGATGTAGGTGCCGGCCGGCAGGCTCGAGAACAGGTAGTTGCCGGCGCCGTCGGTCGTCGTCGTGCTGAGCACCGTCGAGCCGTTGGCGGCGATGAGGCGCACGGTCACGCCGGCCAGGCCCGGCTCGCCGCTGTCGGCGAGGCCGTTGTTGTTCACGTCGAGCCACACGAGGTTGCCGAGCGAGAGCACGCCCGAGGGCACGAAGCCGAAGTCCACCGTGAGGTTGCTGTCGGCGTTGGTGTCGCCGTCGTTGGTGGGCTCGGTGCCGGCGCCGAGGGTAATCGGGCCGCTGCGCACCGCGCCGCCGATGAACGTGACGCCGTTGTCGTCGTTGTTCACGTCGTTGTTCGGCGCCGCGGAGCTGGCGATGTCGGTGCTCGAGGTCGCCCCGGGCGGCGGCACCACTTCCACGTAGTAGGTGCCGGGCGGCAGGCCGCTGAAGAGGTAGAGGCCGCTGCCGTCGGTGGTGGTCGTCTGCAGCACCGTCGCCCCGTCGGCGGCGATGAGGCGCACGGTGACGCCGGAGATCCCGGCCTCGCTGCCATCGACGACGCCGTTGTTGTTGGTGTCGGCCCACACGAGATTGCCGAGGCTCAACGCGCGCACGAAGCCGAAGTCCACC
>CADEFD010000040.1:33680-39583 GCA_902826515.1 uncultured Acidobacteriota bacterium
GTCGGCCCACACGAGATTGCCGAGGCTCAACGCGCGCACGAAGCCGAAGTCCACCGAGAGGTTCGAGTTCGGATCGCTGTCGCCGTCGGTCACCGGCTCGGCGAGCGCGCTCAGCGTGACCGGCGCGCTGCGCACGGTGGTCGGCGTGACCGCGATGCCGTTGTCGTCGTTGTTCACGTCGTTGTCGGGCGTGGCCGAGCTCGCGATGTCGGTGCTCGAGAGATAGCCGGTGACGGCGCTGCTCGTGCGATCGACTTCCACGATGTAGGTGCCGGCCGGCAGGCTCGAGAACAGGTAGTTGCCGGCGCCGTCGGTCGTCGTCGTGCTGAGCACGGTCGAGCCGTTGGCGGCGATGAGACGCACGGTCACGCCGGCCAGACCCGGCTCGCCGCCGTCGGCGAGGCCGTTGTTGTTCACGTCGAGCCACACCAGGTTGCCGAGCGAGAGCACGCCCGAGGGCACGAAGCCGAAGTCCACCGAGAGATTGCTGTCGGCATTGGTGTCGCCGTCGTTCGTGGGCTCGGCGCCGGTTGCGAGGGTGACCGGACCGCTGCGCACCGCGCCGCCGATGAACGTGACGCCGTTGTCGTCATTGTTCACGTCGTTGTTCGGCGCCGCCGAGCTCGCGATGTCGGTGCTGGACGTCGCACCGGGCGGCGGCACGACCTCCACGAAGTAGGTGCCGGGCGTGAGTCCGGTGAAGAGATAGAGGCCGCTGCCGTCGGTCGTGGTCGTCGCCAGCACCGTCACGCCGTCGGCCGCGATGAGGCGCACGGTCACGCCCGGGATGCCCGCTTCGCTGCCATCGACGACGCCGTTGTTGTTGGTGTCGGCCCAGACGAGGTTGCCGAGGCTCAACCCGGCCGGGGGAGGCGGAGGAGGCGGCGGCGGCGAGACCACGAAGCCGAAGTCCACCGTGAGATTCGAGTTCGGATCGCTGTCTCCGTCGGTCGTGGGTTCGCCGTTTCCTGTCAGCGTGATGCTGCCGCTGCGCACGGTGGTCGCCGTGACGGTGACACCGTTGTCGTCGTTGTCCACGTCATTGTCGGGCGCCGCCGAGGTCGCGATGTCCGTGCTCGACGCGTAGCCGGTGAGCGCGCTGCTCGTGCTGTCCACTTCCACGAAATAGCTGCCAGGGATCAGATTCGGGAACAGGTAGTTACCCGAGCCATTCGTGGTCGTCGTCGCCAGCACCGTCGTGCCGTTGGCGGCGATGAGCCGCACGGTCACGCCGGCAGCGCCGGTTTCGGCGCCGTCCACGATGCCGTTGTTGTTGGTGTCGAACCAGACCAGGTTGCCGAGCGAGAGCGTCGCCGGGATGAGGCCGAAGTCCACGCGCGTGTTCGCCGACTCGCCGTTGGCGTTGGTCACGACGGGCTCGCTGCCGGGCGTGAGTGTCACTGGCGCGCTCACGATGAACGCGCCCGACGTCGTGCCGTTGTCGTCGTTGTCCACGTCGTTGTCGGGATCGACGGCCGGCTCCGAGCTGCCGCCGGTGCTCGAGGTGACCCCCGCCGGCGTCGTGATGCGCACGCGGTAGTCGCCCGGCGTGAGCCCGGCGAAGCTGTAGAGACCGCCGCCGGCCGTGGTCGTCGTCGCCAGCACGGTCGTGCCGGAGGCGTCGAGCAGGTCCACGGTGACGCCGTCGCGCGGCGTGTCGCCGGCGTCGAAGGTGCCGCTGTTGTTGGCGTCGCTGAAGACGAGGTTGCCGAGCGACAGGCGGTAGAAGCCGAAGTCGATCGTCAGGTTGCTGTTGGCGCCGTCACCGTCGTTCGTGGGCTCGCCGCCGGCCGTGAGTGTCACGAGGTCGCTCACGATGCCCTGGCCGGCCACCGGCGCCACGACGCCGTGATCAGCGTTGTTCGTGTCGCCCGGCGTCTGGCCGGCGCTGTTCTGGTAGCCGCTGAGCGTCTGGCCGGTCGTGAACTCGGCCTGCGGGATCTGCACGAAGTAGTTGCCCGGCAGCAGGCCGGTGAAGAGATAGAGACCGCTGCCCGAGGTGGCCTGCGTGCCGATGAGCGTGTCGGCGGTGGCGTCGAAGGTGCCGTTGCCGTCATCGCGGTAGAGCACCACGTCCACGCCGCCAATCGGCAGCTCGCCGCCATCGACCGTGCCGTTGTTGTTGGTGTCGTACCAGACCAGATCGCCGAGCGAGAGGTTCGCGAGCGGCGCCGTGGTGAAGCCGAAGTCGTAGGTGTGATTGGTGGCGCCGGCCGCGCCCGTGTTGAAGACCACTTCGGCATTGCTGCCGGCAGCCGCGCCGTCGGAGTCGCGGCTGTCGCCGTTGGCCGTGCCGTCGTTGTCGCCGGCGGTGAGTACGCGGCCGCCGAGCGCGCCCTGCGTCGTGTCGATGCGCACGCGGTAGCCGGTGGTGTTCGGCGCCAGCCCCGCCACGCCGTAGATGGCGTTGGTGGTGGTGGTGCCGGCGCCCGACGAGAAGTAGTACTGCCCGCCGTTTGCGGTCACGGCCGTGGCGAGCACGGCGCCGCCCGGCGCGATGAGCTGTACGGTCACGCCGTCGAGCCCGGCTTCGCCGGCATCCTGCACGCCGTCGCCGTCCACGTCGTCCCACACGCGGTTGCCGATCTCAATCGGCGCCGCCTGGCACACGGGCGCGATCTCGCCGAGCCCGTTCGCCTTGCTGAAGGTGGCGCCCGGCGTGTTCGGGCCGCCGGTGGCGTAGAGGTTGTAGCCCTTGGACCGCGCGCCCGTGGCCATGCGGTACCACATGAAGCCGCCGGTGCGCACGGTGAGGCCGGGGTCGAAGCCGCTCGTGAGGACGTCGGGGAACCCCGGAATCTGCGCCACGGCGCCGCCGGCGAGTTCTTCGTGCAGCCCGGAGTAGGCGTCCTGGTAGTAGTACTCGCCGTTGCCCGGGCCCTGGCCGTTGTTCGCGCCGCCGGTGGGACCGAAGGTGCCGGCCTGGGCGTTCGACTCGAACGTCCAGCCGCTTGCGAGGTTGCCCGGCGTGTTGATCGCCGCAAAGAGGGTGTCGCCGCCGGCCACGCCCTGATACCGCACGGAGGTGGCGGGATCGTCGAGCGTGAAGAAGCCGAACTGATCGCCGGCGCGGTCGCGCAGGCCGATCGTGACGTTGCCGTTCACGTCGAAGGTCATGCCGCCGAAGAGCGGCTGCGGATACGTGCCCACGCCGTCGGTCGCCGACTCGGGCGGCGACTGCGTGGCGAAGGCGGGAATCCAGCGGTTCCACGCACCCGGGCCGGTGCCGCTGAACACCTGCACGTTGCCGCGCGGGTAGTTGAGGGCGAACTGCAGGGCCGGCGAGGCGCCGAAAGTCATCGTGGCCGGGTCGAGGGTGTAGACGTAGGCGCGCAGATCGGCCGTGGTCGCGCCGGCGCTCTCGGCCGAGTTGATGACGCCCACGTAGAGCTGCCCGCGGAAGTACTGCAGCGCCATCGGCCGCAGATCGGCGCCGCTGGCGCCGGTGGCGCCCGGCGCGTTCAGGGGAATCTGCACCCGCTGCACGTTCGAGGAATCCGGCGTGACGCCGGTGGGAATCCGGTAGACGCTGCGATCGGCGAGGTTCACGACGAATACGTAGGCGCCGTCGGGCGACACTTCCACGCCGCCGAGTGAGATCTTGCCCACCGCGTCCCACGACGCGTTGCCGTTGTCGCGGTCGTAGTCGGCGGCCTGGTGCGGGTCGGCGCCCGCCGTGCCGGCGCCGAAGATGGCGTTCAGGTCGGCAAAGAGGGTGGTCGCGCCGGTCGAGGCGTCGATGGCGTAGACGGCGCCGGTACCGCCCGGGCCGAAGCCCGAGTGTTTCTTCATGAACGCGCCGGCATAGACGGTGTTGGTGCCCTGGCGGTAGCCGAGCCCGTAGACCGCGCCGACCTGGCTCACCGCGACCATGAGCGCGTGGGTGTTGGGCAGGTTGTAGCTGCCGGCGCTGCTGCCGCTGTTGGAGCCGGCTGAATAGGTGAAATCCACCACCGCGGGGTTGGCGCCAAAGGCGCCCCCGGCATCACCGAAGACGAAGCAGGTGGTGAGAATCGACGGGTTGTTCTGGCAGTAGTCCGCGGCGTCGAGGATGGCGAGATTGACGTTGGTGGACGTGCCGTCGGGCACGAACTGCACCGTGGTGCCGTTGCCGGTGGCGCCGGCCGCGAATCGCGACGGCACGTAGCCGGCCGGAAGACTCGTGAACTCGACGCGGTAGGGCCCGCTGCCGGTGGCGTTCACCGTGTAGGTGCCGTTTGCCGCCGTGGTCGCTGTGCCCCGCACGGCGCCGGTGCTGTCGTAGACCGTGACGGTGATGCCCGCCATCCCGCGGTCGACGGCCACGGCCGTGGTGCCTGATCCGTCACTCGTCACGGTCGAGGTGGTGTCTCGCAGCCCGTTGCCGTTGAAGTCCTCGAAGACCGTGCCTGAAATGGGACCGGCGGCCAGGGTGCGCCACTGCAGACCGGTGAACACGGCTGCGCTGGCAAGCACGGCTGCAGCCAGCCGTCTCGCGGAAAGACGAGTCATTGCGAACCTTATAGGGGGGAGGAAGGTTAGAGACGGCCGAGTTTCAAGCCCAGCTGTTTTATCACGAAATGCACGAGCTTGTGTCCGGGCGGGCGCGGCCGTCTGGCGGCTCCGGCTCCGGGCGGTTGACACCCCCCGAAAGCCCCGGCGATACTGAACAGTCGTCTGACGCGGCGATTTCCCGACTTGATGGGCCGCGTCCCGGAGTTCCCCGAACCCCGGTTGAGTTCTATCTAAGTCGCGGATGGCCCGCGACTATGCGGGCTTTTTTGTTGTGGAGCGTTATGACCGATCGATACATCTTCTCGTCGGAGTCCGTCGGAGAGGGACATCCCGACAAGGTCGCCGACACGATTTCCGACGCCGTACTCGACGCCTGTCTGGCGACGGACAAGTACAGCCGTGTGGCCTGTGAGACGTTCGTGAAGTCGAACGTGGTGGTCATCGGCGGCGAGATCACGACCAAGGCGAAGCTCGACTTCGAGAAGATCGCCCGCGACGCCATCCGCGAAATCGGCTACGTGAACGACGACGACGTCTTCCACGCCGACAAGGTGTTCATCAATCTGCTCGTGACCCAGCAGTCGGCCGACATCGCGCAGGGCGTGGACGCGCGCAAGGCCGTCGGCAAGAAAACCGCCAGGCAGGGCGCCGGCGACCAGGGCCTGATGTTCGGCTACGCCAGCAACGAGACGCCGGAGCTCATGCCGGCGCCGATCATGTTCGCCCACCGCCTCGGCCGCGAACTCACCCGCATCCGCAAGAGCGGCGCCGTGCCGTGGCTGCGTCCAGACGCCAAGTCCCAGGTGTCGGTGGTCTACGAGAACGGCAAGCCGGTCGCCATCTCGAACGTCGTCATCTCGACCCAGCACGCCGCCGACGTCAAGCACGGCGAGATCGAGCGATTCTGCATCGAGAACGTCATCCGCAAGGTGCTGCCGGCGAAGATGCTGTCGGACAAGACGCAGTTCCTCATCAACCCGACCGGCCGCTTCGTCATCGGCGGGCCGCAGGGCGACACCGGCCTCACCGGCCGCAAGATCATCGTCGACAGCTACGGCGGCATGGGCCGGCACGGCGGCGGCGCCTTCTCGGGCAAGGATCCGAGCAAGGTCGATCGCAGCGCCGCCTACATGGGCCGCTGGGTGGCGAAGAACATCGTCGCCGCGAAACTGGCGGAACGCTGCGAAGTGCAGTTCGCCTACGCGATCGGCTACCCCGATCCGGTGAGCGTGCACATCGAGACGTTCGGCACGGCGACGGTGCCGGCGTCGAAGATCGTCCGCGCCGTGAACCGCGTGTTCAGCTTCCAGCCGGCCGACATCATCGACCAGCTCAATCTGCGCCGCCCGATCTACTCGCAGACGACCAACTACGGCCACTTCGGCAAGAAGGGCATGACCTGGGAAGCG
>CADEFD010000041.1:0-9401 GCA_902826515.1 uncultured Acidobacteriota bacterium
GCGTGGCCAGGTAGCTCAGTTGGTAGAGCATGCGACTGAAAATCGCAGTGTCGGCGGTTCGATCCCGTCCCTGGCCACCAACTTTCCCCCCGCCTCTTCCCCACTGACCCTCTGACACCGGTTCGCCAGCTGAGGTCGACGTGTGCCTTGGCCTGGCACGGCGGGCGTCAGCGCGTCCCTGACCGGCGTCTGCTCGTCCTGGCCGCCGCCGTCTTCGCCGCTGCCGCGCGGCGCCTGGGCACCTTGGCCGCGCTGCGGCCGTGCGGCTCGGCACCGAGGGCGATGAGGCCGCGCACGCTGTGGTGCGCCTCCACCGGATGCCGCAGCGGCCGGTCGCCGTCGATCTCGTATTCGTTCTGCCGCCCGGATCGCCGCCGCGTCAGGTAGCCGCCTTCCTCGAGGTCCGCCACGATGCGCTGCACGGCGCGTTCGGTCACGCCGACCTGCGCGGCGACGTCGCGCAGCCGCAGCCCCGGCGACTGCGCCAGGCACAGCAGCACATGGCCGTGATTGGTGAGAAACGTCCAGCGCGCCGCCGCAGGTTTCTGATCCATAGAAAAACTCTACCCGAACACACGACATTTGACACACGATAAATTTGTCGCGTATTGTGAGTCGCGTCACGCCGATCGTCTCACGAGCCCGCGTCCGGTCCCCGTCCATGCCGCATCCGTCATCCCCCGCCGCCATCGCCCAGGCCCGCGCCGTCGTCGAGCTGCTGGCTGACGCCCACGGCGTCGTCTGCGATCACGACGCCCTCGACGCCACCGCCCGGCGCCTGGCCGCGGCGGCGCCGCCGCCCGGCGTCACCGCTGCCATCGACATCTTCGCGGCCGAAGCCGGCCTCGCCGTGGCCCGCGTGCGCCGCTCGCTCCGCGAGGTGGTGGACGACGCCGACCCGTCGATGCCGTGGGTGGCGGTGCGGCAGGACACGGATGGCGCGACCGACGCCATCGCCGTGCTCGACCGGCAGCGCGGCGGCGCCCGCGTGGCCGTGCCCGGCGCCCACAACCGGCCCGGCCGCTGGTCGCTGGCCAGCCTGCGCGCGTGGCTCGGGGTGGCCGGCGACCACGACGTCATCGACTGGCTGCTGGCGGAGCCGGCCGCCCCGCTCGCCGGCATGCGTTCGGGGTCGCCGGAGCAGCGGCGCCTGCCGTTCTCGCGCATCCGCGCGCTGCTGGCCGCGGAGCGCCGCACGTTGTGGGTGGCGGTGGTCTACTCGGCCGTCATCGGCCTGTTGTCGCTGGTCGTGCCAATCGCCGTGCAGCTGCTCGTCAACACCATCGCCTTCGGCTCGCTGCTGCAGCCGCTGGCGGTGCTGATGCTCGTGGTGTTCGTCGCCCTCGGCTTCTCCACCGCGCTCAACGCGCTGCGCGCGGCGGTGGTCGAGATCATCCAGAAGAGCATCTTCGCGCGCGTCGCGACCGACGTCACCTGGCGGCTGCTGCGCGTGCGCGCCGACGCCTTCGACCGCTATCACGGACCCGAACTGGTCAACCGCTTCTTCGACACGGTGACGGTGCAGAAATCGGCGGCGCTGCTGCTCATCGACGGGCTCAGCATCCTGATGCAGACCTCCATCGGCATGGTGCTGCTGGCGGTCTACCATCCGTTCCTGCTCGCCTTCGACGTCTTCCTGGTGAGCGCGATGCTCTTCATCGTGTTCGTGCTCGGCCGCGGCGCGGTGGGCACGGCCATCAAGGAGTCGAAGGCCAAGTATGCCCTCGAAGCGTGGCTCGAGCAGATTGCCGCGCACCTCGTCACCTTCAAGTCGGCCGGCGCCCCGGCCTTCGCCACCGAACGTTCGCGGCGCCTGCTCGAGGACTATCTCGACTACCGGGGCAAACACTTCCGCATCCTGATCCGGCAGGTGCTCGGCTCGTTCGCGCTGCAGGCCATCGCCAGTTCGGCGCTGCTCGGCATCGGCGGCTTCCTGGTCATCGACCGCCAGCTCACCCTCGGGCAGCTCGTGGCGAGCGAACTCGTGGTCACGCTGATGATGAGCGCCTTCACCAAGTTCGGCAAACAGCTCGAGGTCTTCTACGACCTCTCCGCCGCCATCGACAAACTCGGCGATCTCATCGACCTGCCGCTCGAACGGGCCGGCGGCGAAGCGACGCTGAGTGGCGGCGGGCCGCTCGGCATCGAGATGCGCGACGTGGAGGTGCGGTATGCCGACGGCACACGAGCGGCGCTCGGCGTCCGCCACTGGTCGGTTGTCCCGGGCGAACACGTGGGTGTGACCGGCCCGAACGGGTCCGGCAAGAGCACCCTCGCCGACGTGTTGTTCGGCCTGCGCGCGACCACGGCCGGCGCGGTGCGCGTGGACGGCGTGGACGTGCGCGATCTGCCGCTCACGACACTGCGTACGGCCGTGGGTCTCGTGCGCGGCGTCGAGCTCTTCCCCGGCACCGTGCTCGACAACGTGCGGCTCGGGCGTCCGGGCGTCAGCCATGCGGACGTGACCGCCGCTCTGGCGGCCGTGGGGCTCCTCGACGAGCTGCTGCGCCTGCCGCAGGGGCTCGACACGATGCTCAACCCGCACGGCCGGCCGCTGTCGTTCCGGCAGGCCTGCCGGCTGATGATCGCGCGCGCGGTGGTGGCGCGGCCGCGACTGCTCGTCATCGACGGCGCGCTCGACACCATCGACCAGCCCGACGAGCGGGCCCGCCTCGACGCCATCGTCTTCGACCCGGCCGCGCCGTGGACCGTCGTCTGCATCACTGAACGGCCCGACGTGCTGGCGCGGTGTTCCCGCGTCGTCCGCCTCCACGACGGCGAAATCCGCGAGGAGGTGGTGCGATGACTCCCGGTTCCGGCTGGCAGATGGATCAACGCCTGGCCCTGCACGGCATCCATGCGCCGCGATCGGCGCGGCTGCTGGCGCGGCTCCTCGTCGTGCTCACGGTGCTCGGGACAGTGGCCCTGGTGGTCACACCGTGGCAGCAGACGATCCCCGGCACCGGGCGCGTCATCGCATTCAGTCCCGAGGAACGGCCCCAGGAAGTGCAGGCCCTCGTGGATGGCCGCGTCGCCACCTGGCACGTGGTGGAAGGGTCGGTCGTGAAGGCCGGGGATCCGGTCGTGGACCTGGCGGACAACGACCCGGCCATCCTCGATCGCCTCGGCGCCGAACGCGCCCAGATACAGCTCACGATCGAACAGGCCGAGATGCGCGTCGCCTCGCTCGGCGACCGCATCAGCGGGCTGCAGGTCACCCAGGAGACGAGCGTGGAAGCGGCGAAGCTGCGCGAGCGGATGGCGCGCGATCGCATCACGGCCGCCGAGCGGTCGCTGACGGCCGCCGAAGCCGCCAGCACGGCCGCCTCGCTCAATCTCGACCGCCAGCAGGCGCTCATCGCGAAGGGCCTGACCTCGACGCGCAACGTCGAACTCGCGCAGATGGAGATGGCCACGCGCGCCGCCGACGTCGAACGAGCCGTGGCCACGCTCAACGCGGCGCGCAGTGAAGCCGCGTCGCTCGCCGCCGAGCTCCAGCGCACGCTCGCCGAAGCGCGCGCCCGCGTGGATGAAGCCCGGGCGGCCATCGCCTCGGGCCGCAGCGATGCGGCGAAAGCACGCGCCGAGCTGGCGAAGATGGACGTGCGCCTGTCGCGTCAGCAAACGCAGCGTGTCACCGCGCCCATCGATGGGACCGTGCTGCGCGTGGTGGGCCGGCGCAGCGGCGAACTGCTCAAGGCCGGCGAGACGCTCGCGGTCATCGTGCCGACCTCCACGAAGGACGTCGTCGAGATCTGGATCGACGGCAACGACATGCCGATGGTTTCGGCCGGAAGTCCCGTGCGGCTGCAGTTCGAGGGCTGGCCGGCGCTGCAGTTCTCGGGCTGGCCATCGATTGCCGTCGGCACCTTCGGCGGCCGCGTGCTGAACGTGGATGCCACCGACAACGGCCAGGGGCGGTTCCGGGTGCTCGTCGAGCCCGACCCGGCCGACGAAGCGTGGCCCTCGTCGCGTTTCCTGCGACAGGGCGTGCGCGCCAACGGCTGGGTGCTGCTGAACGTCGTGCCCGTCGGCTACGAACTGTGGCGGCAGTTCAACGGCTTCCCGCCGATCGTGGGCATGACCGAACCCGCAAGGACCGGCGATGCGAAGAGCGACGGCAAGAGCAGCGCCGCCGAACAGAAGGACATGCCATGACGGGCCATCGACTGCGAGCGTTCGGCCGCGGCCTGACGCTGGTCCTGGCCCTGACGGCTCCGCCGCGGGAGGCCGCCGCGCAGGCGCCGCTCACGCCGCAGGAGGTACTGCGCGCCGTGGACCGCGCGTTGCCGCTCATCGAGCAGGCGCGGCGCGACGTCGATGCCGCGGCCGGCGACCTCGTCTCGGCGCGCGGCGCGTTCGACCTGAGCCTCAGTGCGAAGGGAAGCCGCCTGGATGGCGAGTACGACAACAGCCGCGTCTCGACGCTCATCGAGCAGCCGCTCACGACGTGGGGCGCCACGGCCTACGGCGGCTACCGCGCCGGCCGCGGCACGTTCGCCGACTACGACGGCAAGGCGGCGACCACCGGCAGCGGCGAGGTGCTCGCCGGCCTGGAGGTGCCGCTGCTGCGCGACCGCGCGATCGACAGCCGCCGCGCCGGCACGGCCGCGGCTGAACTGGGCGTGGAGCGGGCGACACGTCAGCTCGATGCCGCGCGCCTCGGCTATTTCACGGCGGCGCTCGCGTCGTACTGGGACTGGGTGGCGGCGGGCCGCCAGCTCTCGGTGGCGCGTGCACTGCTGACGCTGGCCGAAGTGCGCGACACACAACTGGCCGACGCGGTGGCCCTCGGGCAGATTGCCGCGATTGAGCGCACCGACAACCAGCGCGCGATCTTCCAGCGCCGCTCGGCCCTCGCCTCCGCGCAGCGGCTTTTCGAGCAGGCGTCGATCGACCTCTCGCTCTACTACCGCGGCGCCGACGGTGTGCCGCTGCGTCCGTCGCTCGATCGTCTGCCGCCGCTGCCGGCGACCGCCTCCGGCCCGGCACCCGATGAAGCGGCCGAGGTCACGGCCGCGCTCGCCCGCCGGCCCGACGTGCAGGCCCGGCGCCTCACCCGCGACCGCCAGCGGGTCGAACTGCGCCTCGCGGAGAACACCCGGTTGCCCGCCCTCGACGTCTTCTCGGAAGTGGGACGTGAACGCCGCGAGTCCCCGAAGGGCGGCACGTCGTTCGAGGTCGGCCTCACCTTCAAGCCGCCGGTGCAGCGCCGCAAGGCCATCGGCCAGACGCTCAAGGCGCACGCCGCGCTCGCCCGCGCCGACCTCGACCTGCGCTGGACGGAGGACCAGGTGCGGGCCGAGGTGCAGGACGCGCTGAGCGCCGTGCGCGCGGCTGCCGCCGTGCGCGAAGCCGTCGCCGCGGAAGTAGAGGTGGCCCGTGAACTCGAACGGCTCGAGCGCGACCGGTTCGACCTCGGCGACTCGACGCAGTTCCTCGTGAATCTGCGGGAACTGGCGGCGGCCGACGCCGCCGTCCGCGACATCCGGGCCCGGACCGACTACGAGAAGGCGCTGGCCCGCCTCGACCGCGCCACCGGCCGCGTGCTCGACCACCTGCCGCCGCCCTGATTCCGTCCTCCACAGCCGCCGGTGGCGCGTGGTAACGTGTGCTCGCGCCGTCTCAGGTTCCACATGTTCGACCCCCATCGGCTCGTCGCTGCTCTTGCCGCGCTGAGTATCCTCGTGGCCGGCGCAACGCCGGTGCGGGCGCAGTCTGCCGCCCCGCGTCTCAACAAGTCCCAGCGCACCCTGCTCGAAGCCGTCGTGGCCGCGGTCGATCGCGCGGCCTCCGGCGGGCCTGACACGCCGCTCGTCGAGGCCGCCTGGCTGTCGCACGTGCTGCGCGCCTCGGACGGCTCGCACTATGTCGCGCTGCGGGCCGAAGTACCCGACTCGCCGGCGCCGAAGGATCCGGTGACCCTCTACGTGAGGCTCGCCCTGCGTCGCGTGGGCAGCGAGACGCTCCTCGCGCCGCCGCGCTCGGCCGTCATGGACTGGCTGCAGGGCCTGCGCGGCGATCCCCTGCCGATGCGGGCGATGAAATCGATGAGCGTGCCGCAGGGCGAGATCCCTGTGGGCGGCGCCGCCACGCTGGCCGGCAGCCAGGCGATGGTCGCCGCCAACGACGCCTCGAACGCGCTCCGCCTGCAGGACATGGAACGTGAACGCGCCCGGCGCGACCGCGAGGCACGCGAGAAACAGCGCCGCGCCGAACTCGAATCACGCGCCAACAGCCCGGTGAGCCCCCTGCACGCCTTCGAAGATTTCGACGTGAAGGGCACGCTCGGCCCGGCGCCGCGCGGCCTGCTCATCGAACGCGGCCTGACGGCCGGCCCCGGCGACTACGACGTCTATATCGGCTGGGCCGAGGCCACGAACGCGAAGATGCCGGTGGTGCGTGTCATCACCCGCCGGCTGACGCTGCCGGCCGCCAACCGCACGGATTTTGCGCTGAGCGACGTCGTGCTCGCCGATGCCGTGCGCACGCTCGAGTCGCCCTACCCGGTCGACCAGCAGGGCGCCCATCCGTATGCGATCGGCGCCCTCGAGACGACACCGGCGCGTGATCCGCGCTTCCGCGTCGACGAACCGTTGTCGGTCGTGGTGCAGGTCATCAACCCGGCTGCCGGCGGCGCCGGCAAACCCGAGGTGGACGTGGCGTTCCGCATCTCGCGCGACGTCGCCGGCCGACCGCAGCTCGTCGGCTCGCTGCCCGTGCAGCACTACAACGCCGGCACGCTGCCGGTGGACTTCGACGTGGCGAGCGGGCATCCGCTCTTCGCGGCGCTGCAGATGCCGCTTGCGACCTTCACGCGCGGACGCTACACCATCGAGGTCATCGCCACCGACCGCGTGGGCGGCCGTCAGACCACACGCACGGCCACGTTCGAGGTCATCGGCACGCCGGCGAGCCTGCTGCGCGAGGCCCCCACGCCGGGCCAGGCGTTCCGGCGCGACAGCGTGCTTGCGCCGGCCACGCTCGCCGCGCTCGGACGCGCGCTGGCGCCGCCGTCGCCATCAGAGCCGCTGGCGCGCGCGCTCGCCGCCGTGGAAACGGGGCGCTTTGCCGACCTCCTCCGCGTGGACACGACGATCGCCGCGGAGCGGCCGCTGGCGCAGGCGCTCCTCGGCATCGGCCTCTACGGGCTCGGCGACTCGGCGCGGTCCGTCGCCGCGCAGCTCACGCAGGCGGCGAGTCTCGGCGCGCCGTCAGCGCCGGTCCTCCTGATGCTCGGCGCCACTTACGCGCTCGGCGGCGACGACAAGGCGGCCGTGACCGCCTGGAACCAGGCGCGCGAGGGCGGCATCGACGACGACGTCGTCGCCACGCTGCTCATCGACGCCTACATGCGGCAGGGCGACGTGGCCCGCGCCGCCGCCATGGCCACCGCGGCCCTCGACTCGCAGCCCGGCAACGCCGCCGCAAGGCGAGCGCTCGCCGCCACATACATCGCCACGCGCCGGCCCGTGGATGCCCTGCGTCTGCTCGACCAGGCGCCGGCCGATACCGCCGACCCCGAGCACGACTTCCTCGTGATGCACGCGCTTTTTGCCGGCGTGGTGGCCGGTGATACGGCGATGACGGCGCCCGCCGCCCGCGAACGTTTCAGCACCGTCGGGCAGCGCTACGTGCAGGGCGAGGGCCGGCACGCCGACCTCGTGCGCGAGTGGCTGGCCGTGGCGGCGCCGTCGGCGCCGCGCTGAGCGCTACTTCTTCTTCGCGGGCGTCGTCGGCGGCGGCGGAGCTGAAGGGGTGCCAGGCGTCTTGAGCGAATACGCGCGGCGCGACGCCACGCTGATGTCGGGCTTCTGCACCTTCACCTCGATGCGGCGCACGCGCCGCGTCGGGTCAGGGTTCGACGACGAGTAGCCGAGGATGTAGTAGTCGCTCGTCTCGGCGTCGATGCGTTTGAACTCGCTCGCGAAGTCGTTCACGTTCACCACCGCGAAGCCGCCGGTTTCCTCCGACATGAAACGCAGCGTGCTCTGCGTCTTCTGCAGGTAGGTGCGCCACTCGCTCTGGTCGATGTACTGCCCGGCATCGACGACACCGGCGAGGCCGCGCGGGTCGATGGCGTAGATGCTGACGTTGGCGCGGTTGGCCGAGAGCGCCAGTTCCTTCATGTATGCGTAGAGGTCGATGTCGGCGTTGGAGCCGGGCAGGCGGAAGTACGGGTTGTCCTTGTCCTGCTGCAGGAAACGCAGCGGATCCGAGAAGCGGCCGCCCATGATGCGGTCGCTCGAGTTGCGGCCGGCGGCGAACGGATCGAAGTCGTAGCCGGTGCTGATGTAGAGCAGGGCCTTGCGTTTGTTCGGCACCTGCTCGAGGTCGGCCAGCAGGTTGTAGGCCGTGTAGAACGCCATCTGCGCCCGGTTCCGCACATCCGCCGGCCCCTGCGAGGTCTCGAGATTGCGGAAGATGTCGGCGGCGTTCAGGCCGCTGCCGCGAATCTTCGAGGCGGATGCCACGACCAGCTTGCGATCGTAGGTGAGGCCGGTCTGGATGCTCGACGGCCCGCTCGAGAGCATCGCCACGAGATCGCCGTCGTGCAGCAGGTTGTCGGAAATGTCCTGAATGAGCTTGCGCACGTGCGGCGTGTATTCGGGTTCGAAGTGCACGTCGTCCACGAAGATGAAGAGCACGCGGCCGGCCACGTCCTGCACGGCGCGCTTCGACGGCAGCACGATGCCCTCGGGGGCAGCGACGGGCGCCGCCGCCACGGGCGTCAGCATGTTGAAGGTGCGGCCGCCGTGCACGAGGGCGAACGAGGTGATGGTCTGCGGCACGTCGTCTTCGAGCACCACGAAGTCGTCCTTCGTGAGGTTCGAGACGAAGCGGCCGTCCTTGTCGCGCGTGATGACGTCGGTCGTCACGGCGGTGACGCCCGAACGGAACGTGGGCTGCGAGGCAGGCGGCGCCTGCTGGGCGGCCAGGCCCAGCGCGGCACCGGCCACGAGCAGCGCCGCAACGAGGACACGCGCGGGCAGACGGAAGGTCATGCGGCAATTATATCGGGCGCGTATGGAATACTTGGGCCATGCGTTCCGGTGTGCGCCCCGCGCCTCTGCTCCGCGGCGCGGCCCCATCGCGCCGCCGGTTCCTGACCGGCGCGGCCGGCCTCGCGGGCTGGAGCCTCGTGCCGCACCAGGCCTGGGCCGGTTGGCTCGCGCAGGCCGAGTGCGACGGCGGACCATCCGGCGACCTCATCCGCACCCTGCCCCTCTACGGACGGGGCGCCGTCGAGACCCCCCTCGGGCAGATGCTCGGCGGTTCGGGCCTCGACGCCCGGCTCTTCACCGACCTCACTACCCTCGCACCCGGCCGGATGGTCACCTCGGCGCGCGACATGTTCGTGCGCACGGCGGTGCCGCCGGGCCTCGACCACGACCCGGCCC
>CADEFD010000041.1:9501-12055 GCA_902826515.1 uncultured Acidobacteriota bacterium
GATCACGGCGCGCCGGTGCGCCTCGTGGTGCCCGGCTGGTACGGCTGCGCCTGGATCAAGTGGGTGAACGAGATCCGCTGGGTGGCCGCGGACGAACCCGCCACGTCGCAGATGATCGAGTTCGCCGGACGCACACATCAGGACGGCCGGCCCGCCCTCGCCCGCGACTACGAGGCGCCCGAGATCGACACCGCGGCCATGCCCATCCGCGTGGAGCAGCGGCGCGTGAACGGGAAGACCGAGTACCACATCGTGGGCATCGTCTGGGGCGGCTCGACGCCGGTGGACCAGCTCGTCATCCGCTTCGGCTCGCGCGATCGCGGCACGCCGGTGCGCGTCTGCCCGGCTCCCGCGACTACACGCACGTGGACGCTCTGGACGCACCGCTGGCGGCCCACCGATCCGGGCCCGTACGACATCAGCCTGCGCACGGCGGATACGCGGGTGCGCACGCGCCGCCTCGATCTGTCCTTCTACATCCGCCGCGTCAGCATCGACGACATCTAGCGGGGCTCGGGGCTCGGAACCTCGAACTCGCAGCGGCGGCGCGAGTCAGCGTCCGAGGGCAGCGCGGGCTTCGGCGAGTTCGGGCAGGCCCGGATCGGCGTTCGCCCAGTTCACGAGGAACTGCTCCCAGGCGCGCCGGCTCTTCTCGGTCTGCCCCGCCTTCCCCGCCGCCCGCGCCAGGCCGAGCACGGCGCGCGAGCGGTTCGGCGTGCGCGCGAGCGCCTTCTCGTACCAGCCGACAGCCTCGGCCGCCTGTCCCGCCTGCAGCAGCAGGTCGCCGTAGAGTTCGTCAGCGGCTTTCACGGGATACGGCCGGCCGATCGGCTTCGGCATCTGGTTCTGCAGCGCGATCGCCTGATCCATCCGCGACCACGCCACGCCGAGTGCCCCGGCTTCCACCGCCGCCACGGCGTCGAGCTCCAGCTTCAGGATCGCCGCCTGCTCGCGCAGTCCGGCGTCCATCGACGGGTGCGACGCCTTGATGAGTTCCTCGCGCGCCGCGACCGCGCGGGAGACGTCGTCGAGTTTCGCGGCGGCGACGCCCAGCGCGAACAGCTCGTCGATGTTGTCGAAGGCGTTCTGGCCCTTCATCTCGTGCCAGCGTTCGCTCTCGATGATGTAGCGCGCGCGCATCGAGCCCTTGTCGTTGCGCAGCGCGAGCGGGCCCGAGCCGCGGCCGATGTCGCTGTCGGCGTACTGATGGCCGCCGATGAAGTCCTGCTCGGTGGCGACGGCCATCGCCGCATCCACTTCCTTGGCGATCTGCTGCGCCTTCGCGAACTGGCCGAGCTGCGTGAGTTCGTACTGCCACCACACGAGGCTGTGGTAGTCGCGCAGCGTGATGGTCTTCTTCCGCCGCGCCGCCCAGTCCACCGACGCCTGCCACGAGTCGGCGTCGCTCGCCGCCGCGTCCTGCCAGTAGCCGAGCTGCACGAAGAAGTGCGCGGGCATGTGGAGCGCGTGGCTCGCCGCCGGCGCCACCTTCGCGTAGGCGCGCGCGGCTTCGAGGCCGCGGGCCGCCAGCGCCCCGTGGTCGTAGGCGTGCAGGATGAGGTGCGCGGCCCCGGGATGTTTCGGGTTGCGGGCGAAGACGGCGTCCACGATGGCGCCGGCCTTCTCGCGAATCGGCAGCGACAGATCGCCGCGCGGCATCGTGGCGAGGAGCGCCAGCGCGTAGAACACCTGCGCTTCGTCGTCGGCCGGGTTGGCGGCGGCGACCTCCGCCATCGCTGTCGCGTAGGCGGCGGCGCGCGCCGGCCGTTCGCCTTCGCCCCAGAGCGCTTCGACGGCGCGCAGGAATCCGCGCTCACGTGCGGTCTGCGCCTTCGCCAGCCGGGCGTCGGCGGTGGGCCCGAGCTTCGCGAGCGCGGCACGTCCCTTCGCCGGTTCCTCCTGGAACCACAGCGGCTGGCTGTAGGCGAGTGACTCGCCCCAGTAGGCCATCACGAACGCGGGATCCTTCGCCTGGGCCGCCTGGAAGGCTTCGAGGGCGTCTTCGTAGCCGAAGCTGTGCAGCCAGGCCACGCCGCGGCGGAAGTCGTCCTGCGCCGACGTCGCGCCGGTAGCCGGGAACACAATCGCGCCGAGGTCGCCCGTGCGTTGCGTGGGGTCCACGACCGGCGCGGGTGCCACCGAGGCGGCCGGTGCGGGCGCCGGCGCCCCGCCGTCACATCCAGTGAGCAGTGCCGCGGCGAGCAGCACTGCGTGTCTTCGACGCCAGCCCATAACGACGCGATCGTACCCTGCCATGCGCCGGCGCGACAACCACCGGTACAGACGAAGAGCGGCGCCCCCGGGTGGGAACGCCGCTCTTCGCAACTTGCGACGCCGGGAGCCGAAGCCCCCGGCTTTCAACGCCCGGCCTCTAGAACGAGAGGCGGAACATCATCTGCACGAGGCGCATGAAGCCCGACTGCGTGTTGATGATGCCGAAGGCCGCGTTGCCGAGACGGGTCTCGGGACCGCGCACCTTCACGGTGTTGGTGATGTTCAGCACTTCGAACCGCAGCTGACCGCGGACCGAGCCGGGGAACAGGAGTTCCTTGGA
>CADEFD010000041.1:12155-33137 GCA_902826515.1 uncultured Acidobacteriota bacterium
ATCGGGAAGCCGCTCTCGATCGAGATGATCGACGACATCGTGATGTTGCCGAGGATGTGCTTGGCGATGCCTTCCTTCGCCCAGCGCTTGCCTTCACCGAACGGCAGTTCGACGATCGGCGAGAGCACGAGCTTGTGCGGCACGTCGAGCAGGCTCACGGCGTATTCGGCGTCCAGGTCGTAGGCGTTCTGCGCCTCGGTGGACGCGGCCGAGAAGAAGTTCGACTCGGCGAACTGGTTGTCTTCGAGACGGCTCCAGGTGTAGTTGATGCGACCGCCCCAGCCGTTGGTGACGCGCTTCTCGAACTTGAGAATCGCGGCGTGGTACTGGTTGCGCCCCTGGGTGTTCTGACGCATGAGGATGTCGCCGAACTGCGGGAACGGGCGGAGCAGCTGACGGCGCTGCACCGTGGCGCTATTGGGCGAGAAGCCCGTACCCGTGCCGAAGAACGGGTTGGGCACCTGCTCGAGCAGCGCGGCGCCGAGCGCCATGTAGCTGGGATCGAGCTGGTTGATGTTCAGAATGCCGTCGTTCGAGCCGCCGAGGCCGAGGTTGCCGCCCGTGGCGCCGGCGTATTCGAAGCCAATCGCCACGCCGCCCGGCAGTTCGCGGTTGACGTCGATCGAGTACTGCTGCACGTAGGGGGCCTTCTTGTCCTGATCGATGAACTCGATCTGGCCGCCCACACCGGTGAGCGCGCCGCGCGCGTTGCCCACCGGCTGAAGGGCGCCGCCCTGGAACGCGTTCGACAACGTGACGGTGGGCTGGAACTGCCCCTGCTGAAGGAACGTGTCCTGGCTGTAGCCGATCTGGCCGTAGTTGGCCGAGCCCACGCCCTGGTAGTTCCAGGGCGCCCAGTAGACGCCGTAGCCGGCACGCACGACCGTCTTCGGGTCGAACGAGTAGACGAGGCCGATACGGGGCGAGAACTTCAGCGTGGGCTGGTTGCCCTGTTCGGTGGGCGCGCCGTTCTGGCCGGCGTAGACGAGACCGCCGCGCACGGGGCTGCCGTTCACGACGACGTTGCCGAGGGCGCCACCGGGGTTGAGCGTGCGGTCGAAGGCCACCGTGAAGCGGTTTTCCTTCTCACGCAGACCGGTCTCCGATTCCACGCGCACACCCATGTTCAGGGTGAGCTTCGAGTTGACGCGGAAGTCGTCCTGCAGGTAGCCACCGTAGTAGTTCACGTAGGCGTTCAGGGGTTCCGACACGCCCATGCGGCTCAGGTTGCCCGGGTCGCCCGAGGGCAGGCCGAGCAGGAAGCTCGCGAACGCGTTGCCGCCCTGCAGTGCGGTCGGGCTGCCCGACGTCCACAGACGGTCGAAGTTGAAGAGGCCCGAGCTGGCCGAGTAGGACTGCGAGTCGGTGCCGATGCGGCGGAAGTCGAAGCCGGCCTTGATGGTCTGGCGGCCGAGGAGCTTCGACGCGGTGGCGTTGGCGCTCCACGAGTACCACATGCGGTCGGTGGCGTCGATGGCACCGAAGGTCGTGCCGCCATCACCGTATTCCGACATGTTGCCGCGGGGGAACTTCTTCTTCTGGATGGCGCTCGTGAAGCCCGAGTTGAAGCCCAGGGTGGCCGGGTCGAATTCCTCGGTGAGGAAGTCGGAGTCATCGAAGCTCGTGAGGCCGTAGCGGAGCGTCAGCACGGTGTTGTTGCTGGGCAGCCACGTGTTGTTCACGGCGAGCAGGTGCACGCGGCGGGCGAGCAGGTACTCGTTCGTATCCGCGAAGTTGTTCTGGCCCCAGAAGCTGGCGCAGGGTTCGTCGGTCTTGTTGTAGAGGTAGAAGCCCGAGAGCGACACCTTGTCGTTGAAGCGGTGGTCGCCCTTCACGCTGTAGAGCTGCGCGCGGTCTTCGATCTGCGCGACGCGGACGAAGTTGGCGGCGCCGTTGCTGACGTTGCTGTCGGGCGACGGGAAGTAGGCCGCGATGGCGCGCGCCACCGGGTTGATGCGGTTGCTCGGGATCACGTTGCCGGGGAACTGCGTGCGGCCGTTGCCGTTGGCATCACCGGTCAGCGGGTCGTAGATGGGCACGAGGGCGCCGGCGCCCGTGGTGCTCTGCGAGAAGTCGCCGGCGAGTTCGCGCGTGGTCGGGAAACGCGCGCTGACGTTGCGGGTGGTATTCGATCCGTACGCTTCGGCCGCGAACCAGAAGAACGTGCGGTTCTTCAGGAGCGGGCCGCCGAAACCGCCGCCACCGAGGTGGAAGTAGGTGTCGGGCAGCGGACGGCCGGCGCGTTCGGCGAAGAAGTTGTTCGTGGTGCCCCAGCGCGGACGGTTCTGGTAGAAGCCGCTGGCGTGCCACTCGTTGGTGCCCGACTTGGCGGTGGTGTTGAAGATGCCGCCGCCGGTACGACCCGTTTCCGCGTCGTAGGTGTGCACCTGCACGGCGACGCCTTCCAGACCCTCGATCGAGGGGTTGGCCGAGGCGCGGTTGCGCAGGTCGGTAATCGGCACGCCGTCGAGCAGGTAGTTGTTGCCGCGGCGCGTGCCGCCGCCCATCGACAGGAGCGACGCGTTCGTCTGGTCCTGCTGGCGGTTGAACTGCGCGTCGCCCGAGGCGACGACCGTGGGCACCGTGACCGCGAAGAGGAACGCGGAACGGCCGCCGCTCGGCAGCGCTTCGAGCTGCTTCGCGTCGATGACCGCGCCGGTCGACGCGTTCGACGTGTCGATGAGCGGGGCCGCGCCCGTGACCGTGATGGTTTCCTGCAGCGCGCCGACTTCAAGAGTGACGTCGAGCGTGATGAACTGCTGGGTGCCGACGCGGATGCCCTTGTTCTCGTACGTCTTGAACCCGGTCAGCGACGCCTTCACCGTGTAGGTGCCTGGCGGCACGGCGGCGAAGTTGTACTCACCCGACTCGTTGGACACGACCTCGCGCGAGGTGCTCGTGCCTTCGTTGATCAACTCCACCGTCACACCGGGAATGACGCCGTTCGCGTCTTTCACCGCACCGCGCAAGCCGCCCGTAAACGTCTGGGCTGCCGCGAGGCTTCCGGTCATGGCCACCATCAGGCCAATAACCAGCAGTTGCCGCAGGGTCTTCATGGTCACCTCTCGTTAATAGTCCCTAAACACTCACGCCATCCCGTAACCGTTCACGTGAGCGCGCTACGCGCGGGACGTCCCGAGAGAAGATCCACCACTCGTGCCAAAGGTCGGAAGCGGAGGGAGCCAGGGGACAGCCCGGACGAAAGCGCCAGAATCGTAGGGCGAATCCGGCGCGTAACGCAAGCGTTACCTGACGGATGGACATCGAGTCCATGAGCGGATCCAATGCAACCACGGGCAAGGCTCCAAATCGCTGGATCCCGACGGGTCCGGGCGGGCCGTCCCGCTATCGCAGCGAGGCGAGGAAATCGCGGTCGCCGCGAGCGGCGACGACCACCAGGAGGAGCGCCAGCGGCCACACGAGGAGCTGCGCCATCTGCACCGGTTCGAGGTTGAGCACACGCCCGGGGATCCAGGCGAGCAGGCCCATTGCGGCGAAGCCGACGAGGCCGGCCACGTGCATTCGGCCCTCGCGGAACGCCAGCAGGCCGAGCGGCACCATGACGAACACCAGCATGATGTCGTCGTACGACTTGTGGTACGTCCACAGGCGGCCCCAGAGGGCCGCCACGGCGAAGGCAAGCGGCAGCGAGCCCCGCGCCAGCAGCATCGCCGCCGCGCCCGGCACGGTCACGAGCAGGGCCGCCATCGGGTTCACGAGCCCGGACGGCACGCCGAGTGGCCCGAGCACCTCCACCAGCCCGAAGGTGCCGTCGTTCACGTAGCCGCCGGCCGCGCTGACCATCTGCGCCAGCATCCGCCACGGCGCGACGCCGGTCACGAGCCAGGCGACGCCGCTCGCCACGGCCCCGTAGGCCGCAGCGGCGGCCGACGCGCGGAAGCGTCCGGTGAGCAGCAGCGCGATGGCGAAGGGACCAGAGATGGTGGGTTTGATGAGGGCGAGGGCAACGAAGAGACCGGCCGCCCATTCGTGGCCGCGCTCGTCGCTCCAGAGCGCCAGGATCAGCAGGGCCGTGACGACGATGCCCACCTGCCCCACTTCCGTGGCCGTGCAGGCGCCGCCAAAGGCCGAGACGGCCGCCATGAGCAGCCAGCGCACCTCGGGACGGTCGCGCGGTACGGCGCGCCCCGCCCACCACACCACGACGAGGAGCGCCGCCAGGTTGATGACCGCGAAGTAGGCGCGCACGGCCGGCCACGGCGGCCACGTGAAGAGCACGCCCGTCGGATAGCCCCACGGCGGCTGGCTGCCGGTCTTGTGGTCGAACGGGTTCTTGCCGTCGGTGAAGAGCGCCTGCTCGACGTCGCGGTTGTAGAGGTCCACGGCCGAGCCGCGGTCGGTGCCCCAGATGAGATCGAGGTTGCCCTTGCCCTGATAGACCAGGCCGAGCAGGGCCAGCCCGGCGGCGGCCACGAGCAGGAGCGGACGCGGAAGGCGGACGGTCATGCGCCGCGCGGACCGGGCGCGGCGGCCGGGCCGGGACGCGCGGCGTTCAGAATCGCCAGCTCGCGCACGAGCACCGTGAGCTGGTTCTCGAGGCGCTTGTAGCGGAGGTAGTGCTGGTAGTGCGCCCACAGGAACAGGCTGAGCAGCGCATACGTGACGAGGTCCACGCCGCGGCCGATACCGAGCAGGCGCGCCGCGTCGGTCGTGAGCTCCGGCGCGTTCACGAGCACGATGGCCAGAAGCCACGCCAACGCGAAGACGAGCGACGCGAGGTGATGCGTGCCGAGGAAACGGCGCACGGCCACGAGGGCCTGCAGCGCGAAGATCGCCGTGAAGGCGATCTGGAAGGCGTTCATTGCGTGATCTTTCCGAAGAGGTACTGGAACAACACGCTCAGGGAGTTCGACAGGCGCTGCCCTTTGGCGAGCGTCTCGTCGCTGTAGCGGATGGTCACCGGCACTTCGAGGAAGCGCAGCTTCGCGCGGAGGATCTGGTCGTAGATCTCCGAGGCGTGCGCCATGCGGTCCTGCTTGAGATAGATCGCCGAGGCGGCACCGCGCGACAGCACGCGGTAGCCGTTGTGGCAGTCGCCCACACGGATGCCGGTCGTAAGGAACGTGAAGAGCCGCGCCAGGTGCAGCACCACCTTGCGCATCGGCGGTACGTTCGAGGTGCCGCTCAGGAAGCGGTTGCCGAGCGCCACGTCGCACTGCCCCGCCGCCACCGGCGCCAGCAGCTGATCGAGTTCCGAGGCGAGGTGCTGGCCGTCGGCATCGAAGGTCACGATGAAGTCGGCGCCTTCGCGGAGCGCAAACGAGATTCCCGTCTGGAGCGCCGCGCCCTGGCCGCGATTGATGGTGTGCCGCAGGGCGTAGACACCGCGGCCGCGCGCCACCTCGAAGGTGTCGTCGCGCGAGCCGTCATCCACCACCACCACCGCATGCGGCGTGCGCGCCAGATCGTCGAGCACGCGGAGCAGACGCTGCCCCTCGTTATAGGCCGGCACTACGATGAAGACACGACCTGGAACGGCGGGCATATAGAGGGTGGCGGAAGGGAAAGTATACCGTGAGACATCCACCTCTGCCGCGCCGGCGGCCACCCCGCGCCCGACGCTGCGCACGCCGGCACGGCGTGTCGCGACCGTTATGCTTCGTCGGTCACCGCGCCGCCGCTTGCCGGCCCCACCAGGCGCCGGTACTTGGCGAGCACGCCGCGGTCGTAGGCGCTCTTCTTCGGCTTCCACGCCTTGCGCCGGGCGGCGAGTTCGCGGGCCGTCAACGCCACGTCGATGGCGCGCGCGCGGGCGTCGATCGTGATGGTGTCGCCGTTCTTCACGAGCGCCAGCGGACCGCCGACCGCTGCCTCGGGGGTGACGTGGCCTACGACGAACCCGTGCGTGCCGCCCGAGAAGCGGCCGTCGGTGATGAGGGCGACGTCGTTGGCGAGGCCGCGGCCGATGAGCGCGCTCGTCGGCGACAACATCTCGCGCATGCCCGGCCCGCCCTGCGGCCCTTCGTAGCGGATGACCACGACGTGACCCGCCTTCACGCGGCCGGCGAGAATCGCGTCGAGGGCCGCTTCCTCGCGTTCGAAGACGATGGCGCGTCCGGTGAAGCGCTCACCTTCCTTGCCGCTGATCTTCGCCACGGCGCCGTCGGGCGCGAGGTTGCCGCGCAGCACCACGAGGTGGCTGTTCTTCTTCACCGGCATGGCCACGTCGTAGACCACGTCCTGGCCGGCCGGATAATCCGCGACGTCGCGCAGGTTCTCGGCGAGCGTCTTCCCCGTGACGGTGAGGGCGTCGCCATGCAGCAGACCGGCATCGAGCAGGCGCTTCATGAGCGGCGTGAGGCCGCCGATGCGCACGAGTTCGGCCATCACGTACTTGCCGCTCGGCTTGAGGTCGGCGAGCACCGGCACCCGTTTGCCGATGCGGGTGAAGTCGTCGAGCGTGAGTTTCACGCGCGCGGCACGGGCAATCGCCAGCAGGTGCAGCACCGCGTTGGTCGAGCCGCCCAGCGCGATGACGACGGTGATGGCGTTCTCGAATGCCTGGCGCGTGAGGATGCGGCGCGGCGTGATGCCTTCGCGCACGAGGCGGGCCACGGCCTCACCGGCGCGGCGGCAGTCGTCGCGTTTCTCGGCCGAGATCGCGGCCTGTGCGGAGCTGTTCGGCAGGCTCAGCCCGAGCGCTTCGATGGCCGAGGCCATCGTGTTGGCGGTGTACATCCCGCCGCAGGAGCCGGCACCCGGGCAGGCGTGCTGCTCGAGGTCGGCGAGCTCCGCGTCGCCGAGCGTACCGGCCGCGTGTTTCCCCACCGCTTCGAAGACCGAGACGATGTCCACCGGCTGGCCGCGCCAGATGCCGGGCATGATCGTGCCGCCGTAGACGAACACGGCCGGCCGGTCGAGCCGCGCGATCGCCATCGCGCAGGCCGGCATGTTCTTGTCGCAGCCGCCGATCGTGACGAGACCGTCGAAGCCTTCGGCGCCGGCCACCGTCTCGATCGAGTCGGCGATGACCTCGCGCGACACGAGCGAGTACTTCATCCCCTCGGTGCCCATCGAGATGCCGTCGGAAACAGTGATCGTGTTGAAGATGACACTCTTCGCGCCGGCCGCGTCCACACCCGCCGCCGCCTCGCGGGCCAGCTGGTCGATGTGCATGTTGCACGGCGTCACCTGGCTCCACGTCGAGCAGACGCCGATCTGCGGCTTGGCGAAATCCGCGCGCGTGAACCCGACGGCATGCAGCATGGCCCGGCCGGCGGCCCGCGCCGCGCCATCGACGACGGCAGAGGAGAATCGACGCGACGCAGCCGGCACCGGCGCGGACGACACGGCTTTCTTCGGACGACGGGAAGACATGGCGAGGGACTGTATCACTACGCGATATCCTGATTCCCATGACCTCCGTGCGCCTCGACGTGTGGCTCGACGTCTCGTGTCTGTTCCGGACGCGGTCGGAGGCGCAGCGTGCCTGCCGCAACGGCAAGGTGGACGTGAACGGCACGACGGCCAAGCCCCATCGCGAGATCCGGCCCGGCGATCGCCTCACCATCGGCCGGCCGCTCGGCCGCACGCAGATCGTCCTGGTGAAGGGCCTGGCCGACAAGAGCATCGCCCGGGCCGAGGCGCGCCAGCTCTACGACGACGAGACGCCGGCGCCGACACCCGAGGAACTCGCCATGCGCCGGCTGGAGCGCGTCTTCCACGCCACGATGGCGCCCAAGGTGCGCCCCGACAAGCGCGAGCGCCGGCTGCTGCGCGGCCTCAAAGGCGCGTAGACTGACCAGACCCCATGCGTTCGCCTTTCCGCGTCACCGTCCTGGCCGCACTCGCCCTCGCGGTCTTCGTGCTCCCCTCACTCGTCGAGGTGGTGACTGACTGGTGGTGGTTCGACGAACTCGGCCATCAGGCCACCTACGCCACCGTCCTCGGGGCGCAGGCCACCCTCGGCGGCATCGCCTTCGTGCTGTCGCTCGCCTGGCTCACCACGCACCTGCGCATCGCCGCGCGCACGCTGCCGGTCGAGTCGCAGGTGGTCTCGACGCCCGAAGGCCTCACGCTCGCGCTGCCGGCCCGCCGCGAGATGCAGACGCTCGGCGCCATCGTCGCGGCCGGCGCGGCCGTGCTCGTCGCCCTCTACGCGGCCTCGTCGTGGCGCGAGTTCCTCGGCTGGCAGCAGGGGCAGGCGTTCGGCACGACCGATCCGATCCTCGGCTACGACGTGGCGTTCTACGTCTTCACGCTGCCGATGCTCGATCTCGCCCGCTCCTTCTGGATCGTGCAGGTCGGCGTGGCAGCCGCGGGTGCGGGCGCGCTCTACCTGCTCGGCGGACAACTCGCCATCACCCCCTTCGGCGTGCGCCTCGGCGGACGCGCGCGCCGCCATCTCGGGCTGCTCGCGGCGGCGTTCTTCGTGCTGCTGGCCGCCGGCGCGTGGCTCGACCGGCCGCATACGATGCTCACGCCCACCGGCATCATCCGCGGCGCCGGCTATACCGACGTCCACGCCCGCATGCCGTTCTCGCTCGCCGAAGCCGGGGCGGCGCTTGCCGGCGCCGGTCTCGCGGCCGCGTGGGCCATGGGCGGCCGCACGGCGTTCGCGGTCGGTGCGGTGGGGGTCTACGCGGTCACCGCCCTCGCCGGCCAGCTCTATTCGGGCGCCCTCCAGCGTTTCGTCGTGACGCCGAACGAACAGGTGCGCGAAGCGCCGTTCATCCAGCACAACATCGACGCCACGCGGAAGGCGTTCGCGCTCGACACCATCGAGCAGCGCGAGATCACGGGTGATGCCGAGCTGACCAGGGCCGACATCGACAGGAACCGCGCCACCCTCGACAACGTGCGGCTCTGGGACCATCAGCCGCTGCTCGAGACGTTCGGCCAGATCCAGGAAATCCGCACCTACTACGATTTCACGGCGGTGGACAACGATCGCTACATGATCGACGGCCAGCTCCGCCAGGTGATGCTGTCGGCGCGTGAGCTCAACCCGACGGCGCTGCCCAACCGCACGTGGGTCAACGAGCGCCTCACCTTCACGCATGGCCATGGCCTCACGCTCGGCCCGGTGAACCAGGTGACGTCCGAGGGCCTGCCGGTGCTCTTCATCCGCGACCTGCCGCCGGTCTCCACCGTGAACATGCCGGTCACCGAGCCCAGCCTCTACTTCGGCGAGCTCGCCAACGAATACGCGATCGTCCGCACGCGCACCCGCGAGTTCCACTATCCGAAGGGCGACGACAACGTCTTCTCGACATACGAAGGCCGCGGCGGCATCGCGCTTGATTCGCTGTGGAAGAAGCTGGTCTTCGCGGCGCGCTTCCGCAACTACCAGTTGCTGCTGAGCGACGACATCACGGCTGAGAGCCGCCTCATCTTCGATCGCCAGATCAAGCTGCGCGCCGAGAAGATCGCGCCGTTCCTGACCTTCGACGCCGACCCGTATCTCGTGGTGCACGAGGGCCGGCTCTTCTGGATGCTCGACGCCTACACGGTGACGAGTCGCTATCCCTACGCCACCGAAGGTGCGCCGGGTGTGAGCTACATCCGCAACGCCGCGAAGGTGGTGGTGGACGCGTACCACGGCACGACCGACTTCTACCTGGCCGAGCCGGACGACCCGATCATCCGCGCCTACGCGAAGGCCTTCCCCACGCTCTTCAAGCCGCTCGACGCGATGCCGGCCGGTCTGCGCGCGCACGTGCGCTACCCCGAGGGCATCTTCGGGCTGCAGTCGTCGGTCTACTCGACGTACCACATGACGAGCGCCGCGGTCTTCTACAACAAGGAAGACCAGTGGGAAGTGCCGGCGATCGACGCGAGCGGTCAGGCCGTGCGCATGTCGCCCTACTACACGATCATGAAACTCCCCGGCGAGACCAAGGCGGAGTTCATCCAGATGTTGCCCTTCACGCCGCGCCGGCGCGACAACCTGGCCTCGTGGCTGGTCGCGCGATCCGATGGCGACCGCTACGGGCAGCTCATGGCGTTCGAGTTCCCGAAGCAGAAGCTGGTCTTCGGCCCGCGGCAGGTCGTGGCCCGCATCAACCAGGACCAGGTGATCTCGCCGCAGATCACGCTCTGGAACCAGCAGGGCTCGGAAGTGATCCAGGGCACGCTGATGGTGATTCCGATCGAGGAATCGCTCCTCTACGTGCGGCCGCTCTACCTGCGCGCGCAGCAGGGGCGCATCCCCGAGCTGACGCGTGTCATCGTCGCGTATCAGAACTCGATTGTGATGGACCGCTCGCTCGACGCCGCGCTGGCGCGGCTCTTCTCACCCGAGGCCGTGCGCGCCCGACGCGCGCAGCCGCAGGACGCCGCGGTGCTCACCGCCGACGCGTCGGCGCCGGCCGCCGGTGCGGCCGCCGGGGAGCCTGGCGCTCCACGCGCTGCGGCTGTGCCGCCCGGGGCACCCGCCACGCCGGGTCCGTTCGCCCCGCTGCCCGCCGCCATTGCCGCGCTGCCGGCGCCGCAACTCGCCGCGGAAGCGCAGGCCACGTATCAGCGCGCCATCGAGGCGCAGCGCGCCGGCGACTGGGCGAAGTACGGCGCCGAGATCGGGCGGCTCGGCCAGATCCTCGAACTGCTCGCGAAGACGCGGACTCAGTAGACGGCGCGCGCCGCCTCGGTGGACTTTCCGGCGAGCGCGAAGCGCGGCTCGACCGCGGCGCGGCCGCCGAGCAGATCGGTCACGTGTTTGCCCACGGCCGGCCCGTGTTTGAAGCCGTGGCCGGAGCCGCCGCCCACGACCCACACATTCGTCCAGCACGGATGGCGGTCGATGATGAAGTCGCCGCTGGTCGTGTTCTCGTACTGACAGACGTGCGCGTCCACGAGCGGCGCGTCCATCAGTGCCGGGAACCGCCGCGCGAGGAACGCCCGGGCCGTCGCGATCGCGTCCTCGCCCACCACGCGATCCGCCGTGTCGGGATCGATGGCCGGGCCGTGACGATCGAGGCCAATCTTGAAGCCGTGCGTGTCGAGGTCGGGAATGCCGTAGACGCCGGCCGCGAAGTCGATCCAGACGGGCAGGCGGTCGACGGCGAAGCGGACGTCGCCGGCCGGCACGCCGAAGTACAACACCTCCTGACGGGTCGGACGAATGCGTCCGCCCACGGCATCCGGCAAGAGCGCGGGCAGCCAGGGCCCGCAGGCGAACACGATCTGCTCGGCCTCGAGCCGCGCGCCGTCTGCCAGGTGCACGACCGGCACACTCGCCGATTCGTCCGGCGGCAGCACACGCGCCTGGCGATAGGTGACGCCGTACGCGCGCGCCGTCGCGACGGCTGCCGCCACCGCGCGCCGCGCCCGAATCACGCCGCCGCGCGCTTCATAGATCGCATCGCCGAGGCCGATGACTCCGAGTTGCGGATACCGGCTGGCGACGGCGGCGGCATCGAGCCGCTCGTGCGTCACGCCACACGTCGTGAGCGTGGCCGCGGTGGCCGCGAGATGGGCGCTGCCGGACTCGCCGAGGAAGAGCGCACCACATTCCTCGACGAGCGTCTCGCCCGATTTCTTCGACAGCCACTGCCAGTCGGTCAGCGCCTCCGTGGCCCACTGCGTGTAGATCGTGTCGGCGCCGTAGCCGGCACGAATCACACGCGAGTGATCCGACGAGCTCGCGCGTCCGTTCGCCGGGCCGTACGCGTCCACGAGCGTCACGCGCCAGCCGTCACGCGCCAGCCGCAGCGCGCTCCAGGCCCCGAACACCCCCGCCCCCACCACTACCGCCGATCGTTTCGTCATGCCGTGTGTCATACGCTCCAATAGAGGCGCCTGCGATGCTGCCAGACGAGCAGCGCGTAGAACATCCCGAGTGTGGCCAGTGCATAGAGCAGCGACGTCACCTTCGGCGGCCCGAGCGGCGCGAACGCCGCCTCGTAGAGCCACCGCTGCAGCGACACGGGTGTGCCGGCCGGGCCCGGCAGCGTCAGCACGATCAGGAGCTTCGCGACCAGACCGGAGACCACGAAGAGCGCCAGCGCGTTGCGACCGAGGACGACGAACGGCTCGGTCAGTCGATTGAACATCGGCGTCGAACGTCCGTCGTCGAGCCTGCGGTGCAGCAGCCCCAGCATCAGCATCGCCGCGCCACCGGTGAAGAGGGCGTACGAACTCGTCCACAACGACTTGTTGATCGGGAAGACGACATCCCACAGGCTCCCCACGACCATCGCCGCGGCGCCCGCGCCGATGAGCGACGGGGCCATGCAGACGGGCCGTGCGCGGCCGATCCACACGCCGGCCACCACCCCCATGAGCGTCGTGCCCACCGCCGGCAGCGAACTGAGCAGCCCTTCCGGGTCCCACGTGGTCTTCCACAGGTGCGTGCCGAAGACGGTGCGGTCGAGCCAGGCGCCGAGGTTGCCTTCGGCCGTGAGGTCGCCGGCCATGCCGCCGGGCGGCGCGACGAGCGCGATGAGCGCCCAGTAGCCGAGCAGGCAGACGGCGATAGCGCCGGCGAGCCGTCGCACCGTCGCCGGGGCATCCCCGCGGGCCGCGAGCGCCTGCCACACGAACGCCGTGATGACGTAGCAGAGCCCGATGCGCTGCAGCACGCCGGGAATCCGCCAGCGCGACGGATTGAAGTATGGGAAGCCCGACAGGAAGAGGCCGAACGCGACGAGCACGGCGCCGCGCCGCAGCACGGTCGCCGGGGCCAGCCGCTCCGGCGCGCCGAGGGCCATCGAGGCGCCAACGATGAAGAGGAAGGCCGGAAAGATGAGGTCCGTGGGCGTCCAGCCGTGCCAGGCGGCGTGCAGCAGCGGCGCGTAGACCGCGTTCCAGTCGCCGGGATTGTTGACGATGACCATGCCGGCCATCGTCAGGCCCCGGAAGACATCGAGCGATCGCAGGCGCATCGGCGGGCCAGTGTGCCACAATCCGGAGTGTCCCCGCCCCCGATGGTCCTCGACACCTTCCAGCGTCCGCTGCGCAACCTGCGCCTCTCGGTCACCGACCGCTGCAACCTGCGCTGTCAGTACTGCATGCCCGAGGCGGAATACGCGTGGCTGCCGAAACAGGACGTGCTCACGTTCGAGGAGATCGACCGCCTGGTGGGCCTCTTCGTGGGCCTCGGCGTGGACAAACTGCGCCTGACCGGCGGTGAGCCGCTGCTGCGCACGAACCTGCCGGCGCTCGTCACCGCCCTCGCCCGCCACACCACGGTGCGCGATCTGGCCATGACGACGAACGGCATCCTGCTCGGCCCCTTCGCCGCCGCGCTCAATGCCGCCGGGCTGAAGCGGGTGACGGTGAGCCTCGACACGCTGCAGCGCGAGCGCTTCACGAAGATGACACGGCAGGACGAACTGGTCCGCACGCTCGCCGGCATCGACACGGCCGCGCAGACCTTCCCCGGCTTCAAGCTCGATACCGTGGTCATCCGCGGTGTGAACGACGACGAGATCGTGGACCTCGTGCACTTCGCCCGCCGCCACGGCGGCGAGATCCGCTTCATCGAATACATGGACGTGGGCGGCGCCACCGGCTGGACGGCGGCGCAGGTCGTCTCACGCGCCGAAATTCTGGAACGCATCGCGGATGCGTTCGGGCCCATCGCGCCGGCCGAGAAGGAAACGGCCGCGCCGGCCGATCGGTTCCGGCTGCCCGACGGCACCCCGTTCGGTGTCATCGCCTCGACGACGGCGCCCTTCTGCCGCGACTGCGACCGGGCCCGCCTCACCGCCGACGGCGTGCTCTACACGTGCCTCTACGCCACGCGCGGGCTCGACCTGCGGGCGCCGCTGCGCGGCGGCGCGTCAGACGACGAGATCCGCGCGCTCATCACCGGCACGTGGACGGCGCGCGCCGATCGCGGCGCCGAGATGCGGCTCGGCGTCCCCGACCGGCGTCCGCTCATTCCGGTGAGCACGCTCAAGCGCAACCCGCATCTCGAGATGCACACGCGCGGCGGCTGACGCCCGTCTCAACCGTGTGGCAGCTGGTCCTGCCGCCCGCTGGACCCGCGTATCATGCCGCCATGACCCGCACCGGCCGGGTGATCGCGGCACTCCTGCTTCTGCTGCCGTTCGCCGATACGGCGCAGGCGCAGTACGAGGCGCGTCCGCTCACGCTGGTCACCACCTACGCCGACGGACGGGTCACGCGGTCGGCCGTGGGCCCGCGCGGCCACCGCGCCTGGACGCCGGTTTTCCCTCGGATCGCCAACTGGCGTGAGGCCCGCGGCGTGTCGCCGGTCACCGCCCTCCACGTGACGGCGTCGCTCGTCGGCGAGTCCCTGCGTGTCTCGGTGTCGGTGCTGCGGGGCCCTGCCCACGACGTCGAGGAAACAATCGCGAGCGTCGTCGTCGGACTCGACACTGAGGTCGTCGTCGCGGACCTGCGACGGGTCGGACTGCTGCCCGTGACCTTCTCGGCCGCGCTGTACGCAACCCCGGTGCTGCCCGTGCCGCGCGGGGACAGTCACGTCGAGGGACTCGAGATCGAGGGCATCGAGCCGACGACCGCCCCCACCCCCGGCTACGCCATCACGCTGCGCAACCGCACCGACGTCGCGGCGGTGACGGTGGCCGTTGATTCCTACATCGGCGGACGCGCGGCGCTGTCGGTCAATCAGGGTGAACCGGCGGCCCAGCCGGTCGTGTCACCGGGAGGCACCTTCACGTTTCACCTGCGGTTGGCCGGGGCCAGCGGGTCGAGCGGAGGGGTCGCCACCGCGGCGCCGCTCGACGGCGTCGTGCTCACGGGTGTGATCTGGGCGGACGGGCGGCTCGGCGGCAACCGGCTGCGCATGGCGCCGGCCCTGGCGCTGCACCTCGGCCGGATGTCCGCCGTCGAGCATGTCATCACGGTCCTGCGCCGCAGCCGCAGCGAGTCCGATCCGCCTGCGGCACTGTCGCGTGTCCGCGACGCCATGGCGTCGGCGCCGATCACGCCTGACGCCGCGGCGCTCGCAACAGTGCTGACGCTCGTACCTGGCGTGCCGCCGTCCGACGAAGAGGGTGTCAACACGGCCGTTGCCATCGGCAAGCGGGACGTCCGCGACCGCCTGATCGCGGACATCGACCGCCTACGGCCCTCGGTCACGCCCGCGCAGGCGCGACAGTGGCTCGATGAGGCGCTCCCGGCGTGCGAGGACTGGCTGCGCCGACTGCGCGCGATGTTCCCGCAGCCCTGACGGCTCCGGCTAGCAGTGCTGGTCGAAGGCGGCGGTCAGCGCTTCGGCGATCCGTTCGGCGGGGCGGCCTTCGATGTCGCGGCGTTCGAGCATGAACGCGACCTTGCCGTCCTTGAGCAGCGCAATCGACGGCGACGACGGCGGGAACGGCGCCATGTGCGCGCGCGCCTGCTCGGTGGCCTCGAGGTCCGCGCCGGCGAACACCGTGGCCAGCTGCGCGGGCTTCGTCGCATGACGCAGTGCCATCGCGATCCCGGGCCGGGCCTTGCCGGCGGCGCAGCCGCACACCGAGTTCACGACGAGCAGCGTCGTGCCGGGACGGGCCACGGCCGCATCCACCGCGTCGGGCGAGCGCAGTTCCTCGAAGCCGAGGGTCGTGAGTTCTTCGCGCATCGGAGCGATGAAATGTTCGGGATAACGCTGGGCGATCATCGTTAAGACTCCTGGAGCACACGGACGAGCTGGGGACGCCGCACGGCATCACGGCGTCCAACACGGCAGTCGCACGCACGCGCCGACAGTGAAATGATAACGCAGGCCCCGCGGTGGTGCGGGAGCGCCGCTTCCTTCTATGACGGCCATTCCCCCACTCAGGATACGCACGGCGAACGATCAGCCCGCGGGCGGCGGCCGCTACGTCCTCTACTGGATGATCGGCGCCCGGCGGGCCCAGTGGAGCTTCGCCCTCGAACATGCCGTGGTCGAGGCGCGGGCGCGCGGCCTCGGACTCGTGGTGTTCGAACCGCTGCGGGCCGACTACCCGTGGGCGTCGGCGCGGTTCCACCGCTTCGTCATCGACGGCATGACCGACAACGCGCGCGCGTTCGCCGCGCCTGGCGTGACCTACTTTCCCTATGTCGAGACGCGGCCGGCCGAGGGGCGTGGACTGCTCGAGGCGCTGGCGGCCGAGGCGGCCCTCGTCGTGACGGATGACGTGCCCGGCTTCTTCCAGCCGCGTATGGTCGAGCGTACCGCCGCCCGTCTGCGGGTGCGCGTGGACATGGTGGATGGCAATGGCCTGCTGCCGCTGCGAGCGGCCGACCAGGCCTACCCGACGGCCTATGCCTACCGGCGCTTCGTCCAGAACACGCTCGCGGGCCATCTGGCTTTCCGGCCCACGTCCCAGCCGCTCGCCGGCGGTCTCGCCGTGCCGGCGCCGGCCCTGCCGGAGGTGGTGACGACACGCTGGCAGGCGTGGCCGGTCGTCGGCGGCGATCGCGCCGCCTTCGCCGCGCTGCCGATCGATCACGGCGTCGCGCCGGCGGATGTGCTCGTGGGCGGCACGCGCGCCGCGCACGCCCGTCTCGACGTGTTCCTGGCACGCGGGCTCGCCCGTTACGTCGAAGACCGTAACGATCCCGACGACGACGTGACGAGCGGCCTCTCGCCGTATCTCCACTTCGGCCACATCTCGGCCTACGAGGTGTTCGACGCGGTGATGGCGCGCGAGGGCTGGCTCGGCGACGTGCCGCGTGTGGGCCGGGGCACGCGCACCGGCTGGTGGGGCGTGTCGCAGGCGGCCGAGGCGTTCCTCGACCAGCTGGTCACCTGGCGCGAGCTCGGCTACAACATGTGCACGCACCGCGACGACTTCGCGCAGTACACGTCGCTGCCGTCGTGGGCGCAGGCGACCCTGGCCAAACACGCCGCCGATCCGCGCGAGCCGCTCTATTCGCCCGAGGCGCTCGACGCGGCCGACACCTACGACCCCATCTGGAACGCCGCGCAGCGCCAGCTCCGCCGCGAGGGCCGGCTGCACAACTACCTGAGGATGCTCTGGGGCAAGAAGATCCTGCAGTGGTCGGCCACACCCGAGCAGGCGCTTCTGACGATGATCGACCTGAACAACCGCTACGCGGTCGACGGCCGCGATCCCAACTCCTACAGCGGCATCTTCTGGACGCTCGGCCGCTACGACCGCCCCTGGGGGCCGGAGCGCCCCGTGTTCGGCACGATCCGCTACATGTCGTCCGAGAACACGGCGCGGAAGATCCGGCTCAAGGGGTATCTCGAGCGGCACGCCGCCCAGCCCGGCCTCTTCTGAGCCTGAGTCTCCCGAGAAGTCTGGCCCCACCCTGACTGGGGTCTGACCCCAGTATGCAGAGCGCTGCTAGAATCGCGCGCATGGCACGAATCGCTCTCGTTCTCGGCGCGCTGCTGGTCACCTTCTGCACCCCCGCCGCCGCGCAGGTGACCGCCTTCGTCGGCGGCCGCGTCATCGATGGCACCGGGAAGGTGATCGAGGCCGCGACCGTGGTCGTGCGCGACGGCACGATCGCCGAGGTGGGACCCGCTGCCAGCGTGCGCGTGCCCGAGGGCGCCACACGCGTCGATACCCGCGGCAAGACGCTGATGCCCGGCATCGTCAACGCGCACGGGCACCTGTCTGCCGTCGACGGCTTCAGAACCGGCGCGCAGTACTACACGCGCGCCAACCTCGAGCGGCAGCTCCGCGCGTATGCGACCTACGGCGTCACGACCGTGTTCTCGCTCGGCGACGACCAGGCCGACGCCTTCGCGCTGCGCGCCGAGCAAGCCGCGGCGCCGCCGGCCCGCGCGCGCGTGTTCGTGGCCGGCCCGATCATCTTCACCGACACCGCCGAGGCCGCGCGCGCCGACACCGACGCCGTCATTGCGCTCAAACCCGACCTTCTCAAGATCCGGGTGGATGACAACCTCGGCACGTCGAAGAAGATGCCCGAGGTCGCCTGGCGTGCCACGCTCGAGCGCGCGAAGGCCGCCGGCCTCACGCTGGCCGCGCACATCTTCTATCTCGCCGACGCGAGGGCCCTGGCCGAGGCCGGCAACACGTTCATCGCGCACAGCGTCCGCGATCTGCCGGTGGACGAGGCCTTCCTCGCCGCGATGCGCCGCGGCAACCAGTGTTACTCCCCCACGCTCATGCGCGAGGTGTCGACCTACGTCTACGAGTCCACGCCGAGCTGGGCGAACGACCCCTTCTTCCGCCGCGGCCACGACGCCACCATCGCGGCCGAAGCCGCCGACCCCGGCCGTCAGGCGAAGTTCAAGGCCAGCCCCGCGTGGGCGCAGGGACAGAAGTACAAGGCCGGGCTCGAGGTGGCGAAGGCAAACCTCAAGCGCGTCCACGATGCCGGCATCCGCGTGGCATTCGGCACGGACACCGGCCCGGCCGGCCGCTTCCAGGGATTCTTCGAACATCTGGAACTCGAGCTGATGGTGCAGTCGGGACTCACGCCGATGCAGGCGCTCGTCTCGGCCACCGGCACCGCCGCCGCGTGCTGGGGCAAGCAGGGTGTCCTCGGCACGATCGCCCCGGGCGCGCAGGCCGATCTGCTGGTGCTGGCGAAGAACCCGCTCGACGACATCACCAACACGCGCGCCCTCGACGCCATCTACATCGGCGGCCGCCGCCTCGATCCGCCGGCGCGCTGATCCGCTCAGCCCACGCCGAGGATCGCCGGCACGTCGGCCACCGACGCGCAGAGGTGCGTGTGCGGCGCGGTCAGGAGCCGCGCGTGGTCGTGCGCGCCGCTCCACACGCCGATGTTCCAGCCGGCGCCCGCCGCGGCGCCCGCGGCGAGGTCCAGCGTCGTGTCGCCGACATTCGCGACAATGGACGCGTCCACGACGTTCGTGCGCGCCATCGCCGCCCGCACCAGATCCGGCGCCGGCCGCCCGGCCGCCACCTCGTCGCCGCAGACGACCGCATCGGCCAGCGACGTCCAGCCCAGCACACCCAGCAGATGATCGGTGAGCGCCCGGTCGAACCCGGTGTTGAGCGCCACCCGTACGCCGGCGCGGCGCAGGCCGGTCAGCACGGCCTCGGCGCCTGTCACCGGTTCCACCGTGCCCGGCCGGTACGCCTCGTGGAGGCCGCGCGTGAAGTGGGTGTAGGCGCGGGCGACCGCGGCGGCATGACCGGCGCCGGGCGGCAGCAGCCGCTCGAACGCCAGCCGCTTGGTCGCGCCGCGCACGTGCACGAGCGCCCCGGCATCGAGCGTCACGCCCTCGGCCGCAAGCGCCGAGAGAAACGCCCGCGGCACGGCGTCGTCGGCGCGCACGGTGGTGCCGACGAGATCGAAGACGACCAGGGCGGGCCGCGTCACGACGACACCACTCAGCCGAGCGCCAGCGCCTGGCAGGCCGGACACCGCGAGGTGGCCGGGTCGAGGTCGTCGAGCGGTGCCGGGTACCCGCAGGCGCCGCACGGCGCGCTCGAGATGTCCTGCGCGGCGGTCTCCCCGTAGACCTCGCGCAGCACCACGAGCGTGCGCTCGACGATCGCCATACATTCCGCGGCCGTGAAGGATGCCTTGCCGGCCGACCACGCGAAGCGATCGACATACGCCGGGAAGAACGGCGACTCGCCCCACTGCCACGCGCCGTCCGACGAGTGCGGGCTGCGGCCGCAAAGGTGCTGATGCAGCACGCGCGCGGCGCGCGGGTCCTTCGCGCCGGCAGGCTCCGCCGCGGGGTTGAGCGCCCAGTTCCCGGCGTCCCAGTAGTTCAGGCAGCCGCCGGCGAGCTGCGGCAGCGTGTCGAGCATGGCGCGCGCGGTCGCCGCGATGAGCAGGTGCCAGGCGACGAGTTCGTCGCGCGTGAGCGCGGTGCGGTCCCAGACGCGGCGCGGCGGGTAGAGCACGAGCTGGCCGCCGTCCGCCCGGTCGATCATGGTCGTGGCCGGATCCGGCAGACACACACGGCCGCCGCCGCCCCGCATCAGCACATGAGACATCGCCTGCTCCCCGGGCCGGCGCCGCCGCCGTGCCGTTCGTCGCTATACTTTGCGCGCCCGCCATGCTGACGCTGCATCACGCCCCTGCCCGCCGCCTCGGCGCGCGCGGGCTCTTCACTGCCGATGAGTATGCGCGCCGCCGCGCCTTCTTCACAACGCGGGCGGCCGCCACCCCGCTCGTGCGGCTGCCGGCGCTCGCCGCGAGGCTCGGCCTCGGCGGCGTGTGGGTGAAGGACGAAACGTCGCGCTTCGGTCTTCCCGCCTTCAAGAGCCTCGGCGTCGAGTTCGCCGTGGACGCCCTCGGCGCTCGAGGCGCGCTCCGCGGCGTGACCACCCTCGTCTGCGCGAGCGCCGGCAACCACGGCCGCGCCGTGGCGCGCGCGGCGCGCGTGGCCGGACTGCAGGCGCGCATCTTCCTCGACGCGGATGTCGCCCCGTCGCGGGTGGCGGCCATCGCCTCGGAAGGCGCCGAGATCGTGCGGGTGGACGGCACCTACGACGACGCCGTGCGCCTCGCCGCGGCGGATGCCGCCGCCACCGGCGGCCTCGTGGTGTCGGACACGTCGTGGGACGGCTACGACGAGGTGCCGCGCGACATCATGCTCGGCTACACGCAGGTGATGGACGAGGCGGCGGCGGCGTGGAGCGCGGACGGTCCGCCGGACGTCGTGCTCGTGCAGGCCGGAGTCGGCGGACTGCTCGCCGCGGTGGCGTCGTGGATGGCGTGGACCTACGGCGACACGCGGCCGCGGCTCATCGCCGTGGAGCCGGCGCGCGCCGCCTGCGTGCAGGCGTCGGCCCGCGACGGGCGCCCGGTGACCGTGGACGGCCCGCTCACGACGATCATGGCCGGGCTGCGCTGCGGCGAAGTGTCGCCGCTCGCCTTCGCGGCGCTCGACGGCCTCGTGGACGCCTACGTGGCGGTGGACGACGACTGGTGCCGCGCCGCGATGCGGCAGCTCGCCCGCCCCGAGGCCGGCGACCCGCCGCTCGAGGTCGGCGCCTCGGGCGCCGCCGGCCTCGCGGTCCTTCTCGCCCTCGAAGGTGCCGCGGATGCGGATCGCGCCTCACTCGGCCTCACCGACGCGGCCCGCGCGTGTGTCATCGCCACGGAAGGGGTGACCGAACCCGACCTCTGGCG
>CADEFD010000041.1:33237-35032 GCA_902826515.1 uncultured Acidobacteriota bacterium
TGAAGTCCCACGCTCGGTCGGCGCGTCCCACTTCCGAACAGGCGCGATTCGGGCCCGACGGAACACCGGGCCCGAAAGCCTCGTTCTATCAATAGGTTCGCTCGTTCGTGGCGTGGCACGCCGTTTGAGTAATTGTTTCGTCAGGGGATGCCATCCAAACCGGCCAGCGTCCCCGTCTAAGGAGCGACACGAGTTCATGGACATTCAACGCCCGGCGTCGGTAGCCCAGCAGAAACAGCGCAAGCGCGTCCTCATCGGTGTGGCCGCGGCCCTCCTCGTGGCCGGCGTCTCGGTGGCGCTCGGCCGGCTCAAGCCGGCAGCGCCCACGGTGGAGCGCGCCACGGTCTGGGTCGACACGGTGAAACGCGGCTCGATGCTCCGCCAGGTCCGCGGCCTCGGCACGCTCGTGCCGGTCGACGAAGCGCGCCGCTGGCTGCCCTCCGCTACGCAGGGACGCGTCGAGCGCATCATCCTCCGCCCCGGCGCGCAGGTGACGCCCGACACCGTCATCCTCGAACTCGCCGATCCGCAGCTCCAGCAGCAGCTCCTCGAAGCCGAGAACCAGCTGCGCGCCTCGGAAGCCGATCTCGCGAGCCTGCGCGCCCGGCTCGACACCGAGCGCCTCAACCAGAAGTCCATCGCCGCCACCGTCGAGGCCGACTACGAGCAGGCCCGCCTCGAGCGCGAGGTCAACGAGGACCTGGCGAGGGACGGCCTCGTCTCGAACCTGATTCTCAAACAGTCCACCGTGCGCTCCGAGTCGCTGCGCACGCGCGCGCAGCTCGAAAAGGAACGCGTCAGCGTCTCGGAAGAAAGCGTGCGCGCGCAGCTCCTCGCGCAGCAGGCGCGTGTCGACCAGCTGCGCACGCTCTTCGCGCTGCGCCGCGAGCAGGTGGACCAGCTGCGGGTGCGCGCCGGCATGTCGGGCGTGCTCGAGCAGGTGCCGGTCGAGGTGGGTCAGCAGGTGGCGCCGGGCACCAACGTGGCCCGCGTGGCCGACCCCACCCGGCTCAAGGCCGAGCTGCGGATTGCCGAGACCCAGGCGCGCGACCTCACGATCGGCCAGGTGGCGCAGGTCGACACGCGCAACGGCATCATCCAGGGCAAAGTGGTGCGCATCGATCCGGCGGCGCAGAACGGCACCGTCACGGTGGACGTCGCGCTCGACGGGGAACTGCCGCGCGGCGCCCGGCCCGACCTCTCGGTCGACGGCACCGTGGAACTCGAACGGCTCGACAACGTCTTGTATGTCGGGCGGCCCGCGTTCGGCCAGGAGAACAGCGCCGTCGGCCTTTTCCGGCTCGATGGCGCCACCGGCGAGGCCCAGCGCGCGCAGGTGCAGCTCGGGCGCAGCTCGGTGAACACGATCGAGATCAAGGGCGGCGCGAAGGAAGGCGATCAACTGGTGCTGTCGGACATGTCCGCGTGGGACGCGTTCGATCGCGTGCGTTTGCGGTAGAAGCGGCGAGACATGAACGAACGTAGTCGAGCAAGAGTTTTCCCGAGCCCCGGGACCCGAGTCCCGGGCCCCGCCATCAAGGAGCCATGATGTCCGAGTCCACTCAGTCCCTCATCCGTCTCGATGGCATCAAGAAGGTGTTCCTGACCGACGAAGTCGAGACCCACGCGCTGTCCGGCATCCACATGGACATCCGGCAGGGCGAATACGTCGCCATCTCCGGACCGTCGGGCTGCGGCAAGTCCACGCTGCTGGCGATCCTGGGGCTGCTCGACTCGCCGAGCGACGGCAAGTACTGGCTGAACGGCCAGGAGGTCGCCGACCTGCCGATGTCGC
>CADEFD010000042.1:0-26463 GCA_902826515.1 uncultured Acidobacteriota bacterium
CACGGCCCGCGCGGCGGCGACGAGCTGAATGTCATCGAGAAGGGCAAGAACTACGGCTGGCCGGTGATCGTGCACGGCATCAACTACCCGGGCACCAAGATCGGCGACGCCATCGTGGAGAAAGCCGGCATGGAGCAGCCGCGCTACTACTGGGATCCGGTCATCGCGCCCGGCGCCCTCGCCTTCTACAAGGGCGATCTGTTCCCGCAGTGGAAGTCGAGCGCACTCGTCGGCGCGCTGGCGGGCCAGGCGCTCTTCCGGCTCGAACTCGGCAAGGACGACAAGGTCGTGAACGAAGAGCCGCTGCTGATGGACCTCGGCGCCCGCATCCGCGACGTGCAGGTGTTCCCCGACGGCGCGGTCTACCTCCTCACCGAAGGCGCAAACGGCAAGCTGCTGAAGGTCACGCCCAGGGCGGCGACCAGCAGCAAGTAGCGCCGTGTCCACCACCGACGAGGGGCTCGAGGCCGGTGTGCGCGCACCCGGCGTCATCCGCACGCACAAACGCGGCATCTGGCTGCTGAAGAATCCGGCGACCAACAAGGGCCTCGCGTTCACCGCCGACGAGCGCGACCGCCTCGGGCTGCATGGCCTGCTGCCGCCGACCACGCAGTCGATGGCGCAGCAGGTGGCGCTCGAACTCGAACACGTCCGCGCCAAGTCCGCGAACCTCGAGAAGTACATCGGCCTGGCCGGGCTGCTGCACCGCAACGAAGTGCTCTTCTACCGCGTGCTCGTCGAGAACCTGCCCGAGCTGATGCCGATCGTCTACACGCCCACGGTGGGCGAGGCGTGCCAGCGCTACAGCCACATCGTGCGCGACATGCGCGGCCTGTGGCTCACGCCCGACGACGTCGATCACATCCCCGACCGGCTGCGCACCTACCCCTACCAGGACGTCCGCCTCATCGTGGTCACCGACAACGAGCGGATTCTCGGGCTGGGCGATCAGGGCGCCGGCGGCATGGGGATTCCCGTGGGCAAGCTGTCGCTCTACGTGGCGGGCGCCGGCATCCACCCGTCGAAGGTCCTGCCGATCAGCCTCGACGTCGGCACGAACAACCAGGCGCTGCTCGATGACCCGCTCTACATCGGCCATCGCGCGCGGCGGCTCGACGGGGCCGCCTACGACCGCTTCATCGAGAAGTTCGTCGACGGCGTGAGCGCCGTCTTCCCGCACGCGGTCGTGCAGTGGGAAGATTTCCACAAGCGCAACGCCTTCCGGATCCTCGACAAATACGCGCGGCGTCTGCCGTCGTTCAACGACGACATCCAGGGCACGGCGGCGGTTGCCGTGGCCACCATGCTGGCGGCACTGCGCATCACGAAGCAGCCGGTCGGCGAGCAGCGTGTGGTGTTCATGGGCGCCGGCGAGGCCTGCACCGGCATCGCGCAACTGCTGGCGCTGGCGATGGCGGAGGACGGCGCGTCCGCCGACGCAATCCGCGCCTCGCGGTTCGTCTTCGACAGCCGCGGGCTGCTGCGCGAAGGCGCCGACATCGACGACCCGCACAAGCGCGCGCTCGCCGTGCCGCGCGACGTGCTGGCGCGCTATAGCCTCGACGGGCCGGACGCGCCCACGCCGGAAGAGGTGATTCACCGCGTGAAGCCGACGATCCTCGTGGGCGCGACGGCCACGCCGGGCACGTTCCGGCGCGCGATGATCGAAGAGATGGCGCGCCACGTGGAGCGTCCGATCGTGATGCCGCTCTCGAATCCGACGAGCCGGGCCGAGTGTTCGGCAGAGGACGCCATCGCCTGGAGCGACGGCCGCGCCCTCGTGGCGGCCGGCAGCCCCTTCGCCGATGTCGTGCACGACGGCGTCCGGCACGTGATCGGCCAGGCGAACAACGTGTTCGTGTTCCCGGGCATCGGCATGGGCACCATCCTCTCCGGCATGCGCCAGGTGGACGACACCGTGTTCCTGGTGGCCGCGCGCACGCTGGCGGAGTGCGTGAGCGAGGCGCGGCTCGCCCAGGGAGCGCTCGTGCCCGACGTATCGGAGCTGCGCGCCGTGAGCGCACGGGTGGCGGCGGCCGTGCTGCGTCACGCGAGCGCCAGGGGCGTGGGCCGCCACGTCACCGACGACGAGGCCGAGCGCGCGGTCGCGGCCGCGAGCTGGTATCCGGACTACGCCCCGATCGAGCCCGTGTAGCGATCTACACGCTGTGGCCGGGGGACGGCTGCCGGCGCCGCAGCGACGGCACGCAGGCGGCCCCGGCGACGAGATCGAACGATCCGCAGAAGGCCGGCCACCAGACCGGCATCCCCGCGTTGTGCAGCACGTGGCCGTGTACGGCATCGAAGAGCCCGTGGCCGGCCAGCGCCGCGATGGCGATCCAGGGCCGCGACCGGAAGCCAACGATCGCCACACCCGCGAAGGCCGCCATCACGACGGCCTCCGCGAGGATCGTGTGAGGCGAGCCGCTCAGTACCGCGAACAGCACGTAGTACGACGCGACCACGATGACGAGCGTGGGGTAGAACGCGCGATCGCGGTCGAAACCCACCTGCCGTGCCAGCGCGACGACGGCGAGCGCGAGCACGCCTCCAATCAGAAAGGGCATCGAGACCTCCGTGGCACGTCAGGCCGACACGCTCGACGTCGAGGCGGGGGCGGGGATGGGGCGCGCGCTGGTGCCGCACGTGCAGGTGTCGCCGCAGGCGCAGGCCGGACCGCACTGGCACGACGCCGCCGGGCGGGCCGTGGTCTGGCAGCCGCACTTGCACTCCGAACCGTTACAGACCGCGCACGTGCAGGGATTCGACTGAGTAGTCATGGGACGCTCCTGTGTCTCGTGGTGACGACATGTCAACCACGGGATGGAGTGTCTGCCGCCGGCGGGCCTGCGGGATTGGACAGAGCGGCTGTAGTCGTTGAACGAATCGGCTATTCGTCCGGGCGCGAGTCGAACGGCGAGGGGATCTCGACGAATTCGCCGCGCATCAGGGCCGAGGGCGCCATCCCGACCATCTGGTAGAACGTGCGCGTCAGGTGCGCCGCGTCCGAAAAATCGGCCGCATGCGCCGCGGCCGCGATCGTCCGCTCGGACGCAATCGCCACCATGGCGCGCGTGAGCTTGCGCCACAGCATGTAGCGGCTGAACGGCAGCCCGACCTGTTCCTTGAAGACGTGAGCGAAGCGCGTGGGCGACAGGCACGCCATGCCTGCCGCCGTGTCGAGCGACATCCGCAGCTCGTCCGACGTCCGGATGGCGTCGAGCACGGTAGTCACGCGCGTGTCGATCCGGCGCGCCGGGGCCAGGCCGGGCCGCAGCCCGTGCACGCAGCCGCGAATCAGCGCCGCCAGGTCGTCGGTCTCGTCCGGGCGTTCGGCGAACGCGCGCAGCGCCGGCGTGATGGCCTCCAGCCGCGCGTCCGTGACGGCCGTGATGTCCTGACGCAGGGACGCCGCCAGCCAGGCGCCGTCGCTCGACTCCGGATCGACGAAGAGCATCATCCCCAGCGCGCCGTTGCAGTCGAAGGAATGTTCGGCGTCGGGCCGCACCACGAGGCCGCGCTGTTCGCGCCACTCGCCATCGGCGCCGCAGATCGCCACGCAGCCGTCGAGAGCGAGCACGATCTGAATGGCGTGGTGCGCATGCGCGGGCACGAGGCCCTGTGCTCTGGCGACGAGCAGGAAGCCGCCCTCCCACAAGTACCAGCGCGGCACGCTCATCCAGCGGTAGGGGTCGGCCGTGGGCGTGTACGACACGGCGGAATTCTAGCAGCGCGCCGCCGGACCCTTTGCACTTCAGCCGCTTCGTTCAAGGACTCCGGCCTCTGCGTTCAATCCCGCCGCGTGGGGCGGTCGCTACGCTGCCCATCACACCGCGGCACTGGCGCCGCCGTGATGACGGGAGACGACGATGAAAGCGATTCACACCATGCTCGTGCTGGCCCTCGTGGCCGCGCTGTGCACCCTGACTGCCTGCAGCCACGCCATGCGGATGATTCACGGCACCGGCGCCAGGCGCCCTGCCGCGAGCGAGTTCGGTCTGGGCCCGCGCGCGTCGGCCGCCGGCTGGTACGTGGCGACGCTCGAGCCGGCCGCGCCGCTGCGTCCGCGAAAGATGCTGACGATGCGGCTCGTGGTCCGCGACGCGGCGGGTCGCGCCATCGACGAAGCCGCCATCGCCATCGACGGCGGCATGCCGGAGCACGGCCACGGCCTGCCGACCCGGCCGCGCGTGGCGCGGAGCCTCGGCGACGGGCTCTACGAGATCGAAGGGGTGCGCTTCAACATGGGCGGCTGGTGGGAATTCAGGCTGGCGATCACCGGCGCGCGTGGCGTGGACACGGTCACCTTCAATCTCGCCGTCTGAGGGGAGGCACCAGCCATGGCACACCGCACCTCTGCCGCGATCGCCCTTCTCGCCGCCACGCTGGGGGCCGCGCACGCGACCCCCGACGCGTCCACACGCGCCGGGTGGACCAGGGCGCAGCTCGCGCAGCTGCGCGCGATGGCCATCACGGAGCTGGATCCGCTGCCACCCGATCCGACCAACCGCGTCGCCGACGACCCCCGGGCCGCCGAGCTCGGGCGCCGGCTGTTCTTCGATACACGTCTCAGCGCGAACGGCCGCGTGGCATGCAGTACCTGTCACCAGCCCGAGCGGGCCTTCCAGGACGGGATCGCCCTCGCCGTCGGCGTCGGAACCACGGCCAGACGCACCATGCCCCTGGCCGGCATGGCGCGGGCGCCGTTCCTCTTCTGGGACGGGCGCAAGGACAGCCTGTGGGCGCAGGCGCTCGGTCCGCTCGAAAGTCCCGTCGAACACGGCGGGACACGCCCGCAGTATGCGCGCGTCATCGCCGACCACTATCGCGACGACTACGAGGCGCTGTTCGGCCCGCTGCCGGATCTCACGCTGTGGGACGCGATCACGTACGTGTTCGTCAACATCGGCAAGGTGATTGCCGCCTACGAGCGGCAGATCGAGTTCGGCGCCTCACGCTTCGACCGATACGTCGCGGCGCTCACCACCGGAGCGCCGGGCGAGGGCGTGTTGACCGATGCCGAGGCGGCCGGGTTGCGGCTGTTCATCGGCCGGGCGAACTGCTCGCAGTGCCACGATGGCCCGCTGCTCACCAACCACGAGTTCCACAACACCGGGGTGCGGCCGCGACCGGAACTGCCGCTCGATCATGGCCGCCTCACGGGCGCGTCGGCGGCAGTGTCTGACGAATTCAACTGCCGGAGCCGGTGGAGTGACGCGCGCGATCGCTGCGCGGAGCTCGACTTCCTCGTGACCGGCGCCCACACGCTCGATCGCGCCTACAAGGTGCCCTCGCTGCGAAACGTGGCCGAACGCGCGCCCTACATGCACGCCGGACAACTCGCGACGCTGAGCGACGTGCTCGATCACTACAATCGGGCGCCGGCCGCGGTGGCGGGGCACAGCGAGTTACGGCCGCTGCGGCTGCGGCCGGTCGAGCTGCGTCAGCTCGAGGCGTTCCTGCGGACGCTGAGCGGGCCAGTCCTGGTGGGCGGGCGCACGCCCCCCGGGCCCACCCAGTGATCCGGACCGTGGACCTGGTGGTGGCGGGTGGTGGGGATCTCGGCCTCGCCGCGGCGGCTGCCGCGCTGGAGCGCGGGCAACGCGTGCTCATCCTGCTGCATGCGGGCGACGCGCTTGCGGGCCAGCGGATCCGCCGGCGTCTGCGTGCTGACGCCGGTGTCCGTGGCGGTCATCTGACCGTCGTGCTCAATGCGGACGTCGTGTGTGTGGATGGCGTCGAAGGCGTGGAGGTGGTGGTCATCCGCGACGCGCGGACGGGACGACTGAGCGCGGTGAATGCCTCCACGTTCCTGCCGGGTGGCGCCTTATGATCGCCGCCGGTCGAGCTCGACGCCTGCGGCCCGGGGGGAGGTTTCCTGATCTGTTCGGACGTGGCGACGCCGAAGACGCGCACATCGGTGTAGGTCGCCGTGCCCACGCCAAATTCTGACGGTGTGCGATAGGTCTCGTCCATCCGGCCGGGTACCCGCACGGATACGCGTGGATGCGGCACGAAGTCCACGGTGGTCGTGACCGACGACCGCGTGTCTCCCAGGATCACTTCGCTGCGCACGAGCGCGCCGGTGGCAGGATCGACCCAGATGCGGCCGCGTCCAGGGGTGTCGCGCCCGGCGGCGCCGCGCACGTACGTGGGCGTGCCGACCTCCTCGAAGCGCAACTGCGTCACCCGAAGTCCTGCCAGCGTGACCATCCGCGGCGACGACAGCGTCACATGGTCAGGCGAGGCTGCCAGGTAGGAAAAGATCAGGTCGGGGACGTTCGTGGTGCGCGGCACGCGCCCGAGATTGAAACGGGCCCCTTCTGCCGCGATCGCGCGCATGGCATCGATCGCTCCCGGAGCATTCGACTCGAGCAGGCGAAGCAGCCGGGGCTCACGATCGCGCAATGGCCGGCCATCGACCTCGTAGACGTCACGGAACCACACCGGCTCACTGCTGCCGGACGGACGAAGCATGAGTACGTCAGACCGCAGGACGACGGCGCGAGACCGCGCCCGCCGGTCCGACAGGGTCTGCACGTAGTGCTCGTGCGCGACGACCGATGTCATGGTGGCCAGGTACTGCGTCGCATACGCGCGCAGCTGTTGCCGCAGCGCCGGGTCGGGGCCCTCACGTGTCTGTGCCGCGCGCATGCCGCCCGCGGACGCGGACAGGAGCGCCACGAGCAGTGCCGGCGGCCCGAGCACGCGCGAGCGGAGTGTGTGGAGAAGCATAAGATTGAGAGAGGCGCGTCTACCAGCTCAGCGGTAACGCCTGCACCATCATGACGACCGGACTGCTGCTCCTCGCCGCCGCGCTGCAGGCTGTGGCCGTCGCGTACGGTCTCGTGCTGCGGTCGCGCCGCCGCGCGGCCGGGGCGTGGTCGTTCCTGCTCGGCGCCATGCTGTCCATGCTCGCATGGCGCGTGGTCGTGCTGCTCGACATCGCTCCCCCGCCGTTCTTCAATCCCGCCATCGCCATCTGGGGCTCGACGTGCATGGTGATCGCCATGTTCCTGTTCGGGCAGGAAGGCGCCCGCCGCGAGCGGGCCGAAGCCGAGCGCGACGCGCTGCTCTCGAGCGAACGCCAGGCGCGCAGCGACGCCGAACGCGCCAGCCTCCTCAAGGACGAGTTCCTGGCGACCTTGTCGCACGAGCTGCGCACGCCGCTGGCGTCGATCCTGGGCTGGTGTTCCCTGCTGCGGCTCAAGCGTGACAACCCGGCGGAGGTGGACCGCGCGCTCGACACCATCGAACGCAACGCGAACGTGCAGGTGCGGCTGGTGGACGACCTGCTCGACGCCACGAGCATCCAGGCGGGGAAGCTGCAGCTCGATCGCAGGCGCGTGCGGCTCGACGACGTGGTGCGGACGGCGGTGGAGATGAGCCGGCCGGCGGCGCAGGCCAAGGGCATCGCGCTGGAGTTCGCGGAATCCGTGCCCGCGTTGGTTGACGGCGACGCGTCGCGGCTCCAGCAGATCGTCATCAACCTGCTGTCGAACGCGGTGAAGTTCACGCCGGCCCACGGGCACGTGCGCGTGGCGGTGGCGGTCGAGGACACGCGCGCCATCCTCACCGTGCGCGACGACGGCGCCGGCATCGACCCGGCCTTCGTGCCGCACGTGTTCACGCGGTTCCGGCAGGGCGACAGCAGCACGACGCGCCTGCACGGCGGACTCGGCCTCGGACTGGCCATCGTGTCGAGCCTGGTGGAGCGCCACGGCGGGACGGTGCGCGCCGAGAGCGAGGGCCCGGGCCGTGGCGCGACGTTCACGGTGGTGTTGCCGCTCGCCACGGCCGTGACCGCGAGTGCGCGCGACGAGAACACACCCGGCGTGTTGCCTGCCGGCGCGGTCGCGCTCAACGGCCTGCGCGTGCTGGTCGTCGACGATGCCGCCGATGTGCGCGCGATGGTGACGCGGTTGCTCGAGGCTCAGGGCGCCGTGGTGGCGGGGCTCGAATCCGGTCTGGCGATCGAGTCCACGCTCAGCACCTTCCGGCCCGACGTGCTCATCATCGACATCGGGATGCCGGTGGAAGACGGCTACGCGCTCATCCGGCGGATTCGCCGGCTGCCCGCCGCTGCCGGCGGCGCCGTGCCGGCGTTGTCGTTGACGGCGCATGCGCGCAACGAGGACCGCGCGCGGGCGATCGACAGCGGCTTCCAGGCGCACCTGCCCAAACCGCTCGATCTGCCGCTGCTCGTCTCGACGTTGTCGGCGCTGGGCGTGCCGGGTCAGGCCGGCCGTCGTGACGCGGCGCTCGCGCCCATGCCCTGAGGCTCGTAGCGGCGTTGCGCGTCAACGCTCCCAGAACGGCGGCGGTTCGAGACCCAGCGCGCGCAGATAGACGTAGCCCTGTCCGCGGTGATGGATCTCGTTGTCGACGATGTAGAGCACCTGCCAGTACCCGAAGCCCGTGTACTGACCGAACGAGGTCAGCGTCTCCTGGAAGCGCTCCGCCGGAATGCGGGCCCAGAACTCGTCGATCTTCGCTGTGCCTTCATCCCACAGCTGCAGGATCTCGGCCTTGGATGTGGCCTTCGGTGGCGCGTAGCCGCCCCACTCGAGCGTGGCCAGCCCATGCGCCATCGGTCCGCCCATGCTCAGCAGTTCGTTGGCGAGCGCGCCGAACGTGCGCATCCCGCCGATCGAGAACGTGAACAACTGATCGTCGGGAAACATCTCGATCACGCGCCGTGTGAGCCGGCGGTGACCCTGCCAGTGTGCGAGCAGTGCGTCCGTCGAAATGAACATCGCCATGCGGCCATCCTAACATTCGCCGCCGGAGCCGATGGCGAGGACGATCGCCCCTCGCCGGGTCTCCGACTCGACGAGTCGATGCGCCTCGGCGGCTGCGCGCATCGGCAGCACGCGATCGACGATCGACGTGATCGCGCCGGCGTCGACCATGGCCTTCAGGGTCAACAGCGCCTCCTTCGTTTCCCCCGCGAAGGCACACGTCGCGATCTTGTCCGTGAATCGGCGCACGAACGGCGCGCGGATCAGGAGCGACAGCCGAGGATTGCCGTGCACATAACGTCCGCCGGGCGTGAGCGCGCGGAGGGCGGAAGTGAGCGAGCGGCCCGGGACCATGTCGAAGACGACGTCGTAGCGCGCGGCCGTCGCCAGCGCGTCCTCCGTGGTGTAGTCCACGACGTGATCGGCGCCGAGACGCCGGAGGAGGTCCGCTTTGGCGCCTGTGTCCACACCGGTGACTTCGGCGCCCATCGATTTGGCAATCTGCACGGCGTGGGCGCCGATGCTGCCGCCGGCGCCGATGATGAGCACGCGCTCGCCCGGCTGGATGCGGGCGATCCGCATGAAATGCAGCGCGTTCAAGCCGCCCATCGGCACCGCGGCGGCATCCGCGAAGGTCATCGCGCGGGGCTTCTCGACGATTGCCCCCTGCGCCGGCACGGCCATGAACTCGCCGTAGGCCCCCAGGCGCAGTCCGGAGGAGCCGAAGACCTCATCGCCCACGGCGAAGCCGGTGACGTGCCTGCCCGCCGCGGCGATCTCGCCTGCGAAGTAGGCGCCGAGAATCGGCCGCCGCGGACGCCACACGCCGAGCACCAGACGCAGCGGCAGCCAGAACCAGCGGACCGAGAAGTGAAAGCTGCGCATCTCGCAGTCGGCCTTCGTGGCTTCGGCGGCGCGCACCCTGATGAGCACCTCGTCGTCCTTCGGCACGGGCGTGCTGATCTCGACGAGATCCAGCACGTCTGGTGATCCGTACCGGGTATAGGTGATGGCTTTCATCGTGGCGCCGGCCTGACCGCTCGGCGCGATCACGACGTCGCACCGAAACGTCCGCGATGCCGTCAGAATCGCGTGACGCTGGTCCTGATCGTGGCCGGGGCGCCAGCGGTCAAGTCTCCGGGCTTCACGCCACGAAACGTGTTCTCGGCGGCGGCGCCTTCTTCCGCGGCCTTCGTCACGGCCGCCACGAGCGTGTCGTACGCTTTGGCGCCTCGCGCCGTCAGCTTCAGTTCGATGATGCCGTCCGAGGCGATGGCGTTCACCGAGTTGCCACCGGTCAGGTTCGTGATCTGGTAGCTGCCGGCGGGCAGGGCCTTCTGCAGCAGGATCACGGTGCGGGAGGCGGCATGCAGGGCGCTGACGCGTCCATACGCGCCGAAGCTGTGGCCGCCAGGGCCCTGGAACTCGATGCGCACCCCGACGGACTGCTGGGCGAACGAGGGTGCGCCGGCCGCGGCGATGAGGACGGCGAGCGTAAGAATCAGGCGCTTCATGATCGGGTACTCCAGCGTCAGCGGACGACGTCCCGCGTGCGTTTGCCAATCGGGCCGACGGAGGGCGGCACGACCGTGCCATCCGCCGCGTGGAACCCCGACACGATGAGCGCCGCCGTGAGCACGCGATGCATGCGGGCCACTTCGGTGGCCGGTGCGCCGCGCGTGCCCCATTCCCAGAAGGCGTGTCCGCCGGCGCCTGCGGCTGAGGACGCCAGCGTGAACTGGTACGTCGGGACGCCCGTGTGCGCCGGCACGTTGTCGTTCAGGCTGCCCGATCCGGTGCCCACCATCGGGGACTTCAGCACCCCGAGCTGGAGGCCCGACTGCAGGCCGGCGTGCACCGCGGCGTTGTCCACACTTTCGGCCACGTAAGCCGGCCGCAGCCCGAACCACATCAGCTCGAGGGTGATGCCTTCGGCACTGCCGTCCTTGCGCCCGTGCCTGGCGTTCTCCGCGGACGCGCCGGCCTGGAACGCGGGCTCGATGGCGCCGCGGACGTCCTCGAGTGTTTCCTTGCGCGTCGAGCGCATGTCCACTTCGAGCGAGCAGCTCGGCACGCCCATGCCGGGTTTCTGCGGCGGCTCGCAGCTGGCGCGGCCCACGGTGTAGGTGGTTTTCGGCGCGCCGGGGCCGCTGAGATCCGTCGGCGTCTTCACCTCCGCGATCTTCGCGATCGCCGCCGCCATGGCCGCAGGGGCGCTCGGCCCGTTCGCGCGCGCGAACGGCGCTTTGAACTTCATCTCGAACCGGTAGCTGCCGACGAAGTTCACGATGCCGCCGCCTTCGAGGCCGAAGTTGGCGACGATGTTGAGGGGATTGGAGCCGGTGCCGGCCTTCTGGTCGAAGCCATAGAGCTGCTTGACGCCGGCCAGGTTGCCCTTGCCCTCTTCACCGGCGGTGCCGCAGATCCAGATGTCGTAGACCGGCTTGATGTTGTGCTTCTTCATCGCGGCCGCGAGCACGAAGGCGTTCGACGTGCTCGGCATCATGTCGCCGTAGCCGGGCACGTAGATGCGCACGCCGCCGCCGGCTTCGGCCTCCTTCGCGTTCGCGAACACCTTGCTGGCCGTGGCGTACTTGTCGTTCTCGACGACCCGGCCGCGTGCATCGAACGACAGTTCGTCGGGGATCGCGGCCAGCTCTTCGGGCGTGGCGACCACCGGCTGGGCGTACGGCTGCAGCTTGATGCGGATGGACGGGTCGCCCGACTTCGGCAGGTCCTCGGGATTGACGACGTCGATGTGCCCTTCGACGAGCACCTTGGGGAACTGGCCCTTGTAGTGCTGAGCGTCAGCACCGCCCGCGTACGAGCCCTTGATCACGACGCAGGCGTTGTAGACCGGCAGGCCGTCCACGATGTTGGTGTCGCTCGCCGGGATCACGCCGTCGGCCCGCGTCATCACTTCGTCGGGCGCGAAGCCCCACTCGTTCACGAGCCGGCGGTGAATCTCGGCCGCCTTCAGGTGTTCCTGCCGTGGCGGCGAGGGGATGCGCACCAGTTCCAGGAACTGATTCCAGCGCGCCTTGGCGGCTTCATCCGTGCTCTGGTCCTTGAGCAGTGCAGCGATTTGCGGATCGGTCGCGATCTTCTCCGCGGCCGTCACCACCGCAGCCGGAATCGTCGCGGGTGTGCCAGGCGCTGGCGACTGAGGGGCGTCCTGCGACGCGGCAGTGACGATCGTGGCCAGAAGAACGGTTGCCGTGGCGACCAGCGCGCGTGAGTTGTAAGGACGTGTCATCGTGTCTCCGACTGGGTGCTGAACGCCTAGATTCTAGCTGGAACGATGACGTTGCCGCTGCGGAAGCGCCTGATGGTGCCGCAAGCCCGACCGGGGCGTATCATGCCCCGTCATGAGTGCCCGCTCCATCACCCGCTTCGACGACGTCACCGCCAGCAACTCCAACGTGGACCTGATGATGGCGACGGTGCTCGCCGCCGCCACGGCGTGGGTTGTGTATGCGATCGGCACGCCGCTCGTGCTCGATCCGCGGGATCGCGAGTTCAACCCGCTCATCGTCCTGGCGGCGATCCTCGGCGCGATCGGGGTCTACAACCTCGTGCGTGGTGTGCATCGCCGCCGCGTCATCGGCCGCTTCGGTGCGACGGCCTTCGACCAGGACGGCAGCAACGTCTATGTGGGCGAGACGCTGCGGGGACGCGTGGTCACGTCGCGTCGCCTGTCGGCCCCCGACGGGTTCACGCTGCGCCTCCGCTGCATCGAGCGGAAGGGCGAGACCATGAACGAGAAGACGCGCCGATCGCAGGACGCGGTCGTGTGGGAGGCGACGCACATCGTTCACGCGGCCGACTCCCAGGGCGGCATTCCCGTGGAATTCGCCATCCCGCCCACGGCGCTGGCCGCGGCCAGGTTCGAGGGGCAGGACTGGACGCTGAAGGTCACGGCCACGGCCGACGGCGCGCCGTTCGAGGCGCTGTTCGTGCTGCGCGTCTACGCCGGGTCACGCGCCGAGGACGAGGCGGGCGTGGACGACGAGCCTCGCGAGCCGGATGTGGCAGCAGACATCGCCTCGGAAAGACGCGCGGCACCGTTGAACTCCCCCATCCACGTCCGCACGCCGGCGGTCTGAACGCGGGCCCATTCGGCGAGGGCCTCGGCGCGCAACTGGCTCGCTTCGGTTTCGGTTGGCGCGACCACGCTGGCCCGCAGATGGACGAGGGCCCGTTCGGCGGCATACTCGCCGTCTCGCGGCGTGGCCTCGAGCATGTCGATGGCCAGGCGGTACCGTTCGAATGCCTTCGCGTGGTCTCCTGCCTTCGCCGCCACGTCCCCCTGCCGCCGCAGCGCCACGGCGTAGTCGCTGCGAAGGTCGGCGAATCCGGCGCCGGCCGCCCCGAGGCGGGCGAACACGGCGACGGATTCGGCCAGGGCCGTTCGCGCTTCGGCCAGCCGCCCGCGCTCGAGGGCGATGCCGCCGAGCGTGCTGGTCGTGAGCGCCAGGTCACTTTGCACCTGCCGGTTGTTCGCGTCGGCCAGCGCAAACGTGCGTTGGAGGTGCAGGACCCGCTGCCCGATGTCGGCGGCCTCCGGCAGCTGGCCTGCCACCGCCTGTCCGAACGCCACGCGCAGCAGGAGGAACGCGTGCACGCGCTGAAACGCGGCACTGCCCGGGTCGCGCCTCGTCAGGGCCTCGAGGGCAGTGGCCGCTCGATCATACGCATCGATCGCCTCGGCGACGCGGCCCCTGCGAAGCAGGCCGTCGCCGACCTTGGCCACCGCCACCGGGTGCAACCGCTCGACGGCGGATGGCAGCACACCGCGCTCGGCCACCGCCTCCATCATCGCGACCGCCCGGGCGTATTGCGATTCCGCGTCGCCGAACCGGCCCAGCTTGGTGAGGGCCTGGCCGACCAGGTAGGCGTAACGCGCCGCCGCGGCCGCCGCGGGGGGGCTCGACGTCGCGCGCGCCGCCAAAGTCCTGGTGATGGACGCGGCGCGTTCGTACTGCGCCAACGCCCCGGGGAAGTCGCCGTTCGACCACATCAGGTCGCCCACCGCACCGAGAGCCGACGCCAGCTCCTGAGCGTCGGCATCCGAGGCCTCCGGCCCGGCAGCGATCTGCTCGCGCAGCACCAGCGCGTGGCGATAACTCTCGAGGGCTTCGCGCCGCTCGCCCAGATTCTGGAGGTAGGGATTGCCCTGGACGTCGCCGACGCGCTGATACGCGGCCGCCAGTTCGCGGCGAAGCGGCACGTCGTTCTGCACGTCGCTCGCCAGCTTCTCGAGATAGGCGAGGCTGCGGGTGATGACGAGCCTGCGGGCGGCGGTCGTGCCAGGAATCTCCCGAACGGCCTCGTCGAACTCGAACACGAACGCGTTGGCGAGGGCCCGCACGTCGTTGAACCGCGTTTCGGCTTGCAGTCGCTGCGCGTTGGCCACACGCGCCTGCCATATCGACACGGCGGTGGCGGCGCTCAGACTCACGGCGGCCACGGCCGCTGCGGCGGCGACCGCGCGATTGCGCGACACGAACTTGCGCGCCCGATAAGCCGCCGATCCGGCGCGGGCCACGACCGGCTGCCCGTCCAGGTACCGCTCGACGTCCTGCGCGAACTGCTCGGCCGACCCGTACCGCGCCGCCGGATCCTTGCGGAGCGCCCGCAAGAGCACGGCCTCGACATCGCCATCGAGGGCCCGGCGGCCGTGGCGCGCAGCAGCGCTCGACGGCCGTTCGGGCTCGGCGCTGCGAACGGCGTCGAGCACCGCCAGTGGTGACGACTCGGTGGTGACTGTGCGATAGGGCCCGCCGCCAGTCAGGAGCTCGTACAGCAGGACGCCCAATGAGTAGACGTCGGTGGCCGTGGTCACTGGACCGCTGCCGCTGACCTGCTCGGGGCTGGCGTAGTGCGGGGTCAGCACCAGCGCGGTGCCCGCGCCGGGCACGGGGTTGCCGGCATCCAGCAGTTTCGCGATGCCGAAATCGAGCAGCTTCGGGGTGCCGTCGGCGGTGACCAGGATGTTCGATGGCTTGATGTCGCGATGCACGACAAGGCGCTGGTGGGCGAAATGGACGGCCCGGCAGACCTTCAGGAAGAGTCGCAGTCGTGCCCGTGGTTCGAGGCGTTCGTCGTCGCACCACGACGTGATCGGGCGGCCGTCCACGTATTCCATGGCGATATAGGGGAGTCCATCGGCCGTGGCGCCGCCGTCCACGAAGTGGGCGATGCCGGGGTGATTCAACGTGGCCAGAATTCGCCGTTCGTCCCGCAGGCGGTCGGCGGCGCCGTGCGCCAGGTTGGCGCCGAGGACCTTGATGGCCACGTGCTGGACGAACCCGTGCTCACGGTGCGCCCCGAGGAACACCGTGCCCATGCCGCCGTGTCCGAGTTCGCGTTCGACGACGAAGCGTCCGATGAGGCGGCCGGCGGCGGTCGGCGCGGCATCGTCGTCGTCGGGCAGGTCCAGGAAGGTGCCGGCCCGTGTGTGCGCATCGAGCAGTTGTCGCACCGTCGTCGCGGCGGCGCCGTCGCGCGCCTCGAGCGCAGCGAGCCACGCGCCGCGCTCGGCAGACGACAGCTCGAGCGCCGCCAGCAGCAGCGCCTTGATGGACTGATGCCTGGCCGGCGCCTCAGCGTCGTCAGGCACCGGGCGGCGCCTCGATGGCGTCGAACAGCCACGCGCGCGCGCTTGCCCACTCGCGTTTGACGGTCGCCGGCGAGATGTCGAGCACCTCGGCGGTCTCGGCCACCGACAGCCCCGTGAAGAAGCGCAACTCCACCACCCGCGCCTGCCGCGGGTCGAGCGCTGTGAGCCGTGTCAGGGCTTCGTCCATGGCGATCAGCCGTTCGTCGGGCATCGGTGCCGGCAGCCGGTCGAGGATGTCGTCGACGTCCACCGCGGGCGGATCGCTGCCGCGTTTGGCTGCGTGCCGCCGGCGTGCGTGGTCCACCAGGATGCGCCGCATCGCCTGGGCGGCCAGCGCGAAGAAGTGGCTGCGGTTCTGCCAGTCCACCCGCTGGTCCACCAGCCGGAGCCACGCCTCGTGCACCAGCGCGGTCGGCTGCAGCGTGTGGCCGTGCCGTTCCTGGCGTAGCCGTGACGCGGCGAGCCGGCGCAGTTCGTCATACACGGCTCCCGCGAGCGTCGCGGCCGCCGCCGAGTCTCCCTGCTGCCACTGGCGCAGCAGCAACGTCACGCGGCTCGACCCGTCGCTCACGGCGTCGAGCCCGCCCCGGGGCAACGAACATGTCGCGCGCATCCACCCGCAGGGCGCATGCGCACATACTAACGGCCTTCCCGCCGCGACGCTCGAATCGACGCGGCTATTGCGCCGTCCTGGCGTCGTCGCTCGACTTCTTCAGTTCTTTCACCAGAAAGTACGTGCCCGCCAGGCTTGCGGCCGTCACGAGCAGCGTCATGAGCATCATGCCGCCGCCACCGCCGCCGCCGCCGGGCATCATCTGCCGGCGCACTGTGCCCTGACGTCTCGCCGGCACCCGCGGGAACTGCGCCCCGGAGGCCGCGCGGTCAATCGACGCGCGCAGGGGCGAGGGCGCAGCCTGATCGGACCGCGGCACAGGATCAGCCGCCGCAACAGGCTGGGTGAGGCCGGCCGACAGGAACGCGGCGAGCGTGAGAGTCGAGACAAGACGATTCAACGGCATGGTGTCCTCCAGATGGGCCCGGGAATCGCCTGGGCCGCCACTACTCAGGAGACGCGTCAAGCGGACACGACCGGGCTCACGGGCCCTTCGAGAACCGCACGGTGCGTGGTTCAACGCGCGTCGAAGCTCCAGGACCCGGAGAACGTCGTACCCGCGACCGTTGCCGGCGTCATGGTCCCGGTGATCCGCGTGCCGGTGACCGATCCCGAGATCGTCAGGTCCATCTGGACCCCGCTGTCGCCCTGGGTCGACCCCGTCGGGCAGGTGACGGTCACGGGAAACAGCGTCTCGGGCAGCGTGATTCGGCCGGTTACAGTGCCGCTCGAGGCCACGATCAGATAGCCATCACTCGCCTTCATCAGCACGTCCCACGTGCCGGTGCCGTAGCTGCACGGCCCGACGCTCCCGGTGTGAGTCAGCTTCAAGAGACCGGGTTTGAGGATGTACGTCGCAGCGTTCGGGGGCACGAGAGGGGCGAGGAGGTCGGGCGGTTCGTAGATGCCGACGTCGCCGCGCTCGAATGTCGCGGTGCCCGCGAATGACTGGGTGGTGTCGAGGGGCGGGACCAGGGTGCGTCTCACCGCGGTCACCGTGCCCTGCCAGCTCGCCGCAACAGCGGGACTCGGCGCCGGCGGGTTCGAAACAGTGGGCGTTGGGTTCGTTGGCGACGGGTTGCCGCCCCCGCCGCCGCAGGCGGAAGCAAAGACGAACAGGGACAGCATGAGCAGCATTCGGGTCATCGAGACTCTCCGACGATGTACGCGTCGGATCTCGATGCGCGGGCGCATGGCGCCTGGAGCGGCGCACGCGCTGTTGCGAGCGGGCGCCTCTGCTTCGTCAGCGTTGCGGCGGACGCGCGTGAGCAGCGCGCGCCTCGGGCTCGGTGGCGCGGGTGAGCAGCCGCTCGCCCTTCTGCGCGGTCCAACGTTCGAGACGCGCCGCGTAGCCGGGATCGGCGCGGAGCGCCGCGAAGGACGGGTCGCGTGCGACCCAGGCCTCACTGTAGAACCCGGGCGCCGCGAACATGTCGTCGAGTACCGCCGCCGCTTCGGCACGTTGGCCGAGCCGGGCGTGGACGCGGGCGAGCAGGTAGAGATACAGCGGCCCTTCGCCGGCGTCGCGTTCGCGAGGCAGCAGGTCGACGGCGCGTCTGGCGTGTTGTACCGCATCGTCGGCGCGACCAAGGCCGGCGTAGGCCAGGCCGAGTGCGGCCATCACCTTCGGGTCATCGGGATCGGCACTGCGCCGGGTTTCGAGCAGCGCAACCGCCTCGGCGTAACGGGCCCGCGCTTCCGTGCGACGGCCAAGCCCGTCGAGCACGTCGCCGGCGGCGATGGCGGCGGGGAAGCGGAAGTTCGGCGCGAGCCACGCGCCCGGCGCGTCCATCTGTGCGATGAGCTCCAGCGCGCGCTCGGCCCGGCCGTCGAACCACTCGAACTGCGCGAGAAGACCGAGCACGCGGGCATCGGGTGGCGTCCGCCCGCCGAGCGCGACCTCGAGCACCGGCCGCGCGGCCGCGATCTCGGCGCTCTCGCTGAACCGGGTCCACGCGTCGGGCACCACGGCGGCGGTGCGGCTCGATGCCTGCGCCACGGCCAGCACGCGACGGGCGTCCGCGTATTGCCGCCGATGCAGGTAGTGCACCGCCAGCCACTCGGCGGTGGCCGGCCCGTCGAGGTCGAACGCCTTCGCCAGCGACGCCTCCGCCTCTCGCCAGCGCCCTTCGCGCTGCTCGATGAAGGCGAGCAGGTGCCAGTAGGTGGCATCGCCGGCCAGGACGTCGCGTCCACGCGCCAGTGCCTCGCGCGTCCGCGGGTGATCGCGGCGGCTGAAGAACACGTTCGCAAGGGCGAGGTGGCCGGCGGGCAGGTGCGGATCGAGTGCGACGGTGGTGCGCGCCGCGCGCTCGGCGGCGACGAGGATGGCAGGATCGCGATCCAGCGACGTGCGGTACTGAGCGCCGTAGACCTGGGACAACAGGGCCCAGGCGGGAGCAAATCCGGGGTCACGGGCCACGGCACGTTCGAGATCGGCGCGCGCCCGCTGCTGATTGGTCGTATCGGAATAACCCTGCGCGAACGCCGCGCGACCGCTGAGGTAAGCGAGGTACGCGTCGGCATCTTTCGCGGCCGCCTCGCCGCGACCACCGACAGGCTCGCCGGCGGTGGGGCGATAGGTCGTCGCAATCATCACGGCGAGCGCCATGGCGCCGGCCGCGGCCAGGGCCACCCAGCGAGCCTGGCGCCAGCGTGACGCCGCGGCCGGAGCCGCGGGCGGCACCGCGTCCGTCATCGGCACGACCACCGCGGGGGCGGTTTCGGATGCGAGGCCGGATGCGGCGACCGGCTCCTCGAGCGTCCGCTCGACCAGCGGTCGGAAACGGTACCCGCGCTTCGGCAGGGTCTCGATGACCGGCTCGGCGTCCGTGCTCTCGGCGAGGGTCCGGCGCAGCAGGGACACGTGCTGGGCGAGGTTGTTGTCTTCGACGAAGGTGTCGGGCCACACGCGCGCCAGCAACTCGTCCCTGGTGACGAGCCGCGGGTGGGCCTCGACCAGCACGGCAAGCGTATCGAACGCCTTCGGCGTGAGCGCCACCGGGATGCCGTCGCGGTAGAGCACCTTGTCGGCCGGATCCAGGCGGAAGCGCCCGAACGCGTAGGTGGAACGGGCGGGGCTCGTCATCTTCAGCAATCTTTCAGAAGACTTTCACGGCCGCCTAACGACCTCCGAGCCCGCGGTCCCCGAGACTCTGCGCGGAGGTCTTCGAAATGAACAGCAGGATTCTAGTCACTGTCGCACTGGTTGTCATCGCGCTTGGCGTGGCCGCGCCGGCGCGCGCGCAGTCGGCGGTCGTCGCGAGGGTCGAAGGCACGTTCCACGACTTCACGGCTGACCTGGATGGGTCGGGCGCGTGGCAGCTCGTGGGCGCGTGGGCCGGTACGCTCAAATCCAGTGGACTGGTGGACGTGACAACCAGCCTCAGCATGGTGCGGTCCGACAACGCCACCCGGCAGCCGCACACGCACCACGTCACGCTCACCGACGGCGCGGTCAGTGTGATTGCCGGCGGTTACCGCATCACCGGCCCGGCGACGATCACGTCGAACGGCGCCACGGCAGGGTTCTCCGGTTCGCAGGTCGTCGTCGACATCACCGGCGGCGCCGCGGTGCCCCTCGCCAAGATCACGCTGACCTTCCAGGGCGCGGCGGCCGCGCACTTCGGCGACCAGCCGATCGACGGCGTCGTGCGCGTGCCGTAACGCTCACCGTGTGGGAGGCGGGCCGCGGGGTCCGCCTTCCCTGGTCCACGCGCGCTGCGGCGGGCGTCGTATTACTTGCCGTGGTGGCTGGCGACCTGCGCCCGGATCTGCGCCACGGCCACCTTGACCTTCAGATCCTGCTGCACCTTACCCAGCTCCGCCCTGCCGTTTCGCGGGTCGCCCTCGACGCCCTTCGCGGGGTCCTTCGCCGCGATCTTGTCCTTGCGGACCCATTCGGGCTTCACGTACAGGATCGCCGATGTATCTTCCACGCCGGCATGGCCTTCCCCGGTCACCTTGTGGTCCTTCAGGTACTGGGAGAACTCGTCGCGTGACTTGAAATACAAGTCGTCGCAGTAGAACACCCGCGCGCCGGAGGCTTTCAGCCTGGCATCGAGCGTCGCGGCCGTCTGCTTCAGCACATCCTGGCCGCCGCCATGGTCACCAATCAGGATGATGTCCTTGAAGCCGGCAGTTGCGGCGCCCAGCACGAGATCCCGCAAGACCATGCCGTAGGTGTCGTCGGTGATGCCGCTGGTTCCGGGGAACGCAAACTGGCCTTCCTTCTTCGACGGGTCACCCGCGGGTGTATACGGCAGCACCGGATAGACCAGCGCATTGCCGAGCTCCTTCGCGATGCGTTCCGAGAGATAACGCGCCACGGCGTTGTGCTTGCCGAACGCAAGATGGGGGCCGTTCTGTTCCGCGCCCCCGGTGTAGATGAGCGCGGTGGTCTTGCCGGCCTTGAGCGCCGCGTCCACCTCGACCCAGGTCAGGTCTTCGATGAACACGGACGTGGCCTGCGCGTGGACGACGCGCGGAAGCATCAGAAGGACGAGCAGGGCGGCGAGCGACGCGGTCTTCGGCATGATGCCGCGGAGTATATCCGCCCTGGACCCGGTGCGACGGATGCCCGCACGCTGCTGCTGGCCACGCTGGTCGTGGTCTGGGCGCGTGTCGGTCCTACTGCGGCTTCACGACGTCCACGGTCGCACTGCCGACAAACTGCGGCTTGCCTTCGTCCATCGCGATCTGGAACTTGCCCGAAACGAAGCGGCGTTCGCCGACCTGGTTGACGACGAGCCTGGCAGGAGCTTCAGCCGTAAGGGCGATCTTCTGCGCCGCCGGCGCGCGGAAGTTGAGGACATCGAACGGCTTCTCTATCGTGAGCGTGGTCGTCTCCGTTGGCACGATGATCGTGAGCGGCTTGTCGCTTGGTTCGATCGTCAGCAGCAACCGATCTCCTCGCTTGTCCTGCGCGGCGATCTCGACGCTGATCATGACGAGACCCGAGTCATAGGCGGCCTTGAGCGTCATCGGTGTGCCTTGAGCGGCCGAGAGCGCCACCGTCGCAGGCGTGGCGAGCCCCATCGCGAGGAATGCCACGACCGCGGCCGCGACCGGCGTGCAGATACGGCCCCGTGGGGCGTTGGTGCTTGAAGACGCGAACAGCATGGCCGTCATTGGATTCCTCTCGGCCAAGTCTACATGCGCGACCCTTCGCAACCGGCAACGGCTCCAGATCGCTCCAGTGGCCGGAGTTTCCAATGGCATCCCAGACATCAGCGTTCGACGCTGCGATCTCGATGGATGCTCTTGATACGTGTCGCCCACCAGGACAGCAAATCCGGCGTGACCGTGGCGGCCGTCGCCGGTCGCAGTGACGGTGGTGGTGTCGAGCGCCTGCATGCAGTTCTCCTGCGGTTCGGCAGCGCCAATTACGCGAGGGCCAGCGCGTCTGCGCCCGCCGGGAAATGAAGCTGATCGGAGACGTCGCTTGCGGCCCGCAGTACGGCTTCTGCCACGTCGGATTCCCTGGTGACCGGCTTCTCAGGCGTGAATCCCGCAAACACGCGGCAGGCGAACGGTTCGTAGGCGGCAGGAATCAGGCCCTGCATCCGCTGCTGGCCATTGGCGGTGAAGTTCGTCGTCGGACCGTAGCCGGGCTCGACGAGCTTGACGCGCACGTCGAACTCCCGAAGTTCGAGCGCCAGGGACGCCGTGAACCCGTCGATGGCCGTCTTGCTGGCGGTATAGGCCGCCACCAGCGGGAACGGGGCCAGGGTTGCGCTCGAGGTGACGTTCACGATCGTGCCGGCCCCGCGCTCCCGGAACTGCGGGATGACGCTCTGGCACATCGCCATCACCCCGAACGTGTTGGTCTCGAAGATGTCGCGCACGGTCGACATCGGCGTCGCCTCGAACGCGCCGAACAGCCCGAGACCGGCGTTGTTCACGAGGACGTCGATGGGGCCGGCTGTTTCCAGGGCACGCGTGATGCTGTCAGGACGGGTCACATCGAGCGCCAGGACACGCAGGTGCGAGGAGGCGGGGAACAAGTCCGCCCGCGGTGTGCGCATCGTGGCTATGACGTTCCAGCCCTGCGCGAGAAAGTGGCGAGCGGTCTCCAGGCCGTAGCCGGAGGAACTGCCGGTGATGAGTACGGTCTTCGTGGTCTTCATGTCGTGTCTCTCCCTTGGCCGTGCGTTGACGATGAGAGAACGATAGAAGAACGCACCAGGACTTTCGATAATCAGAAGTCCTGATATGTTTAGCCATAGTCCTGAACCATGAGTGATCCACTCTCGGAAGTTGTGCGCCTGCTGCGGCCCCGCGCGGCGTTTGCCAACGTCATCAGCGGCAAGGGCAACTGGGCGGTGCGGTATGCCGAATATGGCCTGCCCAGCTTCTGCATCGTGCTCACGGGGAGCTGCCAGCTGCGGGTCGATGGACATGACCCCATCACCATCGGCGCCGGTGATTTCGTCCTGCTGCCGACGACGCCGGCTTTCACGCTCTCGAGCTTCGTCCCGGCGCCGCCGGTCCATCTGGACCCGAACGCGGTCTCGGGTCCGCGGCGCGAGCTGCGCTACGGCGAGCGGAAAGGCCGCCCGGACATGCGTTCGTTGGGCGGCGCCTTCCGGTTCGACTCCGCTGATCCCGAGCTGCTGGTGTCGTTGCTGCCCAGGATCGTTCACGTCCAAGGCTCTGGCCGCTTGTCTCGGCTTGTCCAGATGGTGGGCGAAGAATCTGCCGCTCAGCAGCCTGGCAATGAGTTCGTGATGTCCCGACTGGTGGACCTGCTGCTTGTGGAAGCCATGCGCTCGATGTCGGGCGGAGGCGCCCCTCCGGGACTCTTGCGGGGCCTGGGGGATGAGCGACTGGCACGCGCGCTGAAGCAGATGCATGCGCGGATCGATCGCTCCTGGAGCATCGAGCAGCTGGCGGAAATCGCGACGCTGTCCCGTTCCGCGTTCTTCGTGCGCTTCACGCGCCTCGTGGGCGTGGCGCCCATGGAGTACCTGCTGGCATGGCGCATGGAGATCGCCAAGGGGTTGCTTCGCGACGACGAGCTGACGGTGTCCGAGATCGCCGGACGCGTGGGCTACAGTTCGACCAGCGCATTCAGCGTCGCGTTCAGCCGGTATGTCGGACACCCACCGAGCCGATACGCGCGGGCCACAATAACCAGGGACAGCGGCGGCTCACGCGCGTAGCGGTCGGGCGTGTTTACAGCGTGTATACGTCGCGCTGGTCTCGAATGACGATAGTTCGAGGAACGAACCAGTGTTTCATCTGGATGAGGCGGCGTTCAGGCGATTCTCGAAGGCGCTCGATGCGCCGCCCACGGCTTCGACCTGCGACAGCACAACTGCGGCCCAAGGTCACCGGGGCATCGGAGTACCCGGCGCCAGCCTCAGCCGGATGACGTCGAAGCCCGTTTGGTCGTGCACCTTCTTGTGCACGAACTCGAAGCCCAACTTCGCGTAGAACGCCCGCCCCTGCAGGTTGCGCTCGAAGACCTCGACCTCCAGTACTCCCCGCAGGGCCCTCGCGTGGGCCATGAGTGCCTGCCCAATCCCGGATCGATGGCACTCGGGTTCGACGAAGATGGCGCCGACTTCATTCCCCAGCAGGGAGATGAACCCTGTGACCTGTCCGTCAGCCACCCAGACCCAGGTGTCGGCGTTCGGCAGATACAGATGGGGAATGTTGTGGCGCTCCAGCTCGAGGAACTCTTCGCTCAGGAACGGGTGTGCCACCGCCGACGCGTGGGCCCACACCCTCAGCACATCGTCGCAGTCCGTCGGCTGGTAGCTCCTGATCACGCCTGCCATTCTGGGTCGACTTCCCGGGCCCCGTCCATCGATCAGCCGTCGCGCAGGGCCACCATCGGATCGATGCGGGTCGAGCGGCGCGCCGGCAGGTAGCAGGCCACGACCGAGGCGGCCAGCAGCGTCGTGCCGGCGACGACGAAGACGAGCGGGTCTTGCGCTCCCACGCCGTAGAGCTGGTTCTGCAGAAAGCGGGTGAGTGCCACCGCACTCACGAGGCCGAGCGCCACGCCGAGGACGGCCGTGCGCACACCCTGCCTGAGCACCATCTGCAGGATCGTCTGGCGGTCGGCGCCGAGAGCCTGGCGGATGCCGAACTCGCGCACGCGCTGTGCGACGCCGTATGCCACCACGCCGTAGATGCCGATGCCGGAGAGCAGCAGCGCCACGCCTCCGAACAGCGCGAGCAGCAAGGTCGGCGCACGTCTGGTCGCGAGCGACCGCCCGATCCACTGATCCATCGTCCGCACGTCGGCCATCGGCTGGCCGGGGTCGATGGTCTGCACGGCTGATCGCACCTGCGCCATGAGCGCCTGCGGGTCGAGCGTGGACTTGACGACCAGCGCCATGTTCGGACGGGGCGATTGGGCGACCGGGTAGTAGATGCGCTCCTTGTTGACCGGCTCGCTCAGATCGATGCTGTTGATCGTGCCCACGACGCCGACGACGGTGAACGGCGGCGAATCGGGACCACCGCGGCGGATCTGCTGGCCGATCGGGTCCTTGTCCCGGAAGTAGCGACCCACGAGATACTCGTCGATGACCACCACCGGCGGGCTCTCGGGGCCGTCGCTGTCGGTGAAGAGGCGGCCCTTGACGAGCGGGATCTGCATTGCCCGGAAGTAGTCGCCGCCGACGATCTCCTGCCGCCCGTGAGGTGCGGCCTCGGACGGTCCGGGCGTGTAGCCGACGATGCTGTAGGACCCTGAGCCGACCATGCCGTTGAACGGCACGTTGCTCGTGGTTCCGGCGGCCACCACGCCGGGAATCCGGCGCGTCTCGTCCACCAGCCGTCGCCAGAAGGCCGCTCTGGCCGTGTCGTCCGGGTAGGTCGTGGCGGGAAGCGCCATCTGCGCGGTGAGCACGTTCTCCGGCGAGAAGCCCGGGTTCACATCCTGGAGCCGCGCGTAGCTGCGGCCCAGCAGGCCGGCGCCCACGAGCAGCATCACCGCCAGTGCCACCTCGGCCACCACGAGGCCGGCCCGCGTCACACCCGTACCGCGCGAGGCCGATCCCCGGGCGCTGTCGTCGCGCAGCACCTGGTTCACGTTGGTGCCGCTCGTCGTCAGGGCCGGCACCAGGCCGAAGACCACGCCGGTGAGGCCGGCCATTGCCAAAGCGAAGCCCAGCATGGGCCAGCTGAGCGCGACGTCCGCCGTGCCCGGCAACTGCTGGCCGATGAGCGCCACCAGTCCGCGCACGCCGGCCAGGCCGAGTCCCAGGCCAACCACCGCGCCGAGCAGCGACAGCACGAGCCCTTCGGTGAGCATCTGCTTGACCAGGTGCCCGCGTCCGGCGCCAATGGCGGAACGGATCGCGACCTCGCGATGCCGGCCGGTGGCGCGCATCAGCAGCAGGTTCGCCACGTTGGCGCAGGCGATGAGCAGCACCAGCACGACCCCCGCCTGCAGCACCAGCAGTGGCGCGCGCACGTTACCGACGATCTGTTCGCGGATGGGCACCGAGTAGCCGGTGAAGCCGCTGCGCTCGGCGAAGCCGCGGAACTGCGGCAGGCGGTCGAGGTTGCGGCTGATGATGGTCTTCATCTGCGCGTCGAGCTGCTCGCGCGTGGCGCCCGGCGCGAGGCGAGCGATCATGGCGCTGAACTCATTGCCGCGGCCCTGGTCGCTCATCTGCTCCGGCGTGAACGAGAAGGGCACGAGCAGGGCGATGTCGCGCGCCGGCAGCTCGAAGTCCGCGGGCAGCACGCCCACGACGCGATAGGCCACACCGTCGAGCCGGATGTCCCTGCCGACGACAGCGGCGTCGGCGGCAAACCGCGAGTTCCACAGGCCGTAGGTCAGAATCGCGAACTGGTCGGCGCCGGTCGTGGCATCAGGATCCGTGAAGGCGCGCCCGAGGAAGGGCGCCCGCCCGAGGGTGGAGAAGAACGACGGCGTTACCCGGAGCGCCCGCACCTGTTCCGGTGAGCCACCTTCGGCCAGGCTGACGCTCCGCTGGCTGAAGAGCGTGGCATCTTCGATGGCCGGCGCCTGTGTCCTGCGGTCGATGTAGTCCGGGATCGAGACGCTGGCCTGCGGCAGGTTTCCGAGTGGGTAGCTGTTCCACACGAACACCAGCCGGTTGGCCTCGGCGTAGGGCAGGGGCCGCAGCAGCACTTGGTAGAGCAGGCTGAAGATCGCGGTGTTGGCGCCGATGCCAACTGCCAGCGTCAGCACTGCCGCCAAGGTGAACCCGGGCTGTCGGCGCAGGCCCCGCAACGCGTAGCGCAGATCGGTCATGGGCGGTTCGACGGGCCAGGGCGATCGAAGGTTGCGCGCCGCCGCGCCTTCGCACCTTCGAATCGGCCCTTCGTCACATCTCGCGAACCCCCTCGGGCGGCGGGGTCGTATGGACCAGCGAGGCGTCTCATGCGCGACTTCCTGAAAAACCTGGACCTCGCCCGCCGGCAGTTCTTCCGGCGCCCCCTGTTCGCCGCCACTGTCGTGGCCACCCTCGCCATCGGCATCGGGCTCAACACGGCTG